>JBGPWS010000193.1:0-8903 GCA_041492345.1 Pyrinomonadaceae bacterium | reverse complement strand
CCGAGAAGATCGTCAGCACTTTCATAATCTCGTTCAGCCGGTTCGACACCACCGACAGATAGGCTTCCAGGGAACCGCTGATGAGGTCCCGATAGCTCTCGGCCAAATCGGTTACTCGGACCAGGTGGTCGTAGATGTCGCGAAAGAAGGGAAGCACCGGCCCGGAGATAAGTTGAAACTGGCCGTGGCTCATACGATACAGAACTTCCAACTGCTTTGAAGATATGCGCCGCAGACGCAAGACGCTGCGTTTGAGTCTCAGAATTTGTTCGAGGATGTGA
Organism: Pyrinomonadaceae bacterium; assembly: GCA_041492345.1. Taxonomy (GTDB): domain Bacteria; phylum Acidobacteriota; class Blastocatellia; order Pyrinomonadales; family Pyrinomonadaceae; genus UBA11740. Next base: position 8,622 of record JBGPWS010000193.1, on the reverse strand, counting down.
TCGCTGGGACGATGCAAGGTGAAAATGTCGTCCTCCAGATCATTTATTTGCTCGTCAAAGCCGTCCATCACCGGCAGGTAATCATCGACGATGCTGTCAATGATTTGGTGCAGCAGGAAAGGCGCCCCGCGCTGGCAAATGACCGGACTGGATCGAACTGATTGCTTGACCTTGTCAATGCTGGCGAACCTGTCGTGGTGATAAGTGAGCACGTAATTACGTCCAATGAAGCCGTCGAGCTCAATCGTATTGAAACGCTCTGCGCTGGCATCGGTGCGGACGGCGTGCACGATGAAATATAGATAGTCGGGAAACTCTTCGACTTTTGGATGGTGGCGGTTGGCGCGGCAGTCTTCAACTGTCAGCGGATGAAAATGGAAGGTGTCGAGGAGCACCAGATCATCCGCCTCGGAAGGCCCCTCCATATCGACCCAGATTAGGGCCTTGTCATTCTTCAACAGATCGGCGAGCTGTTCCACCGTAAACCCCTCTTCGACCGCATCGCTGCCTTCCCGATAAACGAAAATTTCCATGACATCTCCTCGCTTTCCTGCGTTCAGCGATCGCGTCGATGAATTGGGCCGCGATCGGCGTCAACGAGCCGCGGAGCGGCAAAAGATCTGTAGCCCATGGCGTGAGGAAAAGAACCCCAGAGCAACCAGCCCCGGCAGGAGCGAAACCCGGTTGATTGTCATTTCGAGTTTCGCCGCTCTGCGGCTATCTCGTGGGCCACAACCGACACCCACGGCTGGCGCCGTGGGCTACAGATCTTTTGCCGCTCCGCGGCTGTGGTTGATGCCTTTGAAGACTTTCAAGTTAATCAGAGCTTCCTAAAGTCTGTGTCACTACTCGACGCAAATTCGACAGACTGTTACCATAACACCTCTTTGCAGACAAGAATCAAATAATCCACGCTACTTCTCGATGTCTACTACCGAATCTACTAACCAGGCCAGGATTTTTGTTGCCGATGACGTGAGCGACAAAGGCTTGCAGCCCTTGCGCGATGCGGGCTTTGTGGTGGAGAAGAAGACCGGGCTCGCGCCCGATGCATTACGCGAAGCGCTGGCAGACAGCGACGGCCTGGTCGTGCGCAGTGAAACAAGAGTGACACCGGATTTGATGGACACTGCCCGCAAGCTGCGCGTAATCGGACGCGCCGGAGTTGGCGTCGACAACATTGACGTGCCGGCCGCTACTGCGCGAGGCATCGTCGTGATGAACGCGCCCGATGGCAACACGATTACGACCGCGGAGCATACCTTAGCTTTGCTGATCGCGCTCGCGCGCAACATACCGCAGGCTAATAGCAGTGTGAAAGCCGCGAAGTGGGAGCGGAAACGCTTTATTGGAGCCGAGCTGCAAGGCAAGACTCTTGGGATTATCGGCCTTGGCCGCATCGGGCGCGCGGTGGCGGCCCGGGCCCGCGCGTTTGGAATGAAGATCGTCGGACACGATCCTTTTATCGCGCCGGACCAGGCGCGAGATTTGGAAATCGAATCGGCTTCGCTGGATGAAGTATTTTCGCGGGCTGACTTTCTTACCGTCCACACGCCGTTGACTTCTGAAACCCGGGGTCTGATTGGCGCCCAGGCGTTCGCCAAAATGAAAAAGGGCGCGCGCATTATTAACTGTGCCCGCGGAGGATTGGTTGACGAGTCGGCACTCTATCAGGCGATCAAGTCGGGGACTATCGCGGGCGCAGCGCTTGATGTTTTCGAACAAGAACCGCCGTCACCCGATCATCCTTTGCTTGGTCTGGAGGAAGTGATCGTGACTCCGCATCTTGGGGCTTCGACAACTGAAGCGCAGGAAGGCGTCGCCGTTACCGTTGCCGAGCAGATGCGCGACTATTTACTGACCGGCGCGTTGCGGGGCGCCGTCAACGTGCCCGCGTTGGGAGCACAGGAATTGATCGTGCTGCAACCTTACCTGGCGCTGGCTGAAAGCCTGGGCCGTTTCCAGGCGCAGCTGGTGGACAGCGCTGTCCGAGAAGTGCGGCTCGAGTTTGCCGGCGAAATGGTCGAGCTCGATGCCGCGCCCGTGACGCGTGCGTTTCTCGCCGGCTTGCTGCGCGACGTCAGCGCGCGCGTCAATGTCGTTAATGCATTTGTGATCGCCGAAGAGCGCCGCATTACGGTCACAACTTCGTACGTGCGTGGCGGCCACATGGCCCCGGCGATTCGCACGCGGGTGGTGTGTGAAGGCGGAGAGCAAACGGCGTCGGGCACGGTGTTCGGAATCGCCGCTGGAGAACGCGAAGGACGCATCACTGAAATAAATGACTTTCGCCTCGAAGCGACCCCGCGCGGGCGCATGCTCGTGATGCATAACCGCGATGTTCCCGGCGTGATTGGTCGCGTGGGCACAATTCTCGGTGAGCAAGGCATAAACATCAGCGCGTTCCATCTCGGCCGGCGCGAGCGGGGCGGGGAAGCAATGGCGGTGATCGAAATCGACGCGGGTGTTAAGCAGGAAACTATCGCTGCGCTGCGGGCACTTCAGGAGATCCTGACAGTCCGCGAAATCACACTCAACTGACCAACCGGTCTTTTGGCGCGGCAAGGAAGCCAACGATGAGCACCAGTCTTCCCATAGAAGTAAGCGGCGCCGGTCAAAATGTTGACGCGCCGCCATCATCTTCCGTTGGAGTGCGCGGGCCTGGCCGGTCAAGGGTCGATTCTATCGATCTCCTTCGCGGCATCGTGATGGTAATCATGATGCTGGATCACACGCGCGACTTTGTTCACTCAAGCGCGCTCCTGTTTGATCCGACTGATTTGACCAAGACCACGACGGCGCTTTTCTTCACGCGCTGGATCACGCATTTCTGTGCGCCGGCGTTTGTCTTTCTCGCCGGAACGGGAGCTTATCTTCAGTTGGCCCGTGGCAAGAGTAAACGCAACTTGTCGAAATTCCTGGTAACCCGTGGACTGTGGCTAATCCTGCTCGAGCTTACGGTTGTCCGGGTGGGAGTCTTCTTCAGCTTTGATTATCGGTTCCTTGGTTTTCTGCAGGTGATCTGGGTGATTGGCGCGTCGATGATCGTTCTCGCGGCGTTGATTCATCTGCCGCTAAAGGTAACCGCCGGGTTCGGAATCGTAATGATCGCCTTACACAACCTGCTGGATCGGTTCCAGGTGCAGGGATGGCAGGGGCCCGGTAGTCCGGTGCCGGGTTTCGGCGCAAAGCTTTGGATGATTCTGCACCAGCCCTTCTCGTTATTCCCGGTTCTCGGTTTTCCCAGTCCTGTTGTGATCGTCGTATATAACTTGATTCCGTGGGTCGGAGTCATGGCTGTCGGCTACGCCTTTGGCTCTCTATATCAGAGAGATGCTGCGCAGCGACGGCGCTGGTTACTGTGGCTCGGGGTGATCGCCACCTGGCTGTTTATCTTTATTCGCGCTGTAGACGTCTATGGCGATCCAGCCCACTGGTCAAAACAAAAGAACGTTGTGTTCACTGTGCTCTCGTTCTTAGATACGACGAAATATCCGCCATCGCTCCAGTTCTTACTAATGACGTTGGGACCGGCGATGTTAGTGCTGTGGTGGTTTGATTCAAGTGGCGTGCTCGCTTCGGTGCGAGTGTCTCTGCTCGCTCGATTTCGAAATGCCTTCGTCACATTCGGTCGCGTGCCTTTGTTTTTCTATCTGCTTCAGTGGTACACGGCACACCTGATAGCGATAGTTGCGGGTTTGATCGCGGGACAGCCGGTCGCTTACCAATTCGCAAGCCCTATCGACAAGTTCGGCAGCCCTCCACCGGCGGGCGTCGGATTCCGTCTCTGGGTTGTTTACGTCTGCTGGATTGCCGGCGTGCTGCTGCTCTATCCGCTCTGCAAATGGTTCGCCGGCGTGAAGGCGCGCAGACGTGATTGGTGGCTTTCGTATTTGTAGGGCTTGTGTAGCTACCTGTTTTTCGGGCAAGAAAAGAGGCTTGTGCTCTAAGACCGATTCATCGGTCTTTACCCGAAGGGTTACTAGCCCGGCCGTTCGACGGCCGGGGTGTGAGGGCGACGATGAGGGAAGAGCGCGCTTCAGCGTGCTTCCTGGATCGATCCAGGCTTTAGCCGCCACTGCCAGGCAGGCTAAAGGCCGGGAACGGACTGAAGGAGGCTGAAGCCCCCTCAAGAATTCATGACGCCGCTTTACCCAGCCGTAAAACGGCTGGGCTAGTAAACCGTCGAGAAAGCCGCATGAATGCGGCTCGTTAGAGAAGCTGCGATAATGCTACTGTCGCTCGGGCTTCATCGCCGAGAGGAAATCAAATTGAGACGCTAGTAGAGGAACAGAAAATATGCGACGTTACTTGACTATAGGCATCGTTATTCTGATTGCGCTGCTAACTTATGGTTGCGCGAATCCGGCGGCGAACAAGCCCAAGGCCACGGTCGCGAATGCCGAGCCTGAGAAAACCTCCACGAAGCCGGCGGACGGTGAAGTGCTCACGATCTCGGCGCAAAACTCGAAGGTGGAATTCGTCGCCGCCAAAGTCACCAGGAGTCACAATGGTTCCTTCAAGCAATTCGGTGGCGCTATCAATCTTGTTGGGAATAGCGTGCAAGACAGCCAAGTGACAATCGATATCGAGACAGCTTCGGTGGTCACCGATGAAGACGACCTTACAAAGCACCTCAAGACGCCCGATTTCTTCGACGTGGCCAAGTATCCGAAAGCGACTTTCACCTCGACGAAGATTGAACCGAGCAGCGCCGGTGGCGCCACCCACAACGTGACGGGAAACTTCGAGCTGCACGGAATAAAGAAATCGATCACGTTTCCGGCGATTATTCAGGTCGTGCCCGATAGCGTGTCAGTCGATGCCGACTTCGCGATCAATCGGAAAGACTTCGGTCTTCTCTATCCGGGCAAGGCTGACGATTTGATCCGCGACGGAGTGGTCATCAAGCTGACACTCAAAGTGCCGCGGGCCAAAGGTTAGAGATTGGAGATGTGCTACCCTTGGCGCCGCTTTACCATCCCCAACTTTCTTGAGACTGGATTATGCTGAGCGAAGCTGTCGCCCATTATCACGATCTGCTGGCCGACGACGAACTCGCGCAGAGTTCGTTGACCCTGCTTGACGAGGGCCTCGAACGCGCCCGGCTCATGTTTGGCGGGCGGCGGCTGTCGCCCTATTTGCGGCCGCACTTTGTCACCGAAGAAGATTTCGCGCGCGTGCGGCAGGTTTGTGAGACCGTTTGGAGCGCGATCGAGAAGGTCAAGGACGCGGCCGTTTTGGACTCGTCCTTGCTCGATGAACTCGGCTTGACTGAGATTGAGCGCGAACTGGCGCAAATCGATCCGGGCTATCGCGCGGTTTCACCGACGGCGCGGCTTGATTCATTTCTTACTGACGAAGCGTATAGCTTTGTCGAGTTGAATGGGGAGAGTCCGGCGGGCATTGCTTATGCCGACGCCGCGTTCGAGATCTTTGAACAGCTTCCGGTGATGAAGCGGTTTGCCGAAACTTACAGGTTGCGGCGATTTGAAGGCCGCCCACTGATGCTGAAGCTGCTCGTGGATTGCTATGAAGAATTCCTCGGCCGGCGTCCGGATCAGGCACCGCACATCGCGATTGTCGATCTGAAAGGCATGCCGACGCAGAAAGAATTTGAGTTGTTTCGCGAGTACTTTGAAGCCGAAGGGTATCCTTCAATTATTGCCGCGCCGGAAGAACTCGTGTTTAGCAACGGGCGTCTGCGGGCCGGTGAATTTGAAATCGACATTGTCTACAAGCGTCTGCTGGTCAATGAGTACTTGCCAATCATGAATCAGTATCCGGCGCTGCTCGACGCTTATCGCGCGCGGGCAATCTGCATGGTAAATAGTTTTCGTTCGAAGATCATTCACAAGAAAGCGCTGTTTGCAGTTCTCACTGACGCGCGGCACTCGTCGCTCTTCAGCGAAGATGAAAGAGCCATGATCACCGGCCACGTTCCCTGGACGCGGAAGGTGCGCCCAGGGAAGAGCGATTACTACGGCGAAGAGATCGATCTGCTGGAGTTCATCGGCGAGCGACGCGAACGGTTGGTGCTCAAGCCAAATGATGACTACGGTGGACACGGAATCTACATCGGTTGGAATACGGATGAGATTGGATGGGACGAAGCCATTCATAACGCCCTCGCGAACGGTGATTATGTCGTCCAGGAGCGCGTGCCCACTGCGCGCGAAGTGTTTCCCGCGCTGACGACTGCCGGCACGATTGCTTTCGCCGAGCAGTTAGTAGATCTCGATCCACTTCTTTTCAACGGCAAAGTTGGGTCGGCGTTCACGCGCCTGTCTTCGAACGAGCTGGCTAATGTCACCTCAGGCGGCGGCATGGTCCCGACTTTTATTATCAGCAAGCGTTGAGGCGTGTAACGCAAGCTGCCAGCTTGCGTGCGCAAACTAAAGTTTACGCTACATCAATCCGCGCATTGACACCGCTATCATTACCGCGCTAACGTGTAATCCCGTGGATCCCACGGGCAAAAATTCCAAACAAATTGCAGTCGCAATCATCCCCGCTCGCTACAGTTCCACACGTCTGCCCGGCAAGCCTTTATTGGAGATCGCAGGCAAACCACTGATTCTGTGGGTAGCGGAACGGGCTTTGGCGGCGCGTAGCGTAGCGCGGGCGATTGTGGCCACGGACGACCAAAGGATTTTCGACACCGTTACGGCGGCCGGCTTCGAAGCGATGATGACCCGCGGAGATCATGCGAGTGGCACCGACCGGGTCGCTGAAGTAGCGCGTAATCTCGAGGCTGAGATCATCGTCAATGTGCAGGGCGACGAGCCTCTGATCGAGCCGGAGACAATCGATCGCGCGGTGAAGGAGCTTGAGGCAGACCGAGAAGTCCTGATGGCTACAACTTCTGAACCGATTGTCGAAGCCGCCGAGGTGCTGAATCCAGCGGTGGTTAAAGTCGTTATTGACGACGACGGCTACGCCACTTCTTTTTCGCGTAATCCGATCCCGTGGCCTAATCAGGACGTAACGCGACATGGCTCGATCGAAGCAGCGCTCAGGAACACTCCGGCGCTGCTTTTTGCTTTTAGAAAGCACACGGGCCTGTATGTGTACCGCCGCGATTTCCTTTTGGAATTCGCCGGCTGGCCGCAATCGAAATCCGAAGCGTCAGAATCGCTCGAGCAGTTGCGCGCGTTGGAACGCGGGGTGAAAATCAAGGTGGTCGAGGCCGCGTCGCCGTCGATTGGAGTCGATACGATTGAAGATCTGGAACGTGTGCGCGCGATTGTCGAGCGCCATGCTGAGCTGGTAACCAGCTAAGGTGATTGAGTCGATGAGGAGTAGATGAGCGCCGCCGATTGGATTGGACTTGGAATTATCGCGCTCGTGATTGTGGGCGGGTTGCTCCTCCTCAATCAAATCACCAAGCCGTACGACGTGAAAGACGAAGACGAGTTTGAGCGGCGCAGAAAAGAAGGCGCCGGCGTGATGACAGCAGGGTTGATGGGGTTGCAGCAGATCCTCGACCCGTCCGCCAAGAAAGCAGCTGAGGTCCAACAGGATTTGCGCCGGGGAATTTATGACGACGAAGAAGAGCCAGACGATCCACCGGAAGCGGGAAAAAAAAGAATAGGTCCTACATGACCTACAGGTCCTATTAAGGATTTTAAGGAGTGAACGATGCCGAAATACATCTTCGTGACAGGTGGCGTGGTTTCGAGTTTGGGCAAGGGTCTGGCTGCGTCTTCGATCGGATCTCTGCTTGAAGCGCGCGGGTTGCGAGTGACGCTGATCAAGCTCGATCCTTACATCAACGTCGATCCAGGCACGATGTCGCCGTTCCAGCACGGCGAAGTGTTCGTCACGGATGATGGCGCGGAAACCGATCTCGACCTCGGTCATTACGAGCGCTTCACGCACGCGCATCTTTCGCAGGCGAATAACTGGACCACCGGCCGCATCTATCTTTCGGTGATCGAGAAAGAGCGGCGTGGCGACTATCTCGGCAAGACGATCCAGGTTATTCCCCACGTCACCAACGAAATCAAAGAGGCGATACGCGCGGTCACGCCGAACGGCGAAGCAGACGTCGTGATTGTGGAAATCGGCGGGACGGTCGGCGACATCGAATCCCTGCCCTTCCTCGAAGCGATTCGTCAGATGGGCAACGAAGAAGGCCGGGAGAACGCCCTGTTTATTCATGCGACGCTGGTGCCTTACATCGCGGCCGCGGGCGAGCTGAAGACAAAGCCGACGCAGCACTCAGTGCGCGAGCTGCGCGAGATCGGTATTGCGCCCGACGTGCTGTTGTGTAGATCAGACCGGCCGCTGTCGCACGATCTGCGTTCAAAGATTGCGCTCTTTTGTAACGTCAAGGAATCGGCGGTGATCAGCGCCCAGGATGTCGACACCATCTATAATGTGCCGCTGACTTTTCACGATCAGGGCCTGGACGAACTGATCGTTTCGTCGCTGCACTTGAATGAAGTGGCGGCGCCGGTCGACCTGACGGCGTGGCGCAAGCTGGTCTCGACGGTGCGCGAACCTTCAGCGGGCGAAACCGCGATCGCAATCGTCGGCAAGTATGTCGAGCTGGAGGATTCGTATAAGTCTCTGCGCGAAGCCCTGACGCACGGCGGCATCGCCAATAATCTACGAGTG
>JBGPWS010000068.1:0-15086 GCA_041492345.1 Pyrinomonadaceae bacterium | reverse complement strand
TGGATTGAAGTACGTTGATAGCTGGGTTGAGCCCGACCTCGGCAGATGTTTTCAGTTGATGGAGTGCGACGACCCTAAACTACTGCAGCAGTGGATTAACCGCTGGCAGGATCTGGTTGATTTTGAAATCGTTTCCGTTGTTACATCGAAAGAAGCTGCGGAAGCGATTGCTTCGCAGTTGTGATGATTTCATCAAGGAGCAGACTATGAGAGAAGATCAATTCATTCCCCACCTATGCGTTTCCGATGGACTCGCGGCGCTCGAATTCTACAAATCAGTCTTTGGCGCGGAAGAGGGACACCAGATGATGGCGCCGGACGGCAAACGGCTGATGCACGGCGAAATAATTCTCGACGGGCACAAGTGTTTCCTCAGCGATGAATTTGGTCAGGACGAAGGCGGTACAGTCAAAACTCCCCAGACCCTGGGTGGCGGAACCTGCGTGCGCGTCACGCTGATGGTCGACGACGCCGACGGACTCGTCGGGCGGGCTGTGGCCGCCGGCGCGCAAGTGCTGATGCCGGTGCAGGACATGTTCTGGGGCGGGCGTTACGGAAAGATCCTCGATCCCTTCGGGCACGAGTGGGGCATCAACCAACAGTTGAAAGAGCAGAGCGCGGAAGAAACACGAGCCGCAGCCGACGAGTTCCTGGCGAAGAAAAAATAGACGGAGGCCTTAGAGTTCAGGCGAATTGTTGTTCGGCGGTGTTCATTCGAGATCGAACCTGAACTTGCTGGCGTTGAGGTAGTCAGCAACGGTCTCCGTAGCGAGCCAGCGGCGGTTCAGGTTCTCGGCGACAGCCCCCGTCGTGTTCGAGCCGGCGAAAGGGTCTAACACAACATCACCTTCATCGGTCAAGAACCTCATAAAGAAGTCCGGTAAGGACGCGGGAAACCGTGCCGGGTGTATCTTCACGCCCGCTTCCTTACAACGCATCGTGTAGACATCGTTCGCCGAATTGTTTCCAAACTTTAGAAAGTCATCCGGAGCGTCTTCAAATACATTTGGCGGTATCGCTCCTCCCGCGACGATCTTGTCAAAGCTTGACTTAATATTGTGCCCCGACGGTCGCACAGTTGCTCTTACACCTCGCATATTCAACCGTAGCATGTCGTCGCTGTAGGGCTTGAGAACGTTCCGATTGCTGGACTTGGGCCATGCGGTCTTACCGAGCCACCATATATGCTCTACAGCGTCTTTAACGCGGATTCTCCGAACCGTTACCCACTCTGCCGGCATGGGTAGCTTTGCCGGGTTGAACCAAAAGAACTCCTGAGCCAGCTGGAAACCCACCGTCTCGACAAGCTCGATTAAGAGCTTGTAGAGGTAGAGGGACCGTGTAGGTACTCCCTTGTTGTAGCTACCACCGATATTCAGAATGAAACTCCCATCGTCTTTAAGTACTCGAAAGAACTCGTAAGCGAACGGGAGGAACCACTTAACATAATCTGCTTTATCGACGTTCCCATATTCCTTCTTGAAGTGAAGAGCGTACGGGGGAGAGGTGATAATTGCATTTACTGAGGAGTCTGCGAGAGATCGGAGGACATTAAGTGCATCCTCAAGGTACGCGGCGCCTAGGTCTGTGTAGTAATAGGGCTCAAAGCCGGGAACAAAGATTCTTTTGAACGGGGATGGAAACGAAAGCTGGGGTTTTGAAGCTGACATATTCATGGTTCTAGTCAAGCGGACATCGAGTAGCTTACACTAGGCCGATCTTCAAATCATAGTCTCTCGCGGGTATGGTGATTGTAATGCCCCTAGTGCCGATTGATCCAACGCATTGATGACGAAAAGAGACGAAGTCATTCAACTCCTCGAACAGTGCTCTCCTGAAGAGCGCCTTGAAGTATTCAGGTACCTTCGCAAGTCGATACCCATTCACGCTATAGAAGCGAAACTGAACACCACAGCGGAAATAATCCTCGAAGCCATTGACCGATCTAACGACATAACGCTACGCGGTGTCCGGGGCATCATCTCGGAGGTCGCATTCCTAATAGAAGTGCTTGCAAAATTTGAAGGATGGAAGGTCATCGAAAACGTTGGTGACGCCCCCTATGATTTTCTAATCGAGGATGGCGTCGGACCAGTCAACATTCAAGTCAAGATGCAGCGGAAACAGGCTGGCAACCCACTGATCCGCAAAGGAAAATTCGTGGTTGAGGTACAACGCACACGGACCGGCGTAAATTCGGTGACGGGGCGGCCTACAAGGCCCTATCGCTTCGGAGAGTTCGACATCCTGGCGGTTTCGATGCAGCCGTCCTCCAACGAGTGGAATGAATTTGTCTATACGGTCGGCGCTTGGCTCCTTCCACGCGCTAAAGATTCAGAACTCATACAGGTAATGCAGCCCATTCCGACAGAAGCGAACGAAGACTGGACTGATGACCTAAACACTGCCATCGAATGGTTTAGATCTGGAACCACGAAAACAATTGCTCCGTTCTAACGTCGGCGGTTCTGCAAACCGATGGATTACCCTTGGCTCTTGTCTCCAACACGCCCTTTTCGCATCCTGCATTAGGCGATCATACCAACGAGGTCAAGTAATAGTTTTTATCAACATCCAAAACAAGCACGCCAACGACCATCGGACTATGCCTCGGTCAGAGACTTGGCTTCGATGAAGATATGTTTTATCTCCGGGTGCTGATCTCGGATCTTCTTTTCCAGTCGATCGACCGCGGCCGCGATTTTCTCCGCAGTCAACTGTTTTTTGAAGCGTATATCCAAAGTGAGCAGCACGTCGTTTGGACTAAAGTGCATCGTGAGCGACTTCCTGACTTCCTCCACCGCCGGGTCGGCGCCGGCGATCAAGCGAATACTTGCCAGCACCCGGGGATCGACGCCTTCTCCTATTAACAAGCCCTTACTTTCGAAGGCCAGAAAGCCCGCTACCACCGCCAGGATGACTCCGATGACGATCGACGCCACCCCGTCCAGATAAGGATTGTTAAGTTGATGTCCCAGAAATATTCCCAGAAAAGCGACGACCAGCCCCAGCAAAGCCGCCGTGTCTTCGAAGAGGACCGTGAATGTCGTCGGATCTTTGCTCGCTCGGATCGTCTTAAATACTCCCTGGCCGCTCATCTCTTTCCGGAATGCCTGGTAGGCAAAATAGAATGAGAGACTTTCAAAGACGATGGCGAACCCGAGCACCACATAATTCCAGGTCGGGTCATGCAACTGTGCATGAGAGAGGTGAGTAACGCCCTCGTAGACTGACATGCCGCCGCCGAGCGCAAAGATCACAATCGCTACCACCAGCGACCAGAAGTAGAGTTCTTTGCCGTGGCCGAATGGGTGAGTGGCGTCGGCCGGTCTCTGACTCTTGCGCAAACCGAGTAGCAACAGTCCGCCGTTACCTGTGTCTACCAGGGAATGAATGCCCTCAGAAAGCATTGCTGAGCTGCCCGTAAAAAAAGCGGCAGTCAATTTGGTCGCGGCGATGGCCAGATTGCCGGCGATCGCGGCGAAAATTGCGGTCCTGGATTCAGTGCCCATGCTTCTTTGGTTGGCTCTCGTTTACGGAACACAACATTATGATTAGCGACGTGGTGATAACGGACGAGACCTTACGCAGGCGCTGCATTGAGAACCTCCTCCGAAAAAACGAGTGGTGGATCAAGGTAACATACGAGTGGACGAATTGGCGTGCATTAAGAAGGGATTGTTCCGGCGCGTAGTTCCCTTCTATAATTCACCCGCCCCGGATCCACAACGACCAGTCAAATCAAAACACCTATTCTTAAACAGAGACTCTTTAATCAATGTCTATTCGCAAAACATCATCAGCCATCCGCCACCTCGGCGCTCTTCTAATCCTGCTCTTACTTTCCACGGCCTCGACTGCCGTCATGGCGGCTGAGCGTTGGGCGGCGAAACTCGATGGCAAGGTGCGCTTCTATCAGTCGACCGAGCTGGGCGTGCTGATCGTCGGCACTGAGAAATCTCTCTACGCTGTAGATGGAGAGACCGGCGACGTTCTGTGGCGGCGCAAGAATGTGAAGCTCGATGAAACTGACGTCGCGCCGGTGTCCGGCACGGACATCGTACTGCTGAATCTGGAGTCCGGCAGCAAGACGCGCGTCGAAGCCCTCGACCTGATGACCGGCTCTCCACTTTGGCGCAGCGACAAAGTGCGCGGCGCCGTGATGCAGATGGCCCTCGATCAGAATGCGAACCTGCTGGCCGTCATCCTGGTGCGCGACGCGCGCGGAAAAGCCAAAGCAGGTTTTAAGCGCAAGCCAGTCATTCACGTTTTTGACATCACCAACGGCGAAGAGCTTTGGAAACGCGAACTCGAAAGCGAAGTCGAGATGATGCCGGCGCGCTGGAACGACAACGACGAAGTTCCTTACACCCTCGACAGCTATCGTCCGCCTGTCTTTCTCGACAATCGTCTGTACCTCTTCTACGAGGGCTTAACTTCATTGGACGCGCACACCGGACGCGAACGGCAGCGCGACAAGTTCCGGGTGAATGAAGAAGGGTTGGCGCTGACTGAGGCCGATCCGGTTGCGGACGAGCGCAATATTTACACTTCAGGACGAGGAAAAGTGCGCGCTATCTCGCGCCTGGACGGCGACGAAGTTTGGGAAGCAAAAGATCTCGGCTCAGTACCCGAGATGATTCTGACGCACGACGTGCTGTACGCGCGCACGGGCGGTCAATTCGCGCGCCTGGAAGACGGTGAAACAGTTGAGCGCGGACCTTACGGGGTCAGCGCAATCGATCTGGAAAAAGGAAAAGTCCTGTGGCGCTACAAAGGGGCCGACAAAGGAATCACCAACGTGGTGATGCCCGATGCTGCCACCCTGATCGTGGCTGATCGCGACGACCTGATCGTCATCGACGCGCGGACCGGAAAGCGCCGCACGAAGATTTCGCATCAAGTGGAAAAAGCTGCCTTCGTGCTGGTGAATGAACGGGGCGACGCCGTGGTGGGCGGCAAGAACGAAATCGCTGCGTTTGATCTAAAGACCGGCGGCAATGTATGGCGATCGCGTCACAATCCTCCGGGGCGTGGTCTGCTGCGAACGGTGGCGGCAATCTCTGCCCGCGCAGCCGCTCTCTATTTCCGCTACGGCAGCGCCGCCTCGACTGCTTTTCGCGGAGTGCAATTGCTCAACACTTTGAATGGATTGCGCACGGGTCTGACTTTGCATGAGGCGCTGCCCAGTCTCACCACACTGGCGGCAAACAAGGCGAGCGAATATGCCAGAAACCGGGCCGGCGAATATGCGCGCGAGCGGATCGCGACTTACGGAATCCTGGCGCGCGCGCGCGAGGTAACGGCTTCGCGCCCGCGGGTCGCTATCCCGCGCCCTGCAATTGACGCGCGGTCAGCAGATGTTGAAGATCGACTGCTCGACCGTCTCGATCCCGCTCATCAGATCGAGCGGTTGTCGCGTTTTCTATTGCGCACGCGGCGGTTAGCAGCGCTGCGTGGGGAGTGGATGTACTTCTATACGGACCTCGGGCGTGGCAATGGGTTGGCTGGCGTCAACGTCAACACCGGAGCAACCGAGCGCTCGATCCGCATGAGCGCGCCGGACGATCGTTTTCTCAGTGATGAAATAGTTCAGTTACTTTTTGTCTCGCAAGATAATCGGCTGGTGGCCTATGCGCTGAACGGACAGGATTGAAGGGCCGAGTAAGCGCGAAGCCTGGCGCTACAGCAGGAGGACGAGTGTCGTGGGCTGACCTCAGCAACAAGGCCTGATTGACGCAAAAACTTGAAGGAGAGAAAACCTCATGAGAGGAAAAAGTGTTTTGCTTCCAGTTGTTCTTTTTATGACACTCGGTTTGTGTGGCAAGGTGCTCGCCCAGGAACAACCGACGGTTCATACGGTACAAAGCGTTGCGAATCAGACATCCACTGTCGAAGGCTCGTTGAAAGACGGCGTAAAGCTCAAAAGTCTGGCGTGGGCTTCAATGAGTTCAAACGCTTGTTTCCCCGCGACGCAAAACGCGAAGTTCACTGGGAATCACGTCTTTTTTGTGACGGAACTACCGCCGCATTCGATTATGACCGTCACCGTGAAACCCAAAAACGAGCGTACAGATTTGAGTATCTACGGCTATCAGATCGCGCCGAACAAAGTAATTCTTCCGGAGAACTTGCGATCCTGTGTGACCTGCGAAGCCGACCATGAATGGGATTATCCGAAGCGCGGTCAAACTCAAACAAGTGCGCGTTCGATCCGGTTCAATGCGATTGGAAACTCGTACAAAGTCTTTATTGGCATCGCCGGCGCAAACGGTTTGACTGAAGGCGATTTCACTTTGGAAATCACATTGAAACAATAACTCCAGAGACATGACATTGACTCGGTTTGCGCCGGAGATCCGGGAATGCCTTTGAAACGAATGACCAAACAACTAAAGCCCGATAAGGGCGAAAAACATATCGAGCGAGTGCGGCGGATTTGTCTCGCGCTGCCTGGCGCTACGGAAAAACTCTCGCATGGCGAACCCACCTTCTTCGTCAAGAAGGTGTTTGCGATGTGCTCAAATAACCACCACAACGACGGGCACATTGCGGTAGTGATACCTGCGGCGATAGGAATCCAGGAGATGCTGATCGAACGAAGCCCGGAAAAGTTTTACCGGCCGCCTTACGTTGGCAGTAGCGGCTGGGTGGGCATCGACCTTCCTCGCATCGGGGACAATGAGCTGGCTTTTCATATACACGAAGCCTGGCGACTGATCGCGCCAAAGAAATTGCAGGACGAGTTCGACGCCAGCCCTTCTCCCGCTGGGAGAAGGGTTGGGAAGAGAATGCTCTGATGCAGTTGGAACGCGATATCGGCGGTCACTGGCCAAAGCCGGTTCACTGACGTCTTTGTGTGGCGGCAGGGTCGCTGGCAAATCGTCGCCGGCCACTCTTCCAGAATTCGAACTCCATAGTAGAATCTGAGGCGGGCCGATCCTGGCAGGAAAGAGGCACCGAGAGCTTATATGAGCAGCTCGTTACTTGAGTTTGCGACCGGCATAAAACATCTGACAATGTCAGAGCTGGAAGCCGGTTTGGATGAAATTCGAAGAGCGCCCAAAGATGAAGGCGTTTTGGAATTGATCGTGCGAAGGCCGGGAGTCAATGATCGCGAAATACTGGCCGAAGGTGAACTTCGTTTGGACGAAGGTTTGGTGGGTGACAGTTGGAAAAGACGGCGCAGCACGACCACGCCGGACGGATCGCCAAATCCGGAGATGCAACTGAATATCATGAGTGCTCGAGTGATCGCTCTGGTCGCTCCGGATAGGAATCGCTGGCAACTGGCCGGAGATCAGCTCTTTGTTAACATGGATCTGAGCGCGGAGAACCTGCCTGCCGGTACGCGGTTGTCGTTGGGCTCGGGTGTAATCGAGGTAACTCCGCCGCCTCATCTTGGCTGTCAGAAATTCGTGGCGCGTTTCGGTTTGGAAGCGATGAGGTTCGTTAACTCACCCCTGGGAAAACAACTCCATCTCCGCGGTATCAACGCAAAGGTAGTCCAGGCGGGAGTGATCCGCGTCGGCGACGTGGCCAGGAAGATCTAAGCAGTTGGCCGAGAGTAAAGAGGCCGGTGGAGTTTACGGCTCGGTACTAGAATCTCAATATATCTCAATATTTCTCATTAGGTGACAAGAGTGGGTTGTGGAATCGGGAAACCGTTCAAACGGGTTTCTGGTAATCGCTCATCCGAAAGATCTAATGAGATCAACTCCATTCTCAAAATACATTACGACCCACGTCTCACCGTTCTCACATGGACGAGTGGGTGGAAAGCTTGTCCGGGAACACAAATACATTGCGGGCCATCTCAGAGCGGAGCGTATCGTCCTGGTAATAAGACTTGAGAATGCTGTCCCGCCAATCGAACAGGTCGGAGTTTGAGTTAACAAACTCTGCCCAGCTTTGTTCGCCCCTATTTCGCTGCATTCGTTCATTAATCAGGAAGACATACGCCCAGGTGATTGTCTCGTGATAGAGATTGGGCTTCCCGTTTGCGGCGGCCAGGCGCTTCAAGCCTTTGGAAAACCTGCTGAGTGTTTTCAGCACTGAATTGCAGCTCAGATACAGCCACACGACCTTGATGTGGTCCCGGTGATGAAAGCTTTCGCCGGAAAGCGTGCAATTCTCGAAGCGCTCGATCAACTCTTCATCCATCATCGGCGTACTAATTTTTTCCGCTTTTGCCGGGCACGCTTCGTTACTGTTTCTCGATCTTCAGCTTCCAGCAACCGATGACTCGCGTCAGCGTCCAGATCCAATTTGTAGATCCGCTTGAGGTCCGCGATGCGTCGACGGGTTTCATCGCCAAACGGATGCCGGCCATCAAAGGCATGCAGCACGATGCCTTCCAACAGATCGCCGAGCGTCATATCGTGGTATTCAGCCAGTCCCTTCAGGACCTTGAGCAAACGCTTTTCCAAACGCACGCCGGTCTGAACCCGCTCAACCAGAATCTTCTCGCCTGGCAGCGGCGCCTTCGTTCTTTTTGTCTTAGTCATGGTCGATCTGCTCTCCCTGGCGTCGGTACAATGGTACATAAGTACCGTGATACTAGCAAGGCTCGACACTCAACGTCCGACCCCTCGAGAATTGTTTAAGCGCGACCAAGCCCCACAGCCTTCACTTTTCCTGCAATCTGCGTGATATTGAGAACTCGAACGCATCAAGATGTTTCCAGGATTACCGGAAAAGTTCGCTCAGCTTTCCGAAGATAAGGTTCGAGGAGGGACAGTTATGCTCAAACATTTTCTAATTGCGCTTGCGCTCCTGTTGATCACGGCCGGAGTGTCGCTGACTGCTTTGGGACAAGGGCGGCCGGATCCAGCGGCTCTCATCACCGCCCAGCGCGAGGCCATGGCGCCGCTGGCGATCATGGACGGAGTCTGGAGAGGTCCTGCATGGACTATCCTGCCATCCGGCGAGAAGCACACCATCACGCAAACTGAACGGATCGGACCTTTCCTTGATGGGTCGATCAAGGTCATCGAGGGTCGGGGGTACGGAGCAGATGGCAAAGTCGGCTTTAATGCGTTCGGCATCATCTCTTACGACCCGGCCACGAAGGTCTATACCCTGCACTCGCACGCACAAGGACAAGTCGGCGATTTCGTCATCAAGCCGACGGCCGACGGATATGTCTGGGAGATCCCGGCCGGGCCAATGACGATCCGCTACACGGCAGTCATAAAGAATGGTGGCTGGCTGGAGGTTGGAGACCGGATCCTGCCCGGCAGGGAGCCGGTCCGCTTTTTTGAGATGAATCTTAAGCGGGTAGGTGAAAGCAGCTGGCCCGCCGCGGGAGCCATCCCTCCCAAATGAAGACTCGCTCGCTCCGTTAGTAAGGGCCCTCAAGATGATCAGACATGTAGCATTCCTGCGCGGCATCAATGTCGCCGGCCAGAAACTCATCAAGATGGAAGAGTTGGCACGGATCTTCGCCTCGATTGGATTCCACAACGTCCGCACGTACATCCAATGCGGCAACGTGATTTTTGACCACGCGTCGGGGAATTCGGTCAGACTCAGGAAGAAGATCGAAAGAACGCTCCAGGATGTTTTAGGTTATGAGGTCACGGTGATATTAAGACCGTTGGCAGAGATCGAAGCGATAGTCGAACGCAACCCGTTCAGGAAAATCAAGGCCGACGACGACGTAATGCTGTGTGTGGTTTTTCTCTCCGCTGAACCGCCCAGCAAGCCGAAGCTGCCCTTGATATCAGCTACCGAGAAACTTGAAGTATTCGAAGTTAGAGACCGTGCCGCGTTCATCGTGGCCCGCCGCAAGAAGAGTGGCTGGTTTGGTTTTCCAAATAACTTTGTTGAGAAAGAGCTGGGCGTGTTGGCAACGACGCGCCAAGTAACGACAGTGCGCAAGATAGTGGATTTCGCGAACGCTAATCCCGCGGAGACCAGGAAGAAAAGCAACTCGACTTCGCCGTGAAACGTCTCACCGCTTCGATCCGATAATGCTTGAAAGCTTTCTCAAGTTGGCAGTAATCTTGCGCGAACCTGGCCGCCGTTGGGCCACCCAAAATGATTACAACTGATCGTTCACCACAAATCACTCAAGGCATGCCGCCGAAAAAGTTTCGCTTTCATTTCTGCAAGGAGACCCGGTAATGAAACAGCATGGACTAATCCGCTGCTCACTAATCTTGATCATCGCAATATCGGCAGTGGTCAATTCTGTGGGCCAACAACCCTCCGTGGTTCGGCAAGCCACGCCGCCCGCGACTAATTCGGCAACTCAGCAAGCTGGGCCGAGCCAGGGCGGTCAGCCCCAGCAGCGCCCGGACCAGCCGCCACCCTATTACGATTACGCGTATGGCAGCGAGACGACTGCGAGTCGCACGTTGTCGGTCGAGCAGGCGGTGGCGCTGGCTCTCGATAACGCCGCGAGTTTGCGGCAGGCACAGTTCGACGAGCAAAGCGCGAATGAAGACGTCAAGCAAGCGCGGGCCGCATTGCTTCCGCAATTCAATCTGCCGTTCGCTTACTGGGGCACAACGCCTTCGATGGTCCGCCAACCTGGTGATCCACTCGTATTCAGTTTTGTTTCGTCCAGCGCCATTAATGAAAGTGTGGGAGTGTTGAGCACGACCGGCACGATCGATATCGCCGGCAGACTACGCGCAGCAGTGCACCGCTCGCGCGCGTTGCTCGCGGCGGCCCATGCCGGAACAATGGCCGCGCGCCGAACTCTGGTGCTCGCTACGATCGACGCGTACTACGGCCTCGTGCTAACGCGGCAGCGGCGCCGCCTGGCTGACGAAGCCCTGGCGCTGGCTGAGGGCTTTGTCAGCGTCACGGAAGATCAGCGGAAACGCGGTGCTGCCGAAGAGACAGACGTCTTGCGAGCTCGTTCAGCCGCGCGTTCGCGTCGAGACGAGCTGGCCCAGGCCCAGTTTACCGAGTCATTCGCCATGAGCCAGTTGAGAATATTGACCGGACTGGACTATGCGACATACATCGCGGTGGTCCGGCTCACTGAAAACGTGCCGAAGACGACTGACGTTCTCGGTTACCGAGAAGATACGATCATGTCACGCCCTGAGCTCGCCCAGATCGACGCGCAAAAGCGCGCCGCCATCGAAGACGCCCGCGCGGCGCGGCGGGAACTTCGGCCACAGTTGAGCTACACCCTAAATGCCGGCTTTGATGCTGCTAACTTCAAACCTTTGGGTCGCTATTCCGGAGGCGACGCCATCGTCACGCTCAACGTTCCCATCTTCAATTTCGGCGCGAGCAAGAGCCGAGCGACGCAGGCCCAGTTACGCGCGCGATCGCTCGACGCACAGCGCGACAACGAAGTGCTGCAACTCAAGCAGGAGTTTTACGCGGCCCGCGCGGGCGCACTCTCGGCACTGGATCGCATCGAATACGCGATGCAGGCCGCGACCGCTGCTCAGCAGAACATGACCTTGATGTTTGAGCGTTATCGTTCAAAGAAAGCCAGCCTGCTGGAAGTAATCGATGCTGAGTCGAACTATTCTGCGACGCGCCTGGAGTACTACCAGGCGATTGCCGATTACCATTCCGCGCGCGCGCGGCTTGAGGTTGATCCCACGCAGATGTTTGGCAAACCGGCTCCTCCCGCAATCCAACCTGAGAGTAAGGCTTCACCGCCTTGCAGCCTCGGGCGCGAGCAAGCACCAAAGTTTGACGGACTTTATCTGGGTATGACTGAAAACCAGATGAAACAGCTCGTGCCCGGAATCCAGTTCAGTGCGGCTAACGAACTGGGCGTATCTAACGCGCAACTGAGAGCGGCCGACATCAGCAAGTTGGCCGACGCCGGCTCATTTTTCGAGGGCGTCGAAAGCATTGCCCTCGAATTCACCGATAGCCGACTGTCTTTCATTCGGGTTGCTTATCCGGTAACAAACAAGTGGGCAAGCAAGGATGAATTTCTTTCGGTGATGGCGCCAAAGTTTCCGATTCGGGGTGACTGGAAGCCGTTCTATGATTGGCGGAACAAAGACGTCCGCGATGCCGAGGATCTGAGGGACCTGGCTATTGAATGCGATGGCTTTCGGCTGAGCGTGGGGATCGGCATCGAAGGAATCGGAGGGGATCAGACTCCGCACTATGAACTCGACGACATGTTGGCGGCGCAACTCGTTAAGGGACGCGAGGAGCAGCGCAGTCTTCGCGAACAGCAGCAAAAGCCGAAGCCGTAATTCTCTGCGGCTCACGATCAACTTCGAAGGATTGAGTTTTGAGGCCGTTAGGGCCGCAGGAAGAGCGCTAACGCAGGTGGCGCCGAGTCTATTACTCGAAGCTTATCTGCTGATTCGTCCTCACTGATTCGTAAACCGCGTCGACCAACTCGACGGATTTGAAACCGTCGAACGCGGTCACCGCGGGTGGAAGTCCGTCACTGATCGAATCAATAAAGGCGCGATCCTCCTGCGCATAACCCCATTTTTCTTCTTTCAAGAGTTGATGCATCGAACGTTCGACGTGCCGGCCTTCGAGTCCTTCGCTATAGACAAGGCCTTCCATCTCACGCGTGATAATCGTCGCGTGATGACAGAAAACTTCGACGCGCTCAAAGGGAAACAGCCAGCTCGCGTCGGCCGCAGACGCCAATGTCGCATGCATGCCGCTCGCAAAAGACAGGAGCACCGAAAAGTCGTCGGTTTCCTGATACTCATGTGAAGAACCGATGGCCTGCAACATCGCGACTTCGCCAAACAGAAAGCGCAGCATGTCGAACATGTGAATGGTGGTCTCGTACAGGAAGCCTCCCGTGATTTTTGGGTCGCCAACCCATTCGGGATTGAGCAACTCACCGCGATTCATCTTCACGTGCGCTGAGTGCGGCTGGTGCGTCTCTGAAATCATTCGCTTCAGTTCAGCATAAACAGGTGCGAAGCGGCGGTTGTGGCCAACCTGAAAAACATCGCCGCTCTTTTCCGCCACCTTTAGTACGCGGCGAGCGTCATCGACGTCGGTGGCCATGGGCTTCTCGCAAAAGACATGCTTGCCTGATTCGGCTGCCAGGATGGCCAGTTCAGTATGCTTGGTGTTCGGAGTAGTGACGTAGATCGCATCACACATGGCCAGCACTTCAGAGGTGCTGTGCGCGAGGCTGGCGCCGGTAGCACGCGCCAAATGTTCGGCCCGTTTCTTA
This sequence comes from Pyrinomonadaceae bacterium, assembly GCA_041492345.1. Taxonomy (GTDB): domain Bacteria; phylum Acidobacteriota; class Blastocatellia; order Pyrinomonadales; family Pyrinomonadaceae; genus UBA11740. The sequence continues at coordinate 1,942 of JBGPWS010000068.1, read as the reverse complement.
ACCACGTCATGGATCGCCGCGATCTGAACGCGTTCGTCCCGCGCCAGAATCGACGCGTGAACTCCGGCAATGTATCCGGCGCCGAGAAAACCGATCTTGATTTTGGTCATGTGGTGTTAAGTGTCTCTCTGGCCGCTTGCCGCATCGTGCCGTAGGCACGAAATATTTATAGAACGACTGCCGATTTCTCAACCAAGCTCTGTAGGAGCGAAATGTATTTCACATGCCGCTCCCATGGAGCTTAGAAAATATTAAAGCTTCCGAACTATAAATATTGCGCTCCTACGGAGCTAAGAGCTGCGATCAGGTCTCAAATACAACTGGCTACAATTCGCCGACGACTTTCTCAGTCGACGCTTTTGCTTCGCGCGCCAACTCAAACGGATCGCGCTCCCAGTATTCGGGACGGAAAATCTCGACACTCGCGACTCCGTCATACCCGATTCGCTTGAACGCCTCGATGATTTCTTTCAGCTTCAGAATACCCAGGCCGGGCAAGAGCCGATGCGCATCAGTTAGCCGGTCTGGCGGCAAATCTTCAGCGTCGTTGATGTGAAAGATGAACAAGCGTTTGGGATCGAGCGCGTCGATCATCTTGATGGTTGAACCCCCAACGTAGAAGTGAAAACTGTCGATCACCAGACCTATGTTGCGCCGATTCACTTTCTGAACTATCTCATCGGCCAGCTCCAGTGTCTGAACGCTGCAATCTTTCTGGCCCAGGAACTCAAACGCGAGGGCGACCCCATGCCTCTCAGCGATCGAAGCCAGCTCTCTGAGCACGCGCACGGATTCTTCGATCACCTCATAACTGCTCAAGCCGCCCGGCGGGAACCTGCCGGGCACCACCACGATGTACGGACAGGCGATCGCTGCCGCGATCGAGCTTAGCTCTTCGCACTCAGTTCTGATTTGGGCGTAAGCCGGCGCATCACTGAACGTGATGTGTTCGATGGAATTGATACTGAGCGGTTTCACGCCGCTTTCGGCGAATAAGCTTTTCAGATCTGACACCGAATTTGTTTTCAGGAACTCGCGCAACTTGGCTGCCCAGATCTCGACATAGTCGAACCCGGCCGCCGCCGCCGCGTGCACATCCGTCGCCAGATCGGCCTTCATTGTCGTTGCGCCGTTGAGTGATAGTTTCATTTGTTTTAAGGTGGCAGTCTTCGACTTCGCTTTCTTTTCATGTTGGGCGTGTACCTTATCCGGAAAGGCGGAGAGGTTCAAGGCGGGCAGTAGCCCCCTCTAAACGCAGCGTCAATCTATTCAAAGACTCTGGTCACGCCGAGAAAATCGCAGTAAACTCTCGCTCGTCTAAACGGTCATCCCCGTTCGGAGTACCGCCTTGAGGCGGAGGGTTTGAAGCCACAGACTGTTCCGCCTGAAGGCGGTACTCCCAACGGGAGTCTGGAGTCAGATGCTCGAACAACTCGTCGAAGCCTGGCAGATCAATCATCGCGTCACGCTCAAATTGCTTGATGCGTTGTCCGATGATGCTTTGAAGGCGACGCTGTCGACTCGTGGAGGTCGCGATGTCGCGCGCCAACTGGCGCATGTCCATGAAGTGCGCGCGGTCCATGCCGAGGTTACTTCCAGGACTAATCGCAACGCGAAGCTGCCGCATTTCGCGAAAGGTGAGTCACCTACGAAGAAGCAATTGAGAACCGCGTTGGCTGCGTCGGCCAAGGGTGTTGAAACATCCATTCGCGAAGGCTGGGCGAATGGTGGCAGGTTGCCGGGTTTCAAGCGCGGAGTAATCCCCATGGTCGGCTATCTAATCGCGCACGAGTCGCATCACCGCGGCAGTATCTTGCTGACTCTGAAACAAACAGGCCACAAGCTCACCGATGAATTGAAGTGGGGTTTGTGGGACTGGAACAAGATCTAGCAGTTCGCGGCGAATCCACGGTTGCTGGAGGTTGTGCTCGCAGAAAGGGAG
>JBGPWS010000194.1:0-8887 GCA_041492345.1 Pyrinomonadaceae bacterium | reverse complement strand
TTGATGTTCGCCGCGCTACAAACCTGCCCCTCGGCAGCCTCGGCACACGCGCTTATGATCACGTCCAGGTCAGCACCGAGAATCGCGGCCATCGCTCCCGCGCCTACTGGCACAGCCTCCTGCATATAACGGCCGCGCGCGCGCACCGTCTTGACCGCGTCAGTCAACGAAAGCGAACCGGCGGCGACCAGCGCAGAATATTCGCCGAGACTGTGGCCGGCGACGAAGTCGGGTTTTGGAAAGCCTTCCGATTCCATCACCCGCAACGCCGCGATCGAAACGGTCAAGATCGCCGGCTGCGTGTTCTCAGTCAATTGCAACTGATCTGCCGGGCCGTTGAAACATAGTTCGGAGAGCGCAAAGCCAAGCGCAGTATCCGCTTCTTCAAAGACCTGTCTGGCCACCGGAAACTTTTCGGCCAAGTCTTTTCCCATGCCCGCATGTTGCGAGCCCTGGCCGGGAAAAACAAAAGCAATAGGTCCAATAGGTCGAATAGGTCCTATATCTTCTTTCTCACCAGCGGATCACTACCGCACCCCAGGTAACGCCACCGCCGAACGACGCCATCAAGATCACGTCGCCTTTCTGAACGCGGCCCGCGGTGACGCATTCATCAAGTCCGATCGGAATCGAGGCTGATGATGTATTGCCGAGCATAGCAATGTTCGAATACACCTTTGAGTCATCAACGTTCAGTTTATTCGCGACTGCATCCGTAATGCGCTGATTCGCCTGGTGCGGAATGAACAGCTTCACATCTTCGGTCGTCAATCCGGCTTCTTCCAGCACCTCGCGCGAAATATCAGCCATCGATCGCACGGCTACCTTGAACAACTCATTGCCCTTCATTTTGAAGAAATGATCGCCGCGCGCGATGGTCTCAGCACTAAAGCCACCCTTCGTGCCACCGCCGGGAGCATACAACTGTTCTTCGTAACGACCATCAGAGCGAATCTTTGCGGCCAGAATTCCCCGCCCGCTTTCCACCGCCCCCAGAACCGAAGCCCCCGCACCATCGCCAAACAGCACGCAAGTCGAACGGTCGGTGTAATCAACGTAGCGCGTCAGAATCTCAGCCCCGATCACCAGGGCATATTTTGATTGCCCGCCCCGAATCATCGCGTCGGCCAACGCCAATCCGTAAAGAAAGCCGGAACAGGCGGCCACGATGTCCATAGCCGCAGCCTTATGCGCACCCAATTCGGCCTGAATCAAACAACCGGTCGACGGCAGGATTTGATCCGGCGTGACCGTGGCGCAAAGTATCAGATCGATCTCGGCAGGATCGATGCCCGCCCGCGCGATCGCTTCGCGCGAGGCCCGCACGGCGAACTGAGAGGTGTATTCATCAGGGGCGGCCTTCCGCCGCTGCTTGATCCCGGTTCGCGTCGTAATCCACTCGTCCGAAGTGTCGACGATCCGTTCCAGGTCGGCATTCGTCAAAATACCTTCCGGATAGGAATGGCCCGTGCCAAGAATGCCCGAATTGATTTTCGACATTCAATAACCTCTGCGCGATGTTTCGGATTCCAAAACGGTCAGGCAGTTTGTTCCACATGAACGACTTCGCGGCCTTTGTAGAAGCCGCATTTAGGGCAGACGCGATGCTGCATGCGTGGTTCCTGACAATTTGGACAGGCGATAGTCTGCGGCGTTCGCAGCGCATCGTGTGCCCGCCGTTTGCCGCGACGCGATTTTGAGTGACGACGTTTTGGATTTGGCATGATTACTCCACAAAGGATTTTCGAGTTTGGATTTTGGATTTTGGATTTGCAATCGCCCTCGGTCTGATCTCAATTAACACTCAGAGGCAATCGGAAATCAAAAATCTAAAATCGCAAATGTTCAAGTCCCTGCCAGCGCGAATCGATCTCGTCATTTTCACACTGACAGTCGTTCAGATTTCTATCAACTCCGCAGATCGGGCAAAGGCCTTTGCAATCCTGGCTGCACAACACATTAGCAGGTACGGCCAGAAGAAGCTCTTCGCGCACCAGGTCGTCGAGTTCGATTGCCTTGCCGTCAAAGACCGCTATGTTCAAATCTTCTTCCCGCAGTTCGTGCTGCTCTTCGGCGGCCCAACTGACTGCGCGAACGAATCTTTCGGTGAACTCCCTGCTAATCGGTAATTCAACCGGCTTCAAACAACGACCGCACACGACTTCGAGTTTCGCGTGCAGCTGGCCACGCAGCTCGACTTCTTTCCCGGCCCGCCGGACGCGGCCGCTAACCTCGCCGGCCTCGACCAGTCTGACCTCGGGGTCGTCCAGCGGCAGCTCGTTAACCTGGTAAACGTGCACGAACTTGCCGCCGTGTTCTTCCAGCTTGTCGACCTCGATCCGCATAACAGAGCCCCTCTGAATCACATAGAATGCGTCAGGGGGCGGTGCGCAAAGTCGCTAATTATAGCCGGGCGTCCTGCACTTTCAAAGCGGAGCCGCACCTCAGCAGCGACCGCGGTTTTGATTGAGCGCCGTTTAGAGGACCGACTCAAGCAGGGTTTTAGCTCAAAAAGACCAACTAAAGTTGGTCTCTCAACACCGGGCGCCCAAAGTGCGCACCATCTGATCGTCAACCGCTTGTGCTCGCCTTTCGCTTGGCCTTCCGCGCCTTCTTTGACGGAGGTGTCGAGGGGGAAGATTCGGTGGCTTTTTCCTCCAGTTTGGCGCATTCTGCGCGCCAGGTGGATTCCAGGCGATCGTTATCCACCACGCCACACTCGTTAAGGATTTCGACCAAACTCTTTACCAAAGCGTGATTCGTATAGGCCGTTTCCGACTGTCGCAGCAGTAATTTCAAACCCTGCTCAAGGCGTTCGGCCAACCGCGCCATCGTGTTCTCTAAAATCGTCAGGCGTTCCAACAAGTGCTCTTCGTGCGGGGTCGTCTCTGCCGGGTCGACGCGTACCGAAGGAGGCTGGACGACGATCATAAGTCTGGTGCCGCAACGCAGACAGAATTCCTGCCCGAGCGGATTCCCCGCTCGACACTTCTGGCAAAAATGTAAGATGGCACGTTGTTGCATTAAATCGATCTTTGGTCTTCGGTCTTTGAACTTTGGATTTTCACTACCAGCCTTGAGGTTTTCAAAGACCAAAGCTCAAAGATCCAAGATCGTTGTTTCAGTATTCATAAAACCCGCGGCCGCTTTTCTTCCCTAACCATCCCGCGTCTACATAGCGCTTGAGCAGCGGGCACGGCCGGTACTTTGAGTCGCCAAATCCATCATGTAACACGTTCATGATCGCAAGGCAAACGTCGAGGCCGATGAAATCAGCGAGCGCCAGTGGCCCCATCGGATGATTCATGCCAAGTCTCATGATGCCGTCGATGCTTTCGCGCGTCGCCACGCCCTCGTACAAAGCGAAAATCGCCTCGTTAATCATCGGCATCAGCACGCGATTTGAGACAAAGCCCGGCGAGTCCTGACAGTCCAGCGGAATCTTACCAAGCCGTTCGGTCAACGAGCGAACCTGGTCGTAAGTCGGATCGGAGGTGGCTGCGCCGCGAATGATTTCGACCAGCTTCATTACCGGCACTGGATTCATGAAGTGCATTCCTATAGTTTTGTCAGGCCGCCGGGTTTCCGCGCCGAGCTTAGTGATCGAGATCGAAGAGGTATTCGAAGCCAGAATCGCGATGGGTTTTGTCACTTCATCGAGCGACTTAAAGATCTCGGTCTTTATAGCCAGCTCTTCAGTGGCCGCTTCGACCACGATGAAAGCATCGCTGAGGGCTCCCATATCGGTTGTGGTCTTAATTCGCGCGATGATCGCGCTCTTTTCATTCGCGCTCAGCCGCTCCTTGTCCACGTCGCGCTGCAGACTTCTGTCAATGCCTTTCATGCCGCGCGCGAGAAACTCGTCCGCCACGTCGCGCATGATGACTTCGAAACCGGCCCGCGCTGCCACCTGAGCAATGCCCGCTCCCATTGTGCCTGATCCAACTACGCCGAAGATTTCGCTCATATGTTTTCAAGTGGCACAGACTTTAGTCTGTGATAATCGTTCGTTTCCAAATGCGCGACCAGGTCGGCGTTAGGCCGCTTCTAAACTTCGCAGGAAAGACACAGACTAAAGTCTGTGCCACTTACTTCAATCGATCAGCCCAGTTCATTAGCGGCTGCGTGCCTCGCCGAGCATCCTGCAACTCGCCTGCGCCGGCCGTAGATGGCTTGCCGCCGTAAAGCTGTACGCCGCCCTCGCTCCGGAAGAACTTGATTGTATAAATCCCCAACGCTGTCCCGACGGGAATATTAATCAACGAAATCACCGCGAGAGAAAGGCCCAGCGGCTTTGCCCATCGTCTTCGTTTCCTCAACGCATAGCCGACCGCCAGCGGTAGCAACCCTACTACAAAAAGTAGAACCACGAAGATCAAGACGCCGATCGCGAGCCAGAATGTCGAGATCGAATTCGCTCCCAGCGTCGCGAACTTAACTACGACCACCAGCAGCAGCAGACCTGCCAGGGTTAACCCATGCATCGCACCGTAGATGAAATGCAGCGTGGACAGGGTCTTGTTGTGCGCTTCCGCGGTCATGCGATGTCACCGCCAATCCGGCGGCGAAGATGGAGGCACATACCGTTCTTCCGCCGTTCCCGGCTTCACCACGGCATTCCAATCCACCGGCGGCGCCGGCGGCAAAGCCTGCGATCGTCCATCATAGAGAGTCTTTCCTGGCTCGCTGAAGAGAAACCAGAATGTATAGGCGCAAGCGGCCGTGCCAAAAGGAATGTGCATGGCCGCGACCACCGCTGCGATGATTCCCATTACTTTTGCCCAGGACCTTCTCTTCAGAAATGCATAACTGGCCAGGAAAGACGGGATTGTCACCGCCACGTTGATGACCATCGCCGCCGCCACGATCACCCAGAAAAATGTATCGGGATAGTTAGGGAGCTGCATGCGGCTCATGAAGACGCTCATAAACAACATCGAACCGCCGGCAAATAGAATATGAATAATGCCGTAGGCCAGGTGCGATAGGCCAACATACTTATTGTGTTCTAGCGGAGTCATACCGCGATCGCTCCACCGCCATCGCTACTGCGTTGCCGCCGCCGAGACAGAGGGCCGCAATGCCGCGATGTACGTCACGTCGCTTCATCTCGTAAAGCATTGTCGTCAGAATTCGCGAGCCGGATTGTCCGATCGCGTGGCCCAGGGCTACCGCGCCACCGTTGACGTTGATTTTCTCAGGATCGAGATTGAGTTCACGAGTGATAGCTACAGCCTGAACCGCGAACGCTTCATTCAACTCGATCAGATCGACATCGCTCAAATACCAACCAGTCTTTTTTAAGAGCTTCTTAATCGCATCAACCGGCGCCATCATGACCAGCTTTGGCTCGACGCCCGAGGTAGCTTGCCCAACGATTCTAGCCATGGGCGCAACGCCCAGCGACTTCGCACGTTCAGACGACGTTACTACCACCGCGGACGCTCCATCGTTCACTCCCGGCGCGTTCCCCGCGGTCACCGTCCCGCCCTCTTTGAAAGCCGGCTTCAACTTGCCCAGAGATTCCAGCGAGGTGTCTTCGCGCACGGTTTCGTCCGTATCAAAGATAATCGGCGGGCCCTTTCTTTGCTTGATCTCCACCGGCACAATTTCGTCTTTGAACTTTCCTGCCTTGATGGCTGCGCTCGCCTTGCGATGAGAGTTGAGTGCGTACTCGTCCTGCTCTTCACGCGACACATGAAAGCGCTCGGCAACTACTTCACCGGTACAGCCCATATGCTGATCATCAAAAGCGCACCACAGTCCGTCATTAATAACCGTATCGACAAGCGTGCCGTGGCCAAGGCGGTAACCTTCGCGTGCTTTCGGAATCAGATATGGCGCGTTCGACATCGATTCCATGCCACCTGCCAACACGATCTCTGTGTCACCCAGTTGGACTCCCTGCGCGGCCATCATGATGGCTTTCAATCCGGATCCGCAGACTTTGTTTACCGTCACGGCCGAGACCGTGTTCGGCAGTCCGCCATGCAACGCTGCCTGGCGCGCGGGATTTTGTCCGAGTCCGGCCTGAATCACGCAGCCCATGATTACTTCATCGACAGCCTCGGGGCTGACACCTGCACGCCTAATTGCTTCGCGCACGGCTATCGCACCGAGATCTGTCGCTTTGAAGCCTTTGAGCACACCGAGAAATTTTCCCACCGGCGTGCGCACCGCGCTAATAATTACTGCTTCTTTGATCTCTGGCATATTGATTCAATGCTCACTCATCAAGATGATTTAGCATGACTGTTAATTCCAAAGAGTGTCAAGCAAGGGTCGTGGGCCAGTTTGAAGTGAAATGAATCTCATTAGTTACCGAGGTTGTGGGGTGAGCCATAAACCGTTTCAATGGTTTAGAATAAAAACCGTTGAAACGGTTCGCGTCACATCGTGATAGCTGATCTAATGAGATTTCACTGACCACCACCCAGGGAAGGAGGTCGGTCAATGATCACGACCCACAAGCAACAAACGTTCTCGCCTGGGACTGCGAATCATGTTCAAACTCAACCCACCATGTCCGAATGTCTCTGCCTGCGCCAGTATCTCCAGGGCCGGATCTTGCGCGACCAGGCTCGCGTACTCACTTTCGCGGACAACCGCTACTGACTTCGACTCGCTTTTCAACACGAGTAGTAGTCTCTCGTTGTTGCGGTCACCGATCAGGCGCTCAACTCTGTGCGGCAAAGGAAGATTGAAGGCAAGGCAGTTGGCCCAATCGCTCGCCGCCCACGACGTGTACAAAACGCTTCCGGCGGGAACGCTTGCGGCAAGTTGTGTGGCCGGCAGATAACGCGTGAACGACGGCAACAAAGAGCATTGCATGGTCAGGATTGTCGCCCACATCGTAGCTGTAAGGACCAACGTCGCTTGCCAGGTCTGGCGGCGGACGAGATAGACAACGACTACTCCAAGCCCGGCGAGAGCAACCGCCACCGCTAAAAATCGCAGAGCCGTGAAGGCCGAGAGTGCCGCCGCGGCCTTTAGCGAGAGCGAAGCAATCAGGAGGATGGCGACGGAACATAAAATCAGGAAGGCTTCGACTATGCGTCGCATGAAGCGCGGCAGCTTTTCGGCGTTCGCGATCACCGGCGCAATAATCAGCGCGGTCGCCGGCATCGCCGGCAAGAGGTAATAATCCAGCTTGAAACTGGAGAGCGAGAACAAGACAATCGTGCAAGCCAGCCACAGACAAAGCAGCCGTGTGCCAATTGATTCCGTCTCCGCGCGCCCGCGCCAACGGGACCAGAGCGCCACAAAAACAAGCAGTGACCAGGGCGCAAAATCACTAAAGAACGCCAACAACTCGTACCAGAACGGCCGGCCGGACGCGCTGTAAATCTGTCCGGTGAATCGCTGCAGGTTCTCGCCGAAAAAGAAGAGGAGCAACGGCCCACCGCCTAATCGCGCATACACGAGAAAGAAATAAGGCGCGGCAATCAGCAAGAACAGAATCAAGCCCGGAAGCAGGCGAAGCTTTTTCAAGTCCCCGCGATTGAATCTGAACACCAACTCCAAACCAATTGGAGCCGCCACCAGCGCGATGGCAACGGGCCCTTTCGTTAACACACCCAGAGCGAGGGCAACATAGCCAAACAACACGAATGCTTTGGATCGCAATCCCTGATCCGTCAAAGCGACGATGAAACATGCGAGCGAGCCCGTGACCCAGAGGGTGAGCAGCATGTCGCTCATCGCCATCCGCGCAAAACTCAGAAACAGATCACTCGAAGCAAGGATTGCGACTGAAATTAAACCGGCCCGCTTTCCGTCGAGCCGCACGCCGAGCGAGTAGACAATCACGAGCATCAGGAGCGCCGCCAACACCGAAGGAAGTCTGGCCGAGCCATAGTTCGCGCCGAACAACTTGTATGAGGCCCCGATGAGCCAGTAGGTAAGCGGTGGTTTGTTCAGCGGGAGTTCGTCCGGCGCATGCGGCGTCAGCCAATCGCCTTGCTCGACCATCAGGCGCGCGCCCAGGGCAAAGTAACTTTCGGCGCGCACGAATTCCTTGTAGATCCAAATGTCACTAAGAAACAGCACCGCCGCGAAAGCAATGATGACGAGGAAGGCGCGATGTTGTCTAAGCAAGGCCACGGGATCATTCTTAGGGTAGAACAGTCTCGGCAAACGGCAACCTAGTTTCTTTGCACCACGTTGAATCAGTCAAGCAACATCGCTCGCTAAGCGGGATGCGTGCGGAGCCGCCGGTTAACCGCCCGCCGAGGACCTGACCGAACCGAGCCCAATTGAAAACCCTCATGTGTGGGTGATAGACTCGGCGCTTGAAATACAACCCCTTCATCATTCTGGCTCTACCGGACTAATTAATCATGCAGGCACTCATTCTGGCAGGAGGAAAAGGCACACGGCTGCGCCCTCTTACCGTGTACAATCCGAAACCAATTGTCCCGATTTGTAACCGGCCATTTCTGCTTTATCAGATCGACACGCTGCGCCGTGCCGGCGTAACTGACATCACTCTCTCGCTTTCTTACCAGCCAGAGAAAATCGAACAGCAACTCGGCGACGGCTCGAATTTTGGCGTGAAGTTGAAATACACGGTCGAACCCCAGCCGATGGGCACCGCCGGCGCATACAAGTTCGCAGAGGATTTAATTCGCGAGCCCACCGTGGTTTTCAACGGCGACATTCTAACCGACCTCGATCTGAAGACAGTGATCCGCCAGCACAAAGAGCGCAAGGCACTCGCCACTATCGTTCTGACTCCGGTTGAAGACCCGAGTGCATACGGCGTCGTCGAAACTGAAGCAGACGGCCGTGTGAGGCGCTTTTTGGAAAAACCAAAGCCTGACGTGTCCACTTGCAAGAACATCAATGCCGGCACCTATGTGCTCGAGCCGCAGGTGCTCGATCTGAT
>JBGPWS010000271.1:0-6386 GCA_041492345.1 Pyrinomonadaceae bacterium | reverse complement strand
TCAGCGCAGTTTCAAAGTCGTAAGACTCAGCAAAGCAAACAGTATTGCCAGGATCAAAAAACGAAAGACAATCTTTGACTCTTTCCACCCGATCATCTCAAAGTGGTGATGCAAGGGCGTCATTTTGAAGACGCGCCGGCCCACGCCGCTCGTGCTCTTCGTCATTTTGAAAACGGACACCTGCAGCATCACCGACAGTGCCTCGAGCACGAACACGCCCCCGACCATCAGCAGCATGAATTCCTGTTTGGTCAGCACGGCGATGGTGCCGACGGCTCCGCCGATCGCCAGACTACCGACGTCGCCCATGAAAATTTCCGCCGGCGGCGCATTGAACCAGAGAAAGCCCAGGCTGGCGCCGGCCATGGCGCCACAAAACACCGTCAGCTCCGCTGCTTCGGGCCGGTGCGCCAGATCCAAATAACGCGCCCAACGCGCGTCGCTGCTCAAGTAGGTAAACGCGGTCAGCGCCGTCATGGCGATGAACGTCACGCTGATGGCCAGCCCGTCCAGCCCGTCGGTCAAGTTCACTGCGTTCGTGGCTCCCGGCAGCACGATGACGATCAGAACAAGATACAGGATCGGTCCAATGGTACTGATGCCGTTTGGAATCGCGGTGTCTTTGAAAAACGGTATGCTGACGTTCCATGAATACTTTGTCTCGAAGTACCGGGTCGAGATATACAGCGTGAGCCAAACTCCGAAAGCAATTACCAACTGGAGGATCAGCTTTTGGCGTGCAGTCAGACCCAAACTCTTGCGCTTTACCAGCTTGAGATAATCGTCCGCAAATCCAACCGCGCCGAACGCGAGCGTCGCCAGAATGACTACCCAGACGTAAAAGCTCGACAGTCTCGACCAGAGCAAAGTCGAGATTATTACCGAGGCAATCAGCAGCAATCCCCCCATCGTTGGGGTGTTCTGTTTGGCCATGTGTGCCTGCGGGCCTTCTTCGCGAATTTGCTGGCCGATGTTCCATCTCTTCAGCGCATTGATTACTCGCCGTCCCGACAAGAGCGAGATCAGCAGGGCCGTAACCGAAGCATAGGCGGTGCGAAAAGTAACGTACTGAAAAACATTCAGAGCTTTTACCAACCACCAATCCTGGTTCGAGTGGTTGAAGATCAGCTCGTAAAAGATGTAATAAATCATTTGTCAGTAGTCAGTTGTCAGTCGTTAGTTGTCAGCGGGCGGTCGGGCGGCGTGCAACTGACAACTAACCACTGACCACTGACATCATCGATCCGCCCCAGTTAGCGGAAACCGCGCTCGCAACGCGGCAACGATTTTATCCGTCTCCACACCGCGCGAGCCTTTGACCAGAATCAAGTCGCCCTTACGCACTTCACCGATTGCCGCCGTCGCCGCGTCGTCCGAACTTTCGAAGAACGCCGTTTCTGCTATCCCCTTTTCGCGAGCCCCCGAAACAATTTCGACGGCCAGCCCCCGCACGCCCCACAAAATATCGATGCCGAGCTGAGCGATTTCCCGGCCCGCTTCGCGGTGCATCTCAGGAGCGTCAGGTCCCAACTCCATCATTTCTCCGGCTATCACAATCCGGCGCTGCACGTTCTCACTCGCTTCCGCCAGCGTATGCACCATGCCGAGCAACGAACGCGGATTCGAGTTATACGAATCATCGACCACCGTGAAGCCAGCGGCAAAGTCCAAAACTTCGCCCCGCATGCGCGGCGGCTTCGCCGTTCGCAAAGCATTGGCGATCAACTCAGGTTTGACTTTGAGCGCCGTGGCCACCGCCGACGCTGCCAGCGCGTTCATCAAGTTGTGCCGGCCAGTCATCGGCAACTCCGCGGCTGCTTCCCCCAACGGCGTTTGCAGCCGAAAACGGATCGAGCCGAGGCGCGTCGTGTCGATGCCCGTTGCAGTTACATCCGCTTCGTTCTGGATGCCAAACGTCAGCACCGGCCCGTCTGTTTTTGACTTCATTTCCATAACAAGTTGGTCATCCGCGTTGAGTATCGCGATGCCGCCGGGTTTCAGACCCTCTATCAACTCGGCTTTCATCGCCGCTACATTTTCGATCGTACCCAGATGCTCGAGGTGCACCGGCGCGACCATCAATTCCACGCCGACGTCGGGCGGCGTGATTTGCACGAGCCGTCGAATCTCGTGCGTGGGGGAGGACATTCCCATCTCGAGCACTGCCAGATCATAATCATCCGGTTTGTGGCCTCTGCTCACCATCTGCAAGACTGAAAGCGGCAGGCCGAGGCCGTTGTTATAATTGCGTTCGCTTTTGAGTATTCGATGACCGGCCTGGGAAAGCACATGTGCCGTCAGCTCTTTCGTAGTCGTTTTGCCGGCGCTGCCGGTGATCCCAATCACGGGATGCGCCCACTGTTCGTAAACCTTGCGCGCCAGTGTTTGCAGCGCGGCAATCACATCTTCAACCAGCAGGAGCCGATCGCTTAAGGCTTGCATCGTTTCGTCGCCGGCCACGCGTTCGCGGCGCGCCACGGCGGCGATTGCCCCGCTCGCTATGGCCTGCGAGATGAAGTCGTGAGCATCCGCAAAGGTGCCGTTGAATCCCGCCCGCTCATAGTCGGGCTGAGACAACGCAAAGAAGAGCTCGCCCTCACCGGCCGTCCGGGAATCAATCGAGAAGTCAATTATTTCTTTGTCAAACAACTCAGCGCGCAGACCATCAGTCGTGGCGCCCATCAAACTTGCTGCCGTCTTAAGGTTCACGTGTGCTCATCCGCTGCAACTCTCTTCCGAGAACTAATTGGCGCGGCCAAAATCGACGCGGACAACCCTTCCCGGATCAACTTCAGCGCCCGGTTCCGGAGTTTGCCGCATTGCCTGTCCTTCACCACGAGCCTCGAGACGCAAGCCCAGCTGCTGACACATCCGGGCCGCGTCGCGCACACTTTGCCCGCGCAAGTCCGGCATCAACGCCGCCCGCTTCGTGGCCACAGCAAAAACCACCTCTTTCGTTTGGCCGCTGAAACTTCGCGCCGCTACCTTGGGCAATGTCGCTTCACGTGCCTCCGTTTGCGCCTGCTCTTCTTTCAGTTGTTGTGGCGAGGGGCTGGACGCCTGGGCGATCACCGCGGTGCCGGATTTGATCTCGGTATCCGGAGCTACGCTCAATTCGGGGAGGATTTGCTCCGCGATTTCACGAAAGACGGGTGCGGCGACGTCGCCACCATGATACGAGCCCTGCGGCTCATCGATCACGACGATGATCACCACGGCCGGATTCTTTACTGGCGCAAAGCCGACAAACGAACCAATGTACTTCGTCGCCGAATACGCGTGCGTCTTGGGATCAATCTTCTGCGCAGTTCCGGTTTTGCCCGCGGCGGTATAACCATCGAGCTGCGCCTTGCGCGCGGTTCCGCGCAACGTCACACCCTCGAGCATGTTGCGCAAGGCCGCCGTTGTTTCCGGCTTCAGCGCCCGCCGAGTTTCCGGTTTTGCCTGGAAGGTAACGGCTCCTTCAGGCGTACGCAGCTCGCGCACGAGGTGCGGCTTAACCAACATCCCATCGTTTGCCAGTACGCTGTATGCGGTAGCCATTTGCAGTGCCGTCACGCCGATCTCCTGACCCATAGCCAGCGATCCGATCGACGACGGTTGCCAGCGGTTGAGTGGCCGCAGAATCCCCGGAGATTCCCCCGCCAAATCGATGCCGGTCCGAGAACCGAAACCCAGCCGCTTCATGTAGTCGTACATCGATTCGTTACCGACCAACAGGCCCAGCTTGATTGCACCGACGTTGCTGGACTGCGCCAAAGCGTCGGCAATAGTCAGAACTCCAAACGCGTGGTGATCGTGAATCAAACGGCCAGCGACCGTAATTTGCCCCATCTGACAATCTATCTTGTCCTCTGGCTTGACCAGATCCTTTTCAATCGCGGCTGAGTAGGCAACGATCTTGAATGTCGAACCAGGTTCGTAGATATTCTGCAGCGCTCCGTTGGCCCTTCCTTCGGCTGATTCCTTTGGTGGCTGGTTGGGATCAAACGACGGCGCATTGGCCAGAGCGAGAATCTCGCCGGTCTGCGGATCCATCACGATCGCCGTGCCGGATTTTGCGTGAGTGCGCTCGACCGCGGCGCCGAGCGCCTGCTCAGTCCGGTACTGAATCGTCTGATCAATTGTCAGCACGACGGTCTGGCCCGGATGCGGCTGGACCTCGTAACTTTCAAAGACGCGTCGCTCAGGAGAGCCGTCGCACTCCAGATAGACCTTTCCCGACTCGCCGCGGATTTTTTCGTTGTAGTACTGTTCGACTCCGCTTTGTCCGATCTCGTCGAGGCCCACGAACCCGAGCACGTGAGCGGCCAGCGAATCGTTTGGGTAGTAACGCTTCGGTTCCTTGCGTGAATAAACTCCCTTCAGTTCCAGCGCGTCCAGCTTGTTCGCTGTCTGGACGTCCAGGCGCCGAATGATCCAATAAAACTTCTTGTTTGCATCCTTCGCGGTGCTGAGCCGGTTAGCGAGATCGGTGCGATCCTGCCCCGTGATCGAAGCAATCCGTTTCGCCGTTTCGTTTGGATCGGTAATGTCGCGCGGATCCGCGAAGAAGGATTCGGTTTCGATGCTGCGGGCCAACTCACGACCCTGTCGATCGAGCAACTGCCCTCGGGTCGGACTGGTTTCAACGGCGCTTAGTTGCTGGCTTCTGGCGCGGGCGGTGAAGTCATCGTGCTGGCTGACTTGCAGTTGAACCAGTCGCCCTCCGATCAACAGCATCCAGGCGACCAACCCGACCGCTACAAACAGCGCACGCCGGTGCGAATTGCCAGACCGTGGCGCTTCGATGGCGGTAGAACGACGGGGCATTGAGAGCTCCAAACACTGCGGTTAGTTTAGCGCGTGCGCGCCGAATCAGATTGGCTTACGACCGGCTCGGTTCGTCTGGAAGTCGGCTGCTTAATCAGCTTTGTTTGATCATTACGGGCCGGCGATGCCGCGCTTTGACTTGCTGCCGGCGAACTCTTCTCGGCTGGACTCTTGACAGTTCTCTTCAAGGGATCCATTTGCGCGGCTTGCATCGGCTGCATCCCGAGTTTACGCGCGGCACGCTCCAGGCGCGCGGGACTGGCCGCCGCTTCCCGCTCTAACAGAAAGCGACGCTGTTCTTCAGCTAGGTCGTTTCGAATCTTACGCAGGTTCTCAGTTTGATAGCCGAACCTGAGCGCCGCGAAATGCTGGCGTCCGGCGTAGACGAAACCACCAGCCAGGGTCAGGCCGCAGAGCAGAAGCAAACTCAAACGGAATAGCGCCCCCCGATCGCGTTCGCGAGCAACCGGTGCGTTTCGCTGTCTTGATGGAATCCGTCTCACCATCTCGAGTTCCCAATAAGTATCGTAAGTAATCGAGTTAGTTCTGCGTTGTCAGGAGCTTCTTACAAACTCGCAGTTTCGCACTGCGGGCTCGCGGGTTGTCGGCGACTTCTTCCTCCGCTGGAGAGATCGGCCGCCGTGTCAAGATCTCTACCGTCTTCTTAGCGCCGCACATACACCGTGGCAGACGCGGCGGACACTGGCAACGACCGGAAAGCTTCCAAAGTGTTCGCTTGATGATTCGATCCTCAAGCGAGTGAAAACTGATTACCGCCAGACGCCCGTCTGGCTCTAAAAGGTCAACCGCGTCAGTCACGAAACGATCAAGGTTTTCGAGCTCGCTGTTGACCGCGATGCGCAACGCTTGAAATGTGCGCGTGGCGGGATGGATCCTCCGTTTCTTACCAGGTCCGACTGCGCGTGCTACCAAGGCTGCGAGGTCGCGAGTCGTCTCAATCGGCGCGCCCTGCTCTCTTCTCTCCACAATCCAACGAGCAATGCGGCGCGCCCTACGTTCTTCACCGTACTCAAAAATTATTTGCGCAATCTCTACTTCTGAAAGACGACCGAGCAACTCTGCCGCGGTTTCCACGCCGGTCGAAGCGTCCATACGCATGTCGAGCGGCGCGTCGTGCCGGAAACTGAACCCCCGCGAGGGCGAGTCCAGTTGCAACGACGAAACTCCCAGGTCGGCGAGAATGCCGCGCACCTGCCTGACCTCCGCAATCGCGAGGACCCGCGTAATATCGCGAAAGTCAGCATGCACGGCGCGGAAGCGCGACCCAAACCGCACCAATCGCTTCCTCGCTAATTCGAGCGCTTCGTCGTCACGATCGATACCCAGCACTTGCGTGTCACGAGCTGCTTGCAGAATTGCTTCGCTATGCCCGCCCAGGCCTACCGTGCAATCAACAAACAACCCGCCCCGCTCCGCTGCGAGCAGCTCGATCGTCTCTCGAAGTAGCACAGGGCGATGGGCCAGCGCGCCCCTGCCCCCCAAAGGCACCGCCATCACCACCGCCCCGTGATCTCGTTCAAAGAACTAACAGCGAGCAGTGAGCAGTGAGCAGT
>JBGPWS010000048.1:0-17556 GCA_041492345.1 Pyrinomonadaceae bacterium | reverse complement strand
CTGAAAGCCTCAGGGCCAACTGATGCGCCAGTTGAATCGGCAGCGGCATCAGTTCAGGCGTTTCGTTGCACGCGAAGCCGAACATCAAGCCCTGGTCGCCCGCGCCGCCCGGGTCGACGCCCATAGCGATGTCCGGAGACTGGCGATGTACCGCCGACAGAACGCTGCAAGTGTCACAGTCAAATCCGTACTTAGCCCGGTCGTAACCAATCTCCCGAATAGTCTCGCGCGCTATGTCCGCATAGTCGAGCATGGCCTTGGTGGTGATCTCGCCGGCCACGATAACCATGCCGGTGGTGAGCAGCGTTTCGCACGCCACGCGCGACATTGGGTCCTGCGTTAGCGCGGCATCCAGGACCGCGTCCGATATCTGATCGGCAATCTTGTCGGGGTGACCCTCAGTAACCGATTCCGATGTAAACAAAACTCCGCGATGATTATTCAATTCAAACTCCTCCGATAAAAGCTTTCAGTGCTCACAGTCGACACTAACATGAAATCAAAAGACCGCGTACGATAGCAGCCACTTTAAAGGAGTGTCAAGCAGCCCCCACCCGCAAGAGCGGGCCTTTTCGGGCCAAACACTGGGGGAGTCAGCCCGTTCTAACATAATATGTATTATCAGACGCGCCGTCCCATCGGTGCGTGCGAACAGGTACGGAGCGGAAACAGGGCTGGCTTTGGGCTTGGAGGATAAACTCATTGGGGACAGGGCGCGCTGCTTCCCATTCCCTTTCTTATTGCCAAGGTGGGCAGGCTCCAAGCTCAACTACTTACGGAAGTCCACGGCCGTACGAGAGTCGGAACTCCATTGCCGGTCGCGTGAACTCGAATGGAAGAAGACGGCGCGGGGCTGGGTTTAGTGGCGAGCAAAGCAAAGTGACTTGGTTGGAAGACTCAAGCGGAGCCGGCGCGAAGCGGTGTTGTAAATACCGAGCCCGGCGTTTCAAAGGCGTTCTGGACACTGATCGACACTTCTTCGTCGAGATCTGTAAGCTCGCATTCGCGCCCGCTGGCCATTTGTAAGGCGATCTTATCCGAGATCCATCGCTTTCCTCTGGTCGGCATCAGATAGTACATAAGATTCACGTAGAAGAGCCATCCACGCTCAGTTACCTCATAGGTCTCGTTCGCATCGACTATCAACCCAGCTTGCACCACTTCTTCTAACGCGGCGAGCGTCTCGGAAGGCACGCGATCCCACGATATTCTTGATTTATCTAACACACCGCGATATGGGAAGGTCACGACGCCCTTTTCAGCGCAATCCCCTGCTCCGCACGCTTCCCAAGGCAGCGTGCCGGCACTAACTCGAGAGATGTATTCGTTGCGATCTGGGTGGTTGTAAACGTTGTACCCTGGCAATTGGGTCAAGGCTGAGGACCCGTACCCCAGCATGGCATCGTCATGATAGCCGTAGATAATGTCGTGATATTGAAACTTCGTGTGGTGCTCAATCGGCGCCCGACTCGGTCCTTCGCTTCGGGTATAGCTGTATCCGTTAATTGCGCAGTAACCGCGCGCGCGCAGTTTCTGATCGATGATGCGTCGGTATTGAGTTCTTTGAGAGGCCGTTAGATGTTGAAGCCCCGACTCATGCGCCTTCCTATGCATCCGAACTTGTGCGGCAAGGTTGTTTAGCGGATAAAAGTCAATTGTAGTGCTCTCAAGACTCAACGCCTGGTTGATGTCGTAGTTCAGATCTTCTGGGCTCTGTCCGGCGATTCCGTAGATCATGTCTATGTTCGTATAAGCGAACATCTCGTTTGCCATCCGTGCGGTTTCACGGATCTGGCCCAGAGTGGCGTCTAGCGAAAACAGTTCGCGGTGCAGAGTCGAAAACGTTTGCGCACCAAAACTAATCCGATTCACTCCAATACGCCGCATCGCTTCGAGCTTTTCACGCGTAACACTTTTTACTTCCAGTTCGAACGTGAACTCGACAAGCTTTTGTGTGTCAAGGTGCATGTGAAGAGCGTGTCCGAGTAATTCAATCTGCTCAGGACTTAGTACCGATGGGGTTCCTCCACCGACGAACACCGCATCTACGGCAGTCCGGCCAATAAGGCTCCGCTTGAGTTCTATTTCGCTTACTAATGCTTCGACATAGCTCTGGATATCTTGCTCCCTGTTATATTTGCCTCGCGTGAACGGACAGAAACTGCATATCGTGTCACAAAACGGAACGTGTAAATAGACGGCGCATCTCTGGGTTGGATTTCGTTCAAACTCGAGGAAAGGAAGGACCGGACTTAGCTCGTAGGCTGGATGAAGGTCGAAGGGATAGTACCAATTGAAAAACGGTAGTTGTCGATTGAAGGTAAACAACCCGTCTTGAGGTACCAGCTTCAGGTCAAACATATTGTCCTGCCTTTGAAAGAAACACGGCTACGCAAGATGAAGAGCTAGCACGTTGCTGCACGTCGCAGTGATTCCCACAGAGTCAAGGCTCTGCCTTAGCAGTTATGCCACAGCCGGCTCGCCCAGTTGCGATCAATCTCCGTCAAAACTACGTAGTCACTGAACCTCGACGCTGGCCCTGCGTTCCGTAGAGCCGGTGCGAAAATCAGCAAAATTGGCGGGTAGCCGTTGAAATTAGTCGGGGAGGGCACCGGTCGCACGCGACAGATGCCAAACCGAACGCCCCTCCCCGCGGCCCTGGGTTGCAATGTTAGTGCGAGCCTCCGAGTGGCTCAGCACCTCCGGTGGGAGGCCATTACCACACTGCGACCGCTTTAGTCTTCGATTCCGAAAGACCCCGGCCCTTCTCACTGCCGACTCTCTGGTGGACTGTCAGGACTAAATCCGAATCGGGAAAAGTGATAAAGTCACTCGGCGGCGGGTGCCCAATTCCCGGTAAGCTGGTTCTGAGAGTGTCGCCTACAAGTTGCGCGATGCCAACGCGCGGGCCACCTAGGTTACCTGGGAAGACTGACTTTGTGTAGACCAAGACAATCCTGTGGGGCATGACGGCCACGTTTATGGAGAACCACCCTTCATGAACGACCTTATCGTTCTTCTTCACGATAAAGTTGTTACCCCTGTGGGTGACCACAACCGTCGAGAAGTCCTGAGATGGGGTCATTTCTCCGTTGAGTTCGGAGTAGACAACTCGAAAGTCTCCTTGCATTGCTTTAACGACGGATTCACTTAGAGCATCCTGTTCATAGCTAGCCATGATTTTTCTCCTCTGGGAAAAGGGTTAAGGTAATTCGGCGTGCTAGTTCAGGCCTGCGAAAGGTGAGCACTTTCCAAGATGATCACCTAAGCGGGCAGCACTTCCAACAATAGCTGACGTGGGCTTGCGAGGCGAACACGTGAACGAGAATTACCGGGAAGTTCGGCAGGCACTTTACGCCGGACTTAACATCCGTGTCAATAGCAAAGTACGCTGCTAAGCATATCTGCTAGAGTACTTGCTAGTGGGAAATGGCTTGGGGGCATTTGCCGTATTTGCTCGCGAATCGGCCTTATTCAGCGTGAATGCGGGCAATTCTGACTTTTGGAAAGGACTTGTCTATCTTAAGTCGTGCATTTTCCTTGGCGGAGTTCGGTTTTTTCTGAGCGGTCTAATAGCCACGTTTTAGGCTGGATGGCCGACAGAGATTCGCTCTGGTTCTGGTGATGGGGCTGCCGGTTTGCGGCTTCACGGTTGACGAAGCGGGCTCCGGTCTCCTATCGTTCTTCGGCTCGCTATTATGCTGTTGGTTAAGAAGGTTTGAGGTTAGATGGCTGTAAAGATTGAAAACCAGTACACGGGAAAGCTGCCGCGGAATACGCTGGCGAATGTCGAGACCGCGCTGGCAAGCGTGCCGCGCGAACATCTGCGTGGAATTGAGCGGCTGCGGTTGGTGAGCGTGATCACGGAACCGCGGGCACGCATGGCTGCGAAAGGGACAGACCTTCCGGGTCTATATCATCCGCGTCAGGGTAACCAGGGGCCCTGGTTTGAAGTTGCGCTTACTCCGCTGACCTCTGCCAATAAACCGTTTCACAAGCGCATAATTCCGCGGCTGTCATTCAAAGGTAACCTGTCGGCGGTGATCTTTTCTTTGGTGGCGCAGCACTACCATCTGACGTTGCGTCATTCGGTAAAGCGCGGATCGGTTGAGCCCGCGGTACGCGCGTACGTCGAAAAGCAATTGAAGGCCTGGAACGAAGACCAACACAAGATTCGCGCAAAGTTGTTCAAACCCCTGCAGCCAACGCTGGAGCGCTGGAGCAAGTCTTTGGCAAAGCGAGCTGCGGCGGAAAAGAAGAAGAAGGGTTGATTCGGAGCTGAAGTACGAAAGCGCAGCCCTCGCGGCGAAAGTACAGGCTGGCAGCCCGTGCGACTCTTGGATTCAGCTTGCCTCGTCGATGTTCTGGGCTGCCGCGTTAAGCGCATTGAAGAGTTCTTCGGCTGAGATGTTACTCTTCCGGAACTTCACCTCAACTTTGAATTCCCTTCCCGGTGCTTCGTAACGGTAAACGTAAGGTTCAGACGCTCCGGTAGGATCGACGAAAGCCCGGCGCGCTTTTCGAGCGCCGTCCCGGGTCAGACCTTCAGACGCGATCTGCTCGGCCATCGTGCGCATCGATTCATCGTCAGGCTGACGAACAATCTGCAGCAATAGCGATTTCGAAGTAATGTCCGAGGCGCGACAAATCTCGCGAATCGAGCTGGGAATCGAAGCGATCGAGAGCGCCTCAGTCACTGTACTTCGGCTCTTCCCGACTTTGCGGGCCACATCCTCATGCGTATAGCCAAAGCGTTCGCACAACGCGCGCAGTCCGTCGGCCTCTTCCCATGGCGTCAGGTCCTTCCGCTGCATGTTCTCGATCAGCGCAATCTCAGCGACGGCGCTCTCGTCGACGTCCATCTCAATGCACGGAAGTTCCTTCAGACCGGCCGCCGCGGCGGCGCGCCATCGACGTTCTCCGGCGATGATCATCCATCGCCCCATCGTTGGCTTAACCAACAGCGGCTCGAGCACGCCCTTTTCTTTAATCGATGCCGTCAACTCCGCCAGGTCGCCGATCTCAGTGCGCGGCTGATCAGGATTCGGATCGAGTTTGTCGATCGGAATCATTCGTCCGACGTGGGTCGTGGTGGACTGCGTCAGCTCCTCGACGTAGTGTGCGTCGTGGCGCATGCTAAGACCGGTGGGCAAGCCTCTTCTAGACACGGCTCATTACCTCTTTGCAAAGTTTTTCGTACTCGACGGCGCCCGAAGACTGCGGCGCGAAAGTAAAAATGGATTCTTTGTATGCCGGCGATTCCTCTAATCGCACGCTCTTCGTAATTACAGTGTCGAAGAGCTTCGGCCCGAAGACACGGCGAATTTGCTCGTAAACTTCCTTGGCCAGGGTCGTGCGCTTGTCGTGGAGGGTAACGAGCACTCCCACCATTTCCAACTTGGGATTTGGGCGAGCTTTCACCTTCTCGATCGTTTCCAGTAAATCGTCAGTTCCTTCCAGAGCAAAATAAGAGGACTGGATCGGAATCAGCACGTGGCTCGAAGCCACGAGCGCGTTGACGGTAATCAAGCCGAGCGTCGGCGGAGTATCGATCACAATCACCTTGTAGACTTTCTTGAGCGGCCCGATTCGGTCTTTCAAGCGAAAAGGCGCATCAAAGTCGCCGACTAGTTTCGACTCGAGCTTCGCCAGGTTAATCCTTGCCGGAATGATGTCCAGGCCTTCGACCGGAGTCTTGTAAATCGGCAACTCGTCAGTTCCCTGCCCGTCCATCATCAATTCGTAAGCTGAGCGGTCGATCGTCAGCGGATCCAGAAACGAGATCGAACTATTAGCCTGCGGATCGAGGTCGAGGAGAAGCGTCTTGGTTCCGCATCTGGCGAAAGCCGCCGCGAGGTTGATCGCCGTAGTGGTCTTTCCGACCCCACCCTTCTGATTAGTGATTGCTATTATCACTCTACCGTTTTGCCTCGCTTAAGAACCGAACATCACATTGGCAAATCACTGGCGTCACCAATAACATCGGGCCAGTCTTCCTCTCCGCCTTCACCTTGGGATTCGCTTTCCTCCTCGGTCGCAATGCTGTTGCGCGATGCCTGAATTACATCCAGGTCGACGTAGATAGGACAATCGGCCCGGAGCGCGAGCGCAATCGCATCAGACGGACGCGAATCAAGTCTCATCGGCTCGCCGTTCTCTCCGGTCAGCTCAATTACTGCATAAAACGTATTGTCGCGCAACGAAGTAACCACTACGCGATCGACTTTCAATCCCAGCTCGACGATCAGATTGCGCAACAGGTCATGCGTCATCGGTCGGGGTGGGGCAATTTTTTCAATCTCCAGGGCAATGGCGTTTGCTTCATATGCTCCCACCCAGATGGGCAGCATCGTTTCGCTGTTGATGTCCTTGAGGATGATTATCGGCGTGCCACTATTGGGATCCATCATCAGCGCCCGAATCTTGACCTCTATTTCCATTTTCTCTACCCCGCTATTGTACACAATCCTGACTGACTCAGATCGCCTGTGTTACCTGACCGTAGAGACTATTTGGCTTGGCCTCAGTCACGCGGATGCTCACCACTTCTCCCGGCATGGCTGAACCACCCGGAAAATTCACCACCTTGTGGCAAGTTGAATGTCCGCTCATATCCTGATCTGACTTTGAGCTGGTACGCTCGACAAGGACCTTGATCTCTCGACCAATATAGTTCTCGTAAGTTTTTTGCTGAAGCTGCTGCTGCATCTCTTCCAACTCAAGAAACCGCGCAGTCTTCTCACTCCGGCTTACATCATCAGCGAGTCTCGCCGCCGGCGTGCCCGGGCGCTCTGAGTACTTGAAGATGAAGAGTGCGTCGTATCCGACCTCGCCGACCAGTTTTAGCGTTTCGCGAAAATCCGCTTCGGTCTCGCCCGGGAAGCCAACAATAATATCACTGGTGATGGCCATCCGGCGTCGAGCATTTTTGACCGCGGCGATCCTGGCCATGTAGTCGCTCGCGGTATGGCCGCGGCGCATCGCGCGGAGGACGCGATCGCTGCCCGACTGCACGGGCAAATGAACCCACTCGCAAAGGTTCTGGTGCTCGTCGATCGCCGCCACAATGTCCGGATGAAAATCGCGCGGGAAAGAGGTTGTAAACTTGATTCTCTCCATTCCGGTCGCCGCCGCTGCCCTCAAGAGACGACAGAAGGCCGTGGCGCCCTTGAATTCCTCAAGTCCGGCCTCGGTCCCCGGGCGATAGCTATTCACATTCTGTCCGATCAGATGAATCTCGCGATAGCCGTGATCGCGAAGCTCTCTTATCTCAGCGACGATATCGGAAGCGGCGCGGCTCTTCTCTCGCCCGCGGGAAAAAGGCACGATGCAGTAGGTGCAGAACTTGTTGCAGCCTTCGATGATCGGAACAAAGGCCACGTACTTCGAAGTGCGCGCCGTCGCCGGCACGTCCCACTTTTCACCTTCAGCGCGTTCGTCGAGATCTATGACTCGGCGTTCGCCCTCGAGTGCGCGATTAACCAGTTCGGGCAGCCGGTCCGTGGCGCGCGTGCCAACTATCAAATTTACGGACGGGCTGTTATCGAACAGCGTCTTGCCTTCCAACTGCGCCACGCAACCCATGACTCCAACAACTGGTTCCCTGCCCAGACGCTGCCGGCGGACTTCACCGATACGCGTGAAAACTTTGTTGGCGGCGCGTTCACGCACCGAACACGTGTTGAAGATAATTACATCCGCGGTCTCTGACGATTGGCTCAGATCGAATCCGGCCGCCCGCAAACGCACGTCGGCGCGCTCGCTATCAGCGACATTCATCTGACAACCAAATGTTTCCAGGTAAACTGTCGAGCCCATTACTATCTTCGATAACCGGCAAAGTCTAACAGATTTAGCCGCGACGTTCCTATTAGTGTAAACGCTATTGTTGCAAGAATCTCGTGCTTGACGCATCGCACGGCTCCGAGTAGTATCGGCCATCTTGCTTTAACGACCCTGACTCCCGTCGAGGACGAAGACAAAACGGAGAACGCAAATGTCTTTCAACAAAATCATTCTGGTCGGCAACCTCGGCCGTGATCCAGAGTTGCGCTATACGCCGCAGGGCACACCCGTTTGCAGCTTCAGTTTGGCTACGAACGAACGCCGGAAGGATCGCAACACTGGTGAAAACAACGACATCGTTACGTGGTTTCGCGTCACTTTGTGGGGGCGGCAGGCTGAAACCGCCTCTCAGTATCTAACCCGTGGCAGACCCGTTTACATCGAAGGCCGGCTTCGCGTCGAGGAGTGGACCGACCGCGATGGCAAACCGCGCCACACGCTGGAGGTCCATGCGACTGACATGCAGTTCATTGGCGGCGGGAGAGGCGAGGATGCGGGGGCGGCTCCGGCGAAGGCTGCGGCTGCTGAAGGCGAGTCAGCTCCTGAGCCAACTGATCTAAGTGACGACGATATTCCGTTTTGATTGCTTCGGACCAGACAGCTTTAGAGTCAGCCTGTTAGCTTCAACGGGAGCCGGCTGCTTCGCTGGTTCCCCACTTACCTAATTGCCTGAGTTTGCGATAGCGTCGGTCCAGGCGGTCTGGGACGTTATTCGTGACCGACTCTGCCAGCCTTTCGCAAAGTACCGGATCAAGGAAACGGGCCGCCTCATCGTGAGAGTTCTGCGCTCCGCCTTTGGGCTCATCGATCACCTGATCCACAATTCCCTCTTGCTGCAAATCCTGGGCGGTAAGTCGCAGCTCCTCTGCGGCGCGTGCAGCCTGGCTCGAATCTTTCCACAGAATGGCTGCGCAGCCTTCGGGTGAAATTACCGAGTAGATTGCGTTCTCCAGCATCAGCACTTGATCGCCGACGCCAATCGCCAGGGCACCGCCAGAGCCGCCTTCGCCGATGACCGTAACGATCACGGGAACAACTAACTTCGCCATCTCGCGAAGATTGTAAGCAATGGCTTCAGCCTGTCCGCGCTCTTCCGCATCGATGCCCGGATAGGCTCCGGGAGTATCGATAAAACAGAAGATCGGCCGTTCGAACTTCTCGGCCAGCTTCATCGCCCGAATCGCTTTGCGGTAGCCTTCAGGCTTGGGCATGCCGAAGTTTCGAAACTGACGCTGCTTTGTATCGCGCCCTTTCTGATGACCAACAATCAGCGCCGGCATGCCATGAAAACGCGCGAAGCCACACACAATTGCCGGATCCTCAGCGTAACGGCGGTCGCCGTGAATCTCTGTGAAGTCCTCGAACAATCGCTCGATGAAATCGAGGGTGTAGGGTCGCTCGGGATGACGCGCGAGCTGGACCCGCTCGAAGGCGGTGGTCGAATGCTCTGGATTCAATTTATTCTTTTTCGCCATCAAGAGTTTACGCTGAGCCTCGCGCTGCCGCGGCTTGCTTTGAAGCCGCAAAACCTTCCCACCTGACTTCGCAGCCTAAGTTCCGCAAGGCTGATTCGATCTCTGCGCTACCCTGGACCTTCAACGAAGGATGCGATCGTATCCGCACCAGCATACCCTCAGCAACTACCTCGACAAAAACGTCGCAGTCGCCTTTTGAGTGTTCGAGCAGGTTCTTGACTGCCTCGCAAAGCTGAGTTGAATCGGTTGCGGTCGGAATGCCGATGATTAGCTCTCTCGCTTTCTGTTGGACTGCCTGGGTGAGCTCGGTGAGCTTTTCAGCAATCACGGTAATCATCCCGTCATCGCTGATCTCCGCCCTGCCGGTTACCAACACGGTCGCTTCTTCCACGACGATTCCGTTCTGCCTTCTAAATGGCTCAGGCCAAAGCACACACTTTACCGAGCCCGCCTGGTCTTCCAGGCGGAAGATCGCAAAGCGATCTCCTTTCTTCGTGGTGCGAAGCTGAAGATCGGTAATGAGCCCGGCAATCGTCGCCCGCGAGCCGCTCTCTTGTTGACTGAGTTCAGCCGATGACACGGCGCCGAGTCGCGCGACGATTTCGAAGTGAGCCTCGAGCGGGTGGCCCGTAATGTAAAACCCAACGGTCTTTTTTTCCGCCGCCAACATTTCGGATGCTGTCCAGGCCGCCGCTTCAGGCAAATCGCTGGCAGTGTCAGGAGCGTGCACGTGATCGCCACCAAAGAGATCGTTCTGGCCCGTTGCTTTCGCGCGCCTGGCTCTGGCTGAACGTGCCAGGGCAATATCGATAGCAGCGAAAAGCCGGGCCCGCCATTGATTGCTCGTGCTGTCATCGGACTTCAGAGAATCAAAAGCTCCACTGCATACCAGTCCTTCCAGGACCCGCTTGTTAATCGCACCTTCTTCAACTCGCTCAGTAAAATCGAAAAGCGATCGAAACGGGCCCGCTTGGCGAGCCTTCATGATCGCGCTGACGCTGGCGAACCCAATGCCCTTGATAGCCGCCAGACCGTAACGGATCGCCCCCTTCAGCGCGGTAAAGCCAATGTCGCTTTCGTTAACATCCGGTGGCAGAAGAATAATTCCCTGCCCGCGCATCTCTTTCGTGTACCGAAAAACTTTTGCAGTGTCGTCGATTTCATTTGAAAGGACCGCCGCGTAGAAATGTTCCCCGTAATGGGCCTTGAGATAACCCGTCTGAAATGCGAGGTAGGCGTAAGCCACACTATGCGCCTTGGGAAAGCCATAGTCCGCAAACTGCGCCATGAGAGAAAAAATCTGCTGCGCCTTATCGCGCTTGATGCCACGGGCGACCGCGCCCAGAATGAACTTCTGCTCCTGCTGAGCCATCTCTTCCCGGTTCTTCTTGCCCATGGCCTTTCGCAGACTGTCTGCCTCGGCCATTGTGTATCCGGCCAGCTTCTGCGCCAGCTGCATTGCCTGCTCCTGGTAGACGATGACGCCTTGAGTGCTATCCAGAACCTCCTTCATCTCTGGGACAATGTAGCGAACGCTCTTCTTGCCGTGGTGCCTCAGGATGAAGTCATCAACCATTCCACCATCGATGGGACCAGGCCGGTAGAGCGCGTTAAGCGCCGAGAGATCCTCAATACTCTTGGGTTTGAGCTTACGACAGATGTCCTGCATTCCCGAGGATTCGAACTGAAATATCGCATCTGTGCGCCCTTCGGCAAACAGTTGCATAGTCTGCTCGTCGTTAAGCGCCACCTTTGACCAGACGACATCTTCGCTAAGCGACCGCTTTATGCTCTTTAAGCAGTCGCTTATAATGGTAAGCGTGTTAAGCGCCAGGAAGTCCATCTTCAATACGCCTACCTTCTCAAGGTCCGACATCTCGTATTGAGTAGTAACTTCATCTTTGGCAGAAACCGCGATGGGGATGAGTTCTTCCAGGGGCTCAGGGGTGATGACCACACCCGCAGCATGGACCGAAACGTGACGCGCACAGCCCTCAATTCGCAGGGCGAGGTCGATTAAGTCTCGCACCTGGTCGTTCGTCTCCATCGATTTGCGAAGCTCAGGTACTTGTTGAATGGCCTGCTCGATGCTCACATTGCGGCCCCGGACAGGCGGTGGAATCATCTTCGAGATGCGCTCGACTTCGGAATAGGGCATGTCCAAAGCACGGCCAACGTCTTTGATTGCCGCGCGCGACGCCAGAGTCCCGAAAGTTATGATTTGGCATACCGAATCGCGTCCGTAGAGGTCGGCCACGTGATTAATTACTTCATTGCGGCCACGCACGCAAAAATCAATGTCGATGTCCGGCATGGAAACGCGTTCGGGGTTTAGGAAGCGTTCAAAGAAGAGGTTGTACTTCAAAGGGTCGATGTCGGTAATGCCGAGACAGTAAGCCACAAGCGATCCGGCTGAGGAACCGCGTCCTGGTCCTACCGGAATGCCATGGTCCTTAGCGTAGCGAACAAAGTCCCAAACGATCAGGAAATAGCCGGCGTATCCCATGCGCGTGATGACTTCTATCTCATGCCACAGACGTTTCTCGTACTCTTCGAATGTATGTGTCAGTTCCCCTCTGGCCGACTCTCCATCCCAAACCTGAGCTTTGCGGGTCTGATAACCATCCCGAACGGTCTTCTCAAAATATTCGTTGGCTGATAGCCCAGCGTCAGACGCCGGTATAGGATAGTTTGGCAAATAGTTGACGCCGTGCGGCAAACTCAGATCGCATCTCTCCGCGATCTCAACGGTGCGCTGCAAAGCCTCCGGCAGTTCTTTGCCAAAAATTTCCCACATCTCGTCAGGCGAACGGACATAAAAGTTTGGCGTCTCATACCGCAAGCGATTCTGATCATTTACTGTCTTACCTAAACCGATGCAGAGCAGAACATCGTGGGCGCGAGCGTCGTCCGGCATCAGGTAGTGAGCGTCATTGGTGGCCACCAGAGGTATACCGGTCCGCTTCGACAATTCGACCAGCGGTTTGCGGATACGCGCCTGTGGTTCAAGTCCGTGCTCCTGAATCTCGAGAAAGTAATTTCCCTTCCCCATTATTTCCTGGAACTCGAGTGCAGCAGCGGCGGCTTCATCAGGACACTCTCGAGCCAGCATCGCTGAAGGAACGCCCGACATGCAAGCCGAAAGCGCGATCAGACCTTTACTATGTTGGGCGAGCAGCTCTTTATCGATGCGCGGTTTGTAATAGAACCCTTCGGTGAAGGCCTTGGAAGTAAGACGCGAGAGATTGCGATAGCCCTCGAAATCCTTTGCCAGCAGAATCAGGTGATGGTTTGTCTTCTCACCCGGAGCTGCGCGCCCTCCGCGATCCTTGCGACTTCCCTTTGCCAGATAGGTTTCGCAGCCGATAATCGGCTTGATCCCCTCCTTCTTCATCGTGTTGTAGAAAGTAATGGCGCCGTACATGTTTCCATGATCAGTCATGGCACATGCTTTCATCCCGAGTTCCTGAGTCCGCTTCGCGAGCGGGTTTATTTGGATCGCGCCGTCGAGGAGGCTGTAGTCGGTATGTAAATGGAGATGGACGAAGCGCTTGTCCTGCATGATAAATGATCTTGAAAAGTAAACAGCGAAATGAAAAACTTGCCTGTTCGATCCGACACTATATCACGTGGCGTCGATGGATCAACCAAGCAACATCTTGAAATGGCTTTATCTCACGCGCTAAAACTTTACCATCGCTAGAGGCACTTACTTTGGCTTATTCCCACTCGATGGTGCTGGGGGGTTTTGAGCTAATATCGTAAACCACGCGATTAACGCCCTTTACTTCCGAAACCACGCGCGTCGAGATCCGGGCCAGCAAGTCGTGTGGCAGACGCGCCCAATCGGCGGTCATTCCGTCGACGCTCGTGACGGCGCGAATCGCAATTACGCGCTCGTAAGTTCGCTCATCGCCCATCACGCCTACGGTGGAAATCGGCAGAAGCACCGCAAAGGCCTGCCAGACAAATCCATACAAGCCCGCCCTCCGCAGTTCTTCATCCAGAATTTGATCTGCCGCACGCAGAATGCGGAGTCGTTCTTCGGTCACGTCGCCAAGGATGCGCACTGCCAGACCCGGTCCCGGAAATGGATGCCGCTCGAGGATCTCTTCGGGCACACCGAGTTCCCTGCCGATCAGCCTGACCTCGTCTTTAAACAGTTCACGCAAGGGTTCGATCAATTTCAGGTTCATTTTCTCCGGCAAACCACCGACATTATGATGGCTCTTGATTGTCGCTGAGGGTCCGCGCACGGACACTGACTCAATTACGTCCGGATAAAGAGTTCCCTGCACCAAAAAACCAACACCCCCGATGCGATTCGCCTCCTCCTCGAACACTTCTATAAAAAGCGCGCCGATTCGCTTGCGCTTTGTTTCCGGATCGACGATGTCCTTCAAAGCATCGAGAAAGCGTTGGCTCGCGTCGACTCCCTGAATGTTGAGTTCTAGCTTCTGCTTCAACAAAGCCAGCGTCGATTCGAATTCGCCTTCGCGCAGCAACCCATTGTTAATGAACAGGCAGGTTTGCCGGCCACCCACAGCCCGGTGAACGAGCGCGGCCGCGACCGAAGAATCGACGCCGCCGGAAAGTCCGCAAACAGCCTGGCCATTCTCGCCGAGCCGCTCTTTGATGCGTTCAATCTGTTCCGCAATCGCAGCGGCCGGCGTCCAGTCACCTTTGCAACCGCAAATTTCGAATAAGAAGTTGCGCAAGATCTGCGCGCCCAGCGGCGTGTGGGCGACCTCTGGATGGAACTGCAATCCATAGATGCCACGGGCTGGATTCTCAAACGCGTTGACTGCGTCCGCCGTCTCGGCCGTCACGCGAAAGCCGTCAGGCAGCGTGGTGACCTTATCACCGTGGCTCATCCATACGTCCATTTCTTCCGGCAGCCCCGCAAATAACCGACTGGTCGCGTCGACAACCTTGAGCCGAGCATAACCATATTCCCTGTTGTTCGACGGTGTGACTTCGCCGCCCAGACCGTGAGCGATCAGTTGCAAGCCATAGCAAATACCCAGCACCGGGCAATCGGCGCTTTCAAGCAAGTCAGCCTGCGGGCGGGGCGCGGCATCGTCGTAGACGGAGGAAGGACCGCCCGAAAATATTAATCCTCGGGGCTCGCGTGATTGAATTTCTTCGATCGAAATGCTGAAAGGAAGAATTTCGCAGTAAACGCCTGCCTCGCGCACTCGTCGCGCAATGAGTTGGGTGTACTGGGAACCAAAGTCGAGTATGATTATTCTTTCGTGACTTGTGCTCTGCAAAAAAGAAAACCTCCGTGGCGGGTTATGCGTCAAACATAGCGAATTTCTTTAGACGTCGAATTATAGGTTGGCGATAGAGTAACGAGCAAAGCAAGCGGCGGAAAATGAAAGCAAGTTGATTGAATGAACCGAGATTCTGCAACCTCACAGAACAAGGCGTGGAAGCTTATTTCGAAAGTGGTTTGCTGGTGTCTACTGGCGCTGCTCGGTTCATCTATCCAGTCCGCGGCCCAGGATCCTGCTCCCAACCACGTCGCGCTATCCCAACCGCTCGTCGTAAAGTGGCGTTACCAATCCGATCAAACTTCTAACCTAACTCCCGCAGCCGATAAGACGACAGTCTTTCTCCCGCTGGCTGGAGGTACTCTTGTTGCGCTCAATGCCGCGGACGGCAAACTACAGTGGAGAGCTGAAGCCGGTGGCGAGCTTTCCGCCTCGCCCTCCACCGATGACCGCAGCGTCTATGCAGCTACCAGTTATGCGGAAGCCGAGCAGGGCCATGTTCACGGGACGCTGCGCGCTCTTAGCAAATCAACTGGAGTGACCCTTTGGATGAGAACGCTGCCGGCCCCCCTCGGAGGCAGTCTGGTCGCTGGGGAGAATGCTCTGTTTGCCGGCAGCACAGATGGAAGAGTTTACGCGTTTGACAAGCACACTGGGTTGACACTTTGGATCAATCAATACTCGGAAGGATTCTCCAGCCAGCCCCTACTAGCGGGCCAGTTGGTTTATCTGGGGAGCGAGGGAGGCAGCCTGCTCGCGCTTGACCAGGCTACCGGCCGTCTCGTTTGGCAGTATCACACCCATGGCGCGATCCAGGGGCCAATAGCCATTGCCAACGGCATACTTTATTTTGGATCGGGAGACGGATATGTTTATGCGTTCAGCGAGTTGCGCGCGAAACTGCTCTGGCGGCGCCGGACTGGCGCAGCCGTCCAGTCGGTAGCCGCCGTTGAGAACGGTTTGTTGGCCGCGTCACTGGATAATTTCGTCTACTTCCTATCGCTCAAGAAGGGTGCGCTGTTATGGCGGCGCCAGCTTCCCGGCCGGATACCTGCGCGACCCGTTACCGGCCCCGATGGTGCCCTGTTCACGCCCCTCTCTACTGACAGCGCGATCGTTCTGAGTCTGCGCGATGGAAAGCCTGCGAACACCTTGTCTCTCGGTGAAGAAAACAGCAGCAGTGCGGCGCCCATCGCGGTTGAGAATGCGGTGCTCATCGCCACTTCACACGGACTGCTGGCGTTCGCGGCTCCTTAGCAAAACACCGGGGCATAACTTGTCTGGATGAAAAAGGAGGCCGCGAAGTTCTCAGACTTCGCGCATCTCTGCCGTCTGTTTCTCGGGTGAGCGCCGGCCGAGAGAGGTTAGGCCGCGCGAGAGCAACCCATGGACTACGTACGCAATGCACAGAAGCAGCAGGACCCATTGCGAGTAAAGATAGATCAAACCAACCAGGGCAATCATTGCGATTACCAGCCGGGCATTGCGTCTGCCTGTCCCCACGGACTTGAAACTGGTAAAGCGCAGAGTGCTGACCATTAATAGACCCAGAAATCCCATCAGCAACATCATCAGAATTGAAAGAAGTTCTGAGCGATGAGGCGCGTACTTGATCGGTATCGGCGCGAAGTGAACAATAGCCGCGACTAAGCATCCGGCGACCGGAATCGGCAAACCAACGAAGCTCTTCTTGTCTACCTTTGGCGTTCCCTCGGCGAGGGGGCGCGGGCGTGACGCCTGAACGTTGAACCTGGCCAGGCGAAAGCCACCACAGATTACAAACATGAAAGAGATAAACCAGGCCAGTTGCCTGGCGTTGCTCCAGTCCTGCAACGCCGTTCCATAGCCCCAGGCGTAGGCAAGAATGGCCGGGGCCAGACCGAATGAGACGATGTCCGCCAGCGAATCGAGTTGGATCCCGATTTCGGTCGTGCTTTTGGTCATGCGCGCAATGCGACCATCCAGCATGTCGCACACAAAAGCCCAGCCGATAGCCATAGCCGCATAATCAAATCGATCAGCCGCTTCTTTTATCTGACTTGCACCGCCAATTCCCAGCAGGCGAAACCCACTCATCGTCGCCATCAGCGAATAGAAGCCGGCAAGAATGTTCATCGCCGTAAAGAGCGACGGCACCAGGTAGACGCCCTTCTTCAGACCCTTGTGGCCTGAGGGTGCCGGTGCGGGACCAAGGCGCGTGCCGGATTGTAGACGTGGAAAACTCATTCTCTGATTCTTCCTACGATTGTAACTCCACCTTTGACCTTCATACCTTCACGAGCGATTACCTCTACATTTGGCGGCAGCAGCACATCTGTCCGTGACCCAAACTTTATCATGCCGAACCGTTCGCCACATTTTACCCTTTCGCCCTTCTGCTTCCAACAAACAATTCGCCGGGCAAGGACCCCGGCAATCTGAGTGCACCTCACAGTCAACCCATCACCTTGAATTGTCAAGGTATTCTGCTCGTTCAGCAAACGGGATTCTGCTTTCGTCGCCATCAAAAATCTCCCCCTTTTGTAAGCGACTTCGGTAATCACCCCACCGATTGGCGAGCGGTTGATGTGCACGTCCAGGGGCGACAGAAAGATGCTAATGAGCGACTCTGGATTTTCATGGCCATCGGCCAATCTGACTATGGTGACGCGGCCGTCCGCCGGCGCCACGACTACGCCAGACTCCGTCGGGACCGACCGGTGCGGATTGCGAAAAAAGTAAGCCATGAACGCGGCGATTACTACGAAAGGAATCGCCAGCAGCCAGTAACCAAAAACAACCGGCACGAGCGCCAGCACCAGCGGGATAACTACATATGGAATTCCGTCGCGAACCATGCCTTGATGTGGCACGCGCATCTTGCGCGTGATTTCACGGGCGGGACGCCCGTGCCACTCTCCACCATAGAGAACAAAACGGGGCGCAACAGCGGCTCTGTCGTCCCCGTTTTAAGTTGATAT
>JBGPWS010000024.1:0-22452 GCA_041492345.1 Pyrinomonadaceae bacterium | reverse complement strand
GGCTCGGAATCGACGGTGAATTTGAATGTCTGTTCTTCCTTCGGCTCGATGCTCACGCGGTCAATGCGAGTACTCGACGCCGTTCCAATTTCGATGTCCACGGGAGTTTGAAACCAAGTTACCTGCGGATATTGCGATTCCGGATCGGGCCGCTGCTCTTGCCTGACCTTTAACGTTAGTTCCTTCTTCACGGCATCATAGTCCTGGGTAACCCGAAAGACTGGATGGCCCATTTTGTAGAGCCATTCGTCAAAGAACCAATCCATCGGCTGCCCGGTGGTCTCCTCGATGGCGATGCGAAACTGCGCAGTTTCAACCGGCTGATGCGCATACTTCGTCAGGTAATGATTGATCGAGCGCCACCAGTTGTCCTCGCCCAGGTATGTGCGCAGCATGTGTAAGACGGCGCCGCCACGCGGATAAGCGTAGGTATCAAAGACTGAGTCGGGTCCGGCGTAGTTTTTCGTCACGATCGGCCGGCGTAGTCCGCGACCCCACGCCTGATAGTACTGCTCCTGATTCGATTTCACATCGGAATATAAGAAATCGTCGTGGCCCAGATTGTGCTCGTCCCACATCGCCTGGAAGTAGGTGGCGAAACTTTCATTGAGCCAGACGTCTGACCAGTTGCGGCAAGTAACGAAATCGCCGAACCATTGATGCGCGAGCTCGTGAGACTGCAAACCATCGCTCGTTGAATCGAGTTCGGTGCGGGCATCGTGAATCATGTTGTCGGTTTGGGTGGTGGCGCTGATGTTTTCCATGCCGCCGCCAAAATCGCGCACAGTGGTCTGGGCATACTTGGCGTAGGGATATTTCACGCCGGTCTTTTCAGAGAAGAACTTGACCATTTCGGGCAAGCGCGCGGCGGTGACTTTTCCTTCCTCAATTTCGTTTTTGTAAACGTTAGTGATGACCGGAATGCCCGCATAGGCACCAGTGACGGGCGCAAACTCGCCCACAATGATCGAGGTGAGATAAGTCGCGTGTGGGTCGTCAATCTTCCAGTCATACGTGCGCGTGCCGTCTGAATTCTCTTTTACTGAGATAAGTTTGCCGTTGGAAACCACACTGAGAGGTTTCTCAACAGTCGCGACTATTTCTGAAGATGCAAAATCGTTCGGATGATCGAAGCAGGGGAACCACTGGTGGTTTGTCTCAGCCTCGCCCTGCGACCAAATCTGGCGCGGGCGGGTTGGGTCATCTGGTCGCGGCTTAATAAAATTCAGTCCGCTACCGCCGATCAAAGACGCGCGACCGGCGGGCGGCCGGTTCGTGTGGTAAGAGATAACCACGATGAGTTCCTCGGCCGGCTGGTAGGCGCGGTCAAGCAGAACCGAAAGCTTTTCCTTCGTGGCGTCGTATTCGAATTTAAGCGGAGTCCCCGATTTCAGCGCAGCTCCGGCCACAGTCATATAAGCGGCGTCGAAATCTACCCGTCGCAAGTCCTTGACGACGGGCGCCAGCGTGATCGTCGCCGTCCCGATCGCCTGTTC
The DNA here is from genome assembly GCA_041492345.1 of Pyrinomonadaceae bacterium. Classification (GTDB taxonomy): domain Bacteria; phylum Acidobacteriota; class Blastocatellia; order Pyrinomonadales; family Pyrinomonadaceae; genus UBA11740. Next base: position 20,956 of record JBGPWS010000024.1, on the reverse strand, counting down.
CCGATCCCAGTCAAAGCGTAGGTCGAGCTTGATGTTTCGTTGATCGTAATCGTGCGGCGGTATGTACTGTGCCGGGGGCATCGGGCGGCGCGCAGGCCGGGCCGGTGGTTGCGGTGTCGGCGTGGGCGTGGGTTGGCTGAAGCCGGCGGGCGCGACAACACATAAGAAAGCGAAGGCCAGGAAAAACTTCGTTGCTGCTCTTCCAAATAGGTCACGTGGTTGCATTGCGATCTCCAGTAGAATTTATGTTTGAACTTGACGCAATCTTCGCTGATGTGAACTCCAGACTTTGAAGCTCCAACAGACGATTGGACGACGGGGAGCGACGATTCTGGCACTCTGTTGCAGGAAAAGACAAGCAGAGCGGCTTGAGAATACTGGTCAGGTTTCAAACCGAGCCGCGGGCTCGCGGGCTTAGCGGAGGGAAGGGAAGGTCAGTCGGACGCGAAAGGATCCACCGGACTACTACGATGAATTTGATCAAGACGAGGCCTACATGGCCTTTGCAATACGGTCGTACTGTTAGATTCCACAATCACTTTGCTTGCGACAGACGCGCACGTTCCGCGGCAGTCCAATCGCAAAGCGTCTTCACATCGGCTGGTGAGAGCTTAGAGCCCGGATGGAGTGGCGTGTATGTACTCAGAGGCATGCCGCCGTCCGAAACTTCGTCGCAAATCTGTCGCAGCTTTCGATCCTGGCGATCTCGATCGAGCTTACCCCACTCCGACAGACTCCAGTTCTTACGTCCTTCGTTGACGTGATTGACTATGAACCAGGACAGCGGCGCAACGTTCGTGTACCACGGCCACTCAGTCTGGCTTGAATGACAATCACGACAGGAACGGTCGAGGATGTCCTTTACCTGCGGCGTCATCTGCGTATGCGCTGCGATAGTTTGCGATGCGTCAACCGCAGGGTTCGTTCGCGCCGGCCTCTTGACCTGTATGAGGATGAAAAGGCAGACGACCAAGATCAGTATCCACTTGATTACTTTCCAAAGGGTCTTCATGTCTTGTCTTTAGTGCCTCCTGCGAGTTCTCCAGATCCAGATGCGCTTCCGATTACAGCCAAGCCTGGCACAATGATGCCGCAAGTCTACGGTGCCGCGCTAGCCGGAAATGCCGGGGCGCTCTCCGCAGAATCTGACACGCACTTGTCTCAGACGTCATTTCAGGTAAACGTCCCGGAAGTCGGAATGTTAGCGAAACCCGGGCAGAGATTGAGCGCTCTATTGTTGGGTCGCGGTCGATTCGATCAATTCTTTGATGCGCTCCCGGATTAGTTCATTCGGTTCGTTTTCCAGAATGCGCTTAAGGATTGGCTCGGAAAAGCGTCCGTACTTCCGAATGTTCAGCATTGCTGTTTTGCGCACTTCCGGCGAAGGATCACCGAGCATACTGACTTGTCTCTGAACCGATTTCTCCATCTCCGGAGTGATGACTTCAGTGCGGCCGACCAGCACGCGGACGAGTTGCGTCGGTTTCGGATCAATCGTGATGGGCAGAACTGCATCCGTCGCTCGACGCGGCAGGATGTAGAAGACGCGCATGCCTTCCTCAAACCAACTGTTGCGCCAGGTCTTAATCATCGCGGCAGCTTCCTTTTCGTAAAGGCCTGCCCCAACCAGAACCTGATTCAAATCAAAAAGCAGCGACTCTATGTTCTGATTGAGCGCTGGTCGTTCGATCGTCGTCTCGCCCGTGAAGCCGTCAACCAGCCGATAGCCAAGCTTACCGCCACGATTCTCGAAGACGATCAGATGAGCGATTTCGTCCTTACCCGCATTTTTCAAGACCACCTTGTCGTTTTCGAGCTTGACCGAAACCGGCAGATCAAAGGTTCCTACGCCGCGATAGAAGAGAAACTTCTCCTGCTGGGCCGGCTTGCCGTCGGTGGCGCAGACTTGAACGGGGGCGGAGTCAGTCTCGCGCGCCGGATAATAATGACTTTCCTTGTCCTCGACCGGGAGATTGAGCACCGCGCCGGGCATGACTTTCAATCGTCCCCAGTCAATGCTGGTGTTTACCGCGCGCGCGTGTGGATACCATTCGGTAATCTTGCCTTTCGGAAAATCAACTTTGACATCGACGTCCATTTCGTTGTCCGAGTAAAAATAGAGCACCGGCGTTTCCATTCGGACCGCGGCAATCAGGTCGGCTTTGGGCCCGTGGCGCAACCCGTCACCCCCATTTTGAATTGTGTGGACAAACTTTGGCAGATCGGTCGGGCCATTAAGCGGCCGCCACTCGAGGGCCACGCCGTCCTTACCCGCTATCGAAGTAAACGTGCCCCATTCATGAATGACCAGATGGTTATCCCTCGGAAGGACCTTCTGAGCAGTCGTCGGACTGATGCGTCCTGAAAGTTTGAACCCGATGCCGCATGCGATGGCGAGAACAACGAGGCAACCAGCGATGGTTTTCGATCTGACGCGAGTCTTCATATCAGTTGCTCCAAAGTTATGTCCGGCAAACTTCAGTCTGTCGACTTAAGTATCACAGGCTGCCAGCCTGTGAGTTTGGTGATTCTGATCACGGGCTAGCAGCCCGTGATACCAGGAGTAATAAACTCTGAACGCCGGACGCGATCATTTCTTGCCCTCAAGCCCATGAAGTTTCCCGAGGCCATTGGTCCGCACCTTCTTTAAGGACTTCATTGCAGGAAAGGAATAGTCGTACCAATTGAATTCCAATTTGTCTTTCCAGGCCTCGAGCATCTGCTGATTGAGTGCCAAGACGCCTTCGCGCGTCACACCCAGGGGTGGAGGAGTGAGTTCAGCCATTCGGTCGTACACCTGCGCGCGATCGTCGCCATCAACGCGTCCCAGCAGATGCCACAACGTCAACGTGTCACGAACTCGAGCGCCGCCGAGCAGAGAATCGAGGCCCTGACGCTGAGCATTAGCATCGGATTCAAAGTCCACCTTCGTCAGCGCTGAGCGAAAGGACTCTGACGCGTCTTCAAAGTATGGCGTGCCGGGTCCGATGCCGGGCCGGGTTGCGCAGGCAGCGCCGGCGGGTACGAAGGATTCGCGATCCTTTAACTGGAGTGCAACCCAACCCAACGTCACTCGCAGCAGGCTTCTGCCGGCATCGTCAACTTCCAGAGTATAGGCACAGCCCAGATCTTCAGCGACGCCTGATGGAGTGTTAACAAAGAAGAGCTTTGGCGGAGCCGAGATGCGCGCGCTCAAGCGTCCTTGCGCCAATTCAAGTCGATGCTCAGTCGGCTTTGTTTCCAACAGCCGCACGCGAGTGTTTGGATCAATCTCAACCTGTCCGATGTCGCCAACACTAATCTGTGCGCGCGAGTTAGTGTCAGTCTCGAGCCATTGGCCGACGCCGAGTTTCGCTTTGTCGTTTACCAGGACAGAGCCGATACGAGGCGCGCCATCCAAACGCGCGACATCCCAGGATGCTCCCCCCGGCCTCGGCTTATCATGCAACCAGTACGCTGCAAACCCGACAACTAGCACAATTAAAGCCAAGGTAGCCAGAGCGAAACGAGGTTGCAGCAAGAAGAAAATGATGCGCCCGTGCTTGCGGGTAAGCGTCGGACGGCCATTACGATCAAGCGCGATCTCAATCCCGCGCCATAGTGACCCAGGCGCCTCGATCAGCGGCAACTGCGCTGCCAACCTGGCGCCAAATCTGATCTCTTCAAATTCACCACGACAACGTTGGCAGCTAATCAAATGCTCGGCGACTCGCCGCGACTGTTCGGGCGAAAGCTCGTCGTGACAATAAGCCGAGGTCAAACTGGAAACGTGTTTACCAAACATCTTAAGTCTCCATATGTCCGACAAACTGAAGTTTGTCGGAGCGTGCGCTATATCTCCAACTCACCGCGCAGATGGCTCAGCCGCTTGGCCAATGCCTTGTGCGCGCGATTCAAACGCGAAGCCACCGTGCCTTTTGAGCAGCCCAGCACTTCAGCAATCTCTTCGTAAGAGAGTCCCTCGACATACTTCAACAGGATCGGCAGACGCATTTTTGGCTTCAGTCCGCCAATCGCTTCTCTTACTGAGCCGGCAATCTCCCGACGTTCATATCCGGTCTCCGGAGATTTTCTATAGACAGCTTTGCTCATTGGCGCGAACTCTTCGACCGGCAAAAATCGTCGTTGTCTTCTGCGTTCGTCCAGACATGAATTAATGACCAGCCGGTACAGCCATGTGCTGAATTCTGAATCGCCGCGAAACTGGCCGATGCGAGTAAACAGCTTCAGGAAGATTTGCTGGGTTACATCATCGGCGGCGGCTTCGTCGCCGAGCGAATAGCAGGCAATCGAGAACACACGATCCTTGTACGCCTCAAACAAAAGGCGAAATGCTTCACGGTCGCCTTCCTGACAGGCTCGGATGACGCGCGCGTCTATGGGATCTTGCACTCGCTGCTCCGCTTGCATGGCCGTTTGCTCGAGCATCGCCTATTTAGACGAAGGTGGGTTGGTTTTTCTTCCGTGCGAGAAAAAAACGGCTCTGCCGCCCATATGACAAAGCCGCCTATCACATTGAGGGGGTTTGCTGAATACTTTATCGAAAGAGTTAGTGCGTGACGTGCACCAGCATCTCAGTGCCCGATTCAAGCTTTAGTTCTTTGCTGCCATTGATCGCGAGAGAGCCCGCACCGCCGGCGCCGCCAAGAATCAACCCGATAGCCGCGCCCTTGCCACCGCCGGCGATGCCGCCGATAATCGCGCCCGCAGTCGCACCAATGCCGGCACGCTTGAGCGTCTGCTTGCCGCGTCCTTCCGATTGCACGCCGCCTTCATTGTCTGCGCTGGCTTTGGAGCCATAAACCTTGGTGATGTAGCCATGCAGAATTCCATGCCGAGCGTCCGGCAGTTCGATGGCGTCGAAGGCGAGGTTCATCGTCGTTCGGCCTTTCACTTTGCCGGACTTGACGATCGAGCGGATGTGTCCGCGCACAGTGGCCTCGTTGAAGCGAACCGGATCGATTGCCGTGGCCGTAAACTTGTCACCGGCCCGTGATTCCTTGCTCGACAGCGTATCGTTCAAGCGCACTTTGAGATTTGTGCCGACCGGAACGAGTATCGGCGTAGCAGCGCGCGGCGCGGGACGCCGCAAACGCGGCTTTGTCCTTTGCGCGCTAGCTGCCACCGGCAGCGCGAGCAGAATGAAAAAACTGACCAAAAGGCTTTTCGTGTAATTGAATCTCATCAGACTCCTCCTGACTATTATGGCTGGATTTCAAATTGGCGAGGGGGTGTCCGGTTTTACTTCGTGGCCAGCGCTGCACGCGCCACATCATTCGCCGCTGCGAGCTGTAGCTGATCTTCACCATCAAACGAGCGCTGCCGGTGCACTGTGCCGTCTGAGTCGAAGATGTAAGACGAGGGGGCTTCGCGCATGATGATGTCCTGCAAACGCATCAATCCGTAAAGCAAAGCTTCGGGTCGCGGGGGACAGCCGGGGATGTAAACGTCCACGGGAATCGTGCGATCCACGCCTTGCATCGTCGAGTAGGAATCGAAGGGTCCGCCGGTCGACGCGCAGGCGCCCATGGCGATGGCCCACTTCGGTTCCGGCATTTGATCGTAAATACGACGGACGACCGGACCCATCTTCAAAGTGACCGTGCCTGCGATGATGATCAGATCGCTTTGTCTCGGGCTGGGACGAAATACGCCAGCGCCAAACCGGTCGATATCAAACCGTCCGGCCCCGGTAGCCATCATCTCAATCGCGCAGCACGCCAAACCAAATGTCATCGGCCACAGCGCGGACTTGCGCGCCCAGTTGACGACGGGCGCGCCGAGATCGATCGCCTTCGCCGCGATGCCACGACGCACGAAATTCGTGATCGAATCGACTGTGGTTAAGACAAAGCCTTCGTTGTGTTCAGACATAAATCATTGCCGATTTCCGATTGCCAATTGCCGATTTGCCGTTAGCTTTGGTTTTGAGCGATTCAGAAGCAGACTTTCTAGAACTCGCCATTATTTTCGCAAGCTCATTAGCCTCGTCCAATAGTGGCTGGACTAACCGCTGACCTAATAGCTTTCCCTCGATGATCAACTCCATCCAAAAAGCGCTTTCATCTGCTTCCTCTTCGACGATGCCGATCTTTGCAACGAACTCAGGCTTTGATCGCCCGCGACAGGCAGCCCGATAGTTGGCTCCGACTGACGTACCTGCTCTCGCAAGCTGACCACCAATCGTCCTGCCGCTTAAAGTATTCGGTAAAGCTGCAACAAGCTTAAGAACTCGCAATGCAAACTGCTTCGTGCGCTTTTTCAAATCGTCGGGTTTCATCAATTCTAATCAGAGCAAATTCCTTTGGCCCACAACCAATCGGCAATCCTCAATTGGAAATCGGCAATGCCTAGGCCCATTCCAGCGCGCCTTTGCGCCAGGCGTAGTAGTAACCAACCACCAGAATTCCGATGAAGACGAACATCTCGATCAGAGCAAACAGAGTAAATGAAAAATCCTTACCCATAAAAATGATCGCCCACGGCAACAGAAAGATCGTCTCGACATCAAAGATCAGAAACAGCATCGCCACGAGGTAATAGCGGACCGTGAAGCGATCGTGCGCGCCCGTTTCCGGATCGATGCCGCACTCGTACGGCCGCATCTTGTCCTTCCCATACTTCCACGGTCGCAGAAAGCGTCCGAGTACTAACGGCATCACCGGAAAGAGAACCGCAAAAACGAAAAAGACCATCACCGGCAAATACGCCGTGCCTGGTCCCCCGACGTTGTGCGCAGTCGTTGTCGTTGCTTGAAGCAGCAGCATCGCTCTCCGAGAAAACTTCTATTGAGTACCTTGACGCGAAAATATTAAGTGCCGCGCGAGATCAATGTCAATGAAGATCTGCGTTAGCAGGAGTCAGAGCGACCGGGTCATTGATGAGCGGGGAAGTAGCCCGACCGTGAGGGAGGGCGACATCACGAGCCGTCGCGTCGGTTGCTTGGCTCCGTAGGAGCCGGGTGTTTATAGCACTCACGGTCTCTCAGATGATCCAGCTCTGTAGGAGCGACATATTCCACTTCAAGAGTCATTCAGTCAGGCGAAATAACGTTCCGCTCCTACGGAGCTTCGAGATATTTGGGCGACATGGTCTATAAACATTACGTCCCTAACGGGACTGCTACCAATTCTTCGCCGCCGCTTCCGCGTCTTCGAGTTCTTCCTTCCGCCGCCAATAACCACACTGCTCGATCAGCCTCCGCGCCGCGGCGAGATCTTCATGCGGATTCGTCCACGGATACGGCTTCACGCCATGGAACAGGCGCGCGCGATAGAGATGAATGTCAGCCATGTGCAAACGCATCGGCCCGCGCTCGGCGATTTCCCAAGCTTCATCCAGATCGGACTGCGCGCTCTCGAAGCCTGTGCGCGCACTTGCGAGACTGCGCAGCCAGGCGCGGGTGAGGAGGCCGAGGGGAAGCTGCTGCTGCTGGCCGGTGCGGTGGAGGCCGTCCACGGCGGAGGTGATATGAGAGATGGCAGTGTGGAGTTGGGAGTTGGGAGATCCCAGAATCGACGAGTAGAGCGCGGCGCGGCCTAGCGTGAGGTGATCGAGGGCGGGGCTGAGAGTATCCGCTGCGGCTTGCTCGGCCCATTTGAGCGTCTGTGCCGCGCGCCCGGAGATGGCGCGACAGGACGCTGCCGCGGTTTCGAGTTCTGAGTCTCGAGTTTCGGGTTGGAGAATGCTCCGCCAGGCGGTAAGCTCGGCCTCCGCCAAGAGCAGGTCGCAATAGACGAAGCCTTGCTGTGAATACAGCAGCGGGTAGCCGCGCTGGTGCTCGGCCTGCATCCGCTCGGCGTCGCGGAAGCGCGCCTCCGCCTCGGCCCGGCTGCCCGACTGGTGCAGGGCGTCCGCCAGCCTCGCGCGATTGACCATCCGCTGAAACGCATCGCCGCTGCGGTCGGCGTAGGTCACGGACTGCTCGGCGTCGCCCACCGCTGCGACCGCCTCGCCCAGATTCACCTCCAACTCGCTTAGGTTGCTATAGCTGATGGCAGCGCCCTTCCAATCCTTGCCAACGTCCATGTCTCCTGAAAGCCGCATCGGCTCGAGGGCTTCCGTCAGTCGGCCCAAGGCGCGCAAGTACAAGGCAGCTTGATTCATGACGATGGCTTGGTCGGCTTCCTTGAGCGAGGGCGACAGGCGGCTCCAGGGTTGGTCGAAGAAGCAGGCAACGGCTCCTAAGTCGGCACCAGACGCGCCGAGTTTCTTCCAAGAGTAATGCTTGTTCTGTTGCAGGATGCGGGCGAAGTAAACGTCGTCACACGCCTCCTGCTGCATCCCCGCCTGGCAGCCGTGGGCCACGGCTTGGTAGAGCGGTTGAAGGTCTTCGAGAGTGGGCTCGTCGCCTTCCTTAGTGGTCGCGCAGAGGTGTTCGTAAAGCCGCCGGTGCGCGGCGCGCCAGGCTTCGGGTTGTTGCTGACGGACACGTTGGGCGAAGTATTCCCGGAGCAGAGGATGCGCGTCGAGGGCGACTAGCTCACCGGAACCTTCCTCCCGGTTCACCGTGAGTAGTTTCGCGTCTTCCAGTCGTTTGAGGGAAATATTTCGCTGGGCTTCGCTGATGCCGATCAACGGTACGGTCAGTCCCGGGATTGCCTCACCCTTCCACAAGGCTTCAAGACAATCAGCTGTGGCCGGGCGGTCGAATAAACCGAGGAGACGCAAAATGGCCAGCGCTCGTTCACCTTTCTCGCCTTCGCTCTCGAACGACTTAACATACGCATCCATGACTCGAAACGCGTGTCCACCCTGTTCTTCGGTGTCGGCTTCGTCCAGCCTGACCAGGTCACGCTTGCGGATGTCGCCAGCATGGGCGTCGCGGAGGTAAGTGCCAATTAGGTTCAAGGTGAGGGCGTGCCCTTGCACATCGTCCACTAGTTGCTCGAACTCCTCTTGCGTGCCATGCACACTCAACGTGCGCAACAGCGACACACCGCCGTCTTTGGATAGGCGTGTCAGTTCTATCTCTGGCGCGGTAGTCCGCCGATAACCGCGCAAGTCAGGGATGGAATATCGTGTGGTGACAACACACAGGCCGTGATTGTTGGCGGCCAGCCCTTTGAGCAGCGCGGCGAGGCCCTGGTCTTTGAGTTCGCCTGGCGTGGGCGCGGTGGGCGCGTACTGCAATGGCTCGAGGCCGTCGAGAATAAGTAGGCAGCGCCGCTGGCCCACAACGCCGGCGAGGCGTTGTCCTTTCTCGAACGCGCCGGCACTGCTGGCGGCAAATTGTTTATCCTCTTCGTCACCGAAGAAGGTGAGAGCTTCCTTAAGAAACAGATCGGAAGAAGCGGCTAATTGTTCGCGGGTGCCCTGACTGTAGAATGACCAGGCGAAAACAGAGTCACACCCCGGCCAGTCCTGATCAGCCAACTCCGCAGCCCAACTCGCCGCCACCGAAGTTTTACCTTCGCCGCCGAGCGCAACGAAGGTGAGAATGCGTGGGCGCTTTGACTCCCCGAAGATTGCTCGGTCCCAAGCATCGGTTAGCAACTCAGTCTCCGCCTCGCGACCTATGAGCTCCGCTGGTGCGTACTTGATGATGCGCGAGATGTCCGCGAGGAACTCAGACGAACGTAGCTGAGAGGGCGCGGGCGCCATGTGCGGCGCGATGTAGCGTTCAATCAGAGTTTCGACATCACGCTCGAAGCCCGCAGATTGTATGGTCGCGATTTGATAAGAGAACAATCCCTTCATCGACTCGGCACAGTTCTCTCGGAGTTCAGCGAGGTCCACTGATTCCTCGCGCACAGGCACGATGTTCCTCTTACTATCAACCGCCAGCTCAAACTCTCGTCGTACCCAGTCGTCCTGATCGACGCACCGATCCAGAGCACCGGGCGTGAGCAAGAGAAGGAAATGCGATCTTTCCGGCACCTGCTTGCGGATCTGCTCCGCCCACTTGCCGGCGTCGATAGAATCCACGTCGAAGAAAGCATCGTAGCCATGATGTGTGAGTTCTTGTTTCAGAGACCTGGCAAAGGCTCGACCCGTAGAGTCACGGCGATAGCTGATGAAAACTGTTTTAGCGCTCATGAGAGAAAACCCTCAGTTCACTTAAAGATCGAAAACCCCGCATAGATCATCTGCACGTCCACGCCCGGATTGAAGTTTGCTCGGTAGCCGTTGGAAATGTGTTCGTACTTGTAGCCGATCGTGAACGCGTGGCGGTTGCGGTTAACGATTTGAATGCCGCCGCTGAAATCAAAAGTGAAGTTGAAGCGCGCGGCGCCGGCCACCGGCACCTGTTCGTTGAAGTAGAGGAAGCCTCCCGTGGCGTGACCGAATGGTTGCACGCGACGATTGCGGCGGAAGTTGAATTTCAAACCAATGGGGGCGGCGCCCCAGCCGTAGACGCTCTTACGTGTTTGGGTAAAGATGAATCCCGATCCGGAAGGCACTACGGTGAATCGGTTGTTTGAAAGTATCGAGAGTGGAATTGCGTCGATCGTCCATTCAAACGCGACCGTCTTGCTGGCCGCGAGCACGCGCCCGTAGCGCAAGCCAATGTTGCCGAATCGCGCATTGGGCGTCGTGCCAAGGCCAAGCGAGGTGGGCGAGTCAAAGGAAATGCCGCCCCAGATTCCAAACTCGTTCGAACGTTTCTGGAGGCCTTCGGTTGATGATTGAGGGGCGCCGGATGCGACCGATGAAGAAGACGTGCCATTGGCTTGTGCCAGGACTGCTACGGTAGAAGCTAGCATCAGTAAGCAAGAGCATGCAGCACGTTGAATGACTTTGTTTGAAAGCAGACTCGACCAGCGAGATCGCCGGGAGTCGTGAGGACTGTTACTCATGATATGTCCTTCCGTTGAAAAAGATCAGGTTGGTTGTGGCGCGCGCATCCCTGCGCGCAAATCACGGGCGAGACGCCCGGGCCACTCTTCTCAAACCTAAGCGCTACGCATTCAGCTTCAGCATCGCCGCATTCTTTATGATCGAACGTGGCCTGTCAATAAGAAGTCGGATCGTTGGCGGTGTTTAGAGTACCAACTTTAGTTGGGTTGTATAGCAAGCAAAGACCCGACTGAAGTCGGTACTCTAAACGCTTGTGAACTAAACGGGCCCCGCTTGCGGCGCAGAGTGATTCTAATGAGACGTTTTGCCTTCGAGCAACGCAATAGCATGAGACAGAACCGGCCGGATAACTTCGAAGCTCTCGCGCACGGCTTTTGGTGAGCCGGGAAGATTGACGATTAAGGCGCCCGATCGAATCCCGCAGACACCGCGCGAGATCATGGCCATCGGAGTGTGCTTCAAGGTTTCGATGCGCATCGCTTCAGCCAGACCGGGAGCTTCGCGTTCGATCACTCGCAGAGTCGCTTCCGGCGCGTTGTCTCTGGGGCCGAAGCCGGTGCCGCCGGTCGTCATGATTAGATTAACGTCAGGGCGATCAGCGTAGGCGCGCAACATATCGGCGAGCGGATCGAGATCGTCGTTGACGATTTCTTTCGCAACGATTTCTGCGCCGAGCTCAGTGAGCAATTGAACCAGCGTCGCTCCGGACTCGTCTTCACGCTCGCCAACGGAGCAGGCGTCGCTGGAGGTGATCACTACTGTGTGGATATGAGTCACCAATATCGAGGGGAGCGTTGCTTTCGAGATTAGGCCTTCTTGAATTCGCGCGCCCAATCGCGCACTTTCTTAATCCATTCCAGCCGGCCTGAATTTGCGCTCTCGTCAACAAACCTCGTTATGGTTTCAGCGGAGACGAGTGCCAACACAAGACTGTTGTGGCTAGTAACATATTCGCCGCCTTCGAGGCGGAATATCTCTAAGGTCTTACCATCGAAGCGCCAAACTTCCGGTATGCCAAATGAGGCGAAGATCGGCAACTTTTTGATTGTCGGATGCGAAATGTCAATCTCAATAACCAAATCGGGCGGAGGATCAATGGCGAGGTCGATTCGTCTCTTGCCACGCATCTTCGCCTCGTTCTGAAAATAGAAGCACGAGTCCGGTTCAAAGCCACGCGACAGATCTTTGCGTTTATAGGTCGTTGAGCCAAAGCCACGAGATTGTATCCCAAATTCTTCCGCGAATAGGTTGATGAGCAGTGTGATCGTTTCATTGATCTCTTCGTGTTCGGCCGAGAGAACCATGATCAGCAGATCTCCTCGGTCGTAGGTAAAGCGCGGATTGCGTACATCCACGTAATCGTTCAGGAGGCCTTCATACGTAGCCCAACTGATGTTCTGAAGCAGGACGCCGTCCGATACGGTTTGCTCTGTCTTTGGCGGGTCAAGTACGGTAGCCATCTTCGTCAACCTTTCCAACGGTCTGTGCTAATAAGTCATCATCGCACGCGTTGCTCGAACGGGCAAGATTACTTACAGACGCGTCTTGCTCATATGCTCTTTCAACCAGCAACGATCCATCACGACCAATAGTCCCGCGTTCAGCGCGCGCTGTGCGGCTTCGTAATCAATCACGCCTTCCTGCAACCAAACAGCCTTCGCACCGACAGCGATTGCTTCATCAACGACCGTGCCGGCTTCTTCGGACCGGCGGAAGACGTCAACCAGATCGATCTTCTCGCGCACTTCACTCAGGGAAGCATAAGCGTTTTCGCCCAGCACTTCGACCTCGTTGGGATTGACCGGGATGATTCGATAGCCTGCGCGCTGCATGTAGCCCGCCACGCCGTGCGAAGGCCGCGTTGCCTTTGAAGATAAACCGACGACCGCGATCGTGCGGCATTCCTTGAGGATTCGTTCGATGGTTTCCGGGCTGTTGATTTCCAAAGTGAATGCTCGTTTGCGGCTCGGCCGCCTGATGTGCGGAAAGGCTCTGCCTTTCCGACAAGCGTTTATTTCCAGACGAGGCTATGCCTCCTGGTTCGAGAGCCGGAGGCGCAGCCTCCTCAATCTCAAAGATGAGTTAACGGAAAAGCAGAGCCTTTCCGCACATCAGGGGGCAAAGCCCTCTTATGGCATTACATTCGGCGCAAAGCCATGAAGGAATGCACGACCGCGCCGATAAGTGAGGCCATCGACACAACCAACAAAGTCAGCGCCGCAGTCCTTGGGTGGATGCTCTTGTGAATCGAGAACACGACCAGCGCGGTGGTGCTTACTATCAACCCCGCCAACGCCAGGTTCCGACCGGCTACGCGATTGGCCGGATACCAGATGTTTGGATCAGAGAGCGTCCGCGGCGTGCGAAAACCGATGAATGAATTAGGCGGTATCTTGTCGTACATCATCGGCACGCACAAAGCGACTAGTAACAATCCCATTAACCCATAGATCAGTGCCGTTATTCCCATGGCTCACGCTCCTATTGCGGCCTTGCCATGCAACTCCTGCAAAGCATACACCGCGATCTCTTTTTGCGTCGTGCGCGAACTGAGCGCCTCGACCAACGCCTGCGCGCCGGTCATCGTCGTAACGCAGGGCACGTTGTATTGCAGAGCCGCACGGCGAATAGCTTGCTCGTCGTAGTGGGACGCTCGGCCCAGCGGCGTGTTGATTACCAAAGCGACCTCGCCCTGCTTGATGTGATCCGCAACGTTGGGACGTCCTTCGTTAACTTTGAAGACGGTTGCTACTTCCAAGCCAACTTCGCGCAGACGTGCCGCGGTCCCCACGGTCGCCATCAAGTCAAAACCAAGACGCGTTAGCCGCCGAGCCAGCAGCACTGCCTGACCTTTGTCGCCTTCGTTCACGCTGATAAAAGCCGTGCCACTTTCCGGAAGCCCGATGCCCGCCGATGTCATGGCCTTTGCATACGCTTCGCCAAAAGTCTCACCGATACCCATAACTTCTCCGGTCGAGTGCATTTCCGGACTCAGAACGGGATCGACGCCGGGAAACTTCCGGAACGGGAAGACAGGGGACTTGATATAAAAACGATCCACGGTGAGTTCGTCAGGCAAACCAAATTCTTTCAGCTTTCGTCCCGCCATGACCAGCGCGGCAATTCGAGCGAGTGGGACGCCGGTGGCCTTCGAAACAAACGGTACGGTGCGCGATGCGCGCGGATTAACTTCGAGCACGTAGACGCGATCGTCTTTGATCGCGAATTGGATGTTCATCAGGCCATTCACGGTCAAAGCGGTCGCGAGTTTGCGCGTGTAGTGCCGCATCGTGTCCTGGTGCTCTTCGGCGATGCGCACCGGCGGGAGCACGCAGGAAGAATCGCCTGAATGAATGCCGGCCTCTTCGATGTGCTCCTGAATTCCGGCAATCACGCATGACGTGTCATCCGCGAGTGCATCCACATCGAACTCGGCGGCCTGCTCGAGAAACTTGTCGATCAGCACCGGACGGTCGTGCGAAAAATCCACCGCGGTGCGCATGTAGTCGTCGAGGGTCTCTTCGTCATAGACGATCGCCATGGCACGACCGCCGAGTACGTAACTCGGCCGCACGAGTACCGGATAACCGATGCGCCCGGCAATCTCTCTCGCTTTTTCAATCGAGGTAGCCGTCCCGTTCTCAGGTTGCGGAATTCCCAGTTCGCGCAAGAGCGAGCCGAAGCGCTTTCGATCTTCAGCCAGGTCGATCGAATCGGGCGATGTGCCGATGATCGGGACGCCGGCTTCATTCAAGCGCATGGCGAGATTCAAAGGTGTCTGGCCGCCGAACTGGACGATGACACCGGTTGGCTTCTCAACATCGACGATGTTCATCACGTCTTCGAAGGTGAGCGGTTCGAAGTACAAACGATCGGACGTGTCATAGTCGGTCGAGACGGTTTCCGGGTTGCAGTTGACCATGATCGTTTCAAAGCCGGCTTCGTGCAGCGCGAAAGACGCGTGGCAACAGCAGTAGTCAAACTCGATGCCCTGACCGATGCGGTTGGGCCCTGAGCCGAGAATCATAATCTTCTGCCGATCGGTGGGCTGCGCTTCGTCTTCTTCTTCATAAGTCGAGTAAAGATACGGCGTGTAGGATTCGAATTCGGCGCCGCAAGTGTCTACGCGTTTGTAGACGGGAATCAGGCCGAGCGCCTTGCGATAAGCGCGGACTTCGTCTTCGCTGCGGTTAGTGAGATAAGCCAGACGGCGATCCGAGAGCGCGGCTTCTTTGAAAGCGCGCAAGAGATCAAGCGGAATTTCTTCCAGTGTCTTGCCTTCAATTTGCTCCTGAATCTCCATCACCTGCTTGAGCTGATCCAGGAACCAGCGATCGATGCGCGACAGACGATAGATTTCGTCAATCGACCATCCATGCTCCAGCGCGTAGGTGATGTACGAGAAGCGTTGCGAGTTTGGACGCGCCAGTTTTCTTTGCAGCTCGTCGTTGGAAACATCTTCCAGGCGCAGGGGCTTTACGGCTTCCAGCGAACGCAGGCCCTTGAAAAGCGATTCCTTGAACGTACGACCGATGGCCATTACCTCGCCGACCGATTTCATCTGCGTGCCGAGCACGTCTTCGGCTTCGCGAAACTTTTCAAAATTCCATTTCGGAATCTTGGTGACCACATAGTCGATAGTTGGCTCGAACGAGGCCGGCGTCTTTTTCGTGATGTCGTTGGGAATTTCGTCGAGCGTGTAGCCGACGGCGAGCTTGGCGGCAATCTTGGCGATCGGAAATCCCGTGGCTTTCGAAGCCAGCGCGGAAGAGCGCGACACGCGTGGGTTCATCTCGATGATGCGGATTTCGCCATCGTCGGGATTCACCGCGAACTGAATGTTCGAGCCGCCGGTTTCGACACCCACCTTCCGAATGATGGTAATCGCCATGTCGCGCATCCGCTGGTATTCGCGATCGGTCAGCGTTTGCGCCGGCGCGACCGTGATCGAGTCGCCGGTGTGCACGCCCATCGGATCGAAGTTCTCGATGGAACAGATAATCACGACGTTGTCGGCGAGGTCGCGCATTACCTCCAGCTCGAACTCTTTCCAGCCCAGGATCGATTCTTCGATCAGAACTTCGTGAATAGGCGATGCAGCCAGGCCGTTGCGCACAATCTCTTCGAACTCTTCTGGATTAAACGCGGTGCCGGCTCCCGTGCCGCCCAGAGTAAACGACGGGCGAATGATCGCGGGATAGCCGGTCTGTTCAACGACTACTTCAGCTTCCGCCCAGGTTTTGGCAAATCCGCCGCGAGGCATTGGCAAGCCAACTTCATCCATCGCTTTTTTGAAGAGCATGCGGTCTTCTGCGACCTTGATCGCTTCGCGCTTCGCGCCAATCATTTCGACGCCACATTCTTCCAGTACTCCTGAATCCGCCAGGTCGATGGCGAGATTGAGCGCCGTCTGTCCGCCCACGGTGGGCAGCAGCGCGTCAGGGCGCTCGCGTCTGATGATGGCTGAGACTGATTCGACGGTGAGCGGTTCGATGTAAGTCCGATCAGCCATTTCCGGATCGGTCATGATAGTCGCCGGATTCGAATTGACCAGGACGACCTCATAACCTTCCTGCCGCAGGGCCTTGCATGCCTGTGTGCCTGAGTAGTCAAACTCGCAGGCCTGTCCGATGACAATGGGACCGGAACCGATGATCAAAATCTTGTGTATGTCAGTGCGCTTGGGCATCTAGTAATAGGACTCGCGAACGTTTGATTGATGTAGTGGAGTCGAAGCATTATACATAAGCGGCACATCGGGGCAGTAGCCCGACCGCGAGGGTTGCAAGAATCGAGATGAAACTCAACACCAGACGAACATCTCTCTCGATTACATTCCTCGCAGTTCTAATGTTGACTTCCTCGTCATTCAGCCAAAAGCCTTCTGCACGAGATGACAGTGACGTCCTTGAACCTGTTTCGGTCAAGAAAGATCTTTATCCCGCCGATGCCGATGCTAAGAAAGAGATCGACGAAGCGCTGAAGCAGGCCGTTGCTGATCACAAACGGGTGCTACTCGTGTTCGGCGGCAATTGGTGCTATGACTGCCACGTGCTCGACCGCGCGTTGCATGAAGGAGCGGCGGGGCAAGTCGCGAAGGAAAGTTTTCTGCTCGTGCATGTAGACGTCGGCGAGTTTGACAAGAACCTCGATCTGGTCAAGAAATACAAGACTTCACTTGATAAAGGCGTACCAGCCGTGGTGATTTTAAGCGCCGATGGCAGTGTGCTCTACGGCAGTAATGATGGCGAGTTCGAAGCGGCGCGGAGCATGATGAAGAAGGATCTCTTGGCGTTCCTAATGCATTGGAAAGAAAGTGCACCAAAGAAAGCTGGGCAGTAGCCCGCTCGTCGGCTAAGGCGCCAATTCTTGCTATGCGACAACGCAGCATTTGCCTGAGCCCTCCCTCACGGTCGGGCTACTGCCCCGGCCACCCGCTCGGATCGATGATCTACCGCGCTCCTCATCTTGAGTAACCTCGCGCTTTTTGATAGCTTGCTCTTCGTTCCCCAGGTGTCTTTCAAAACAAACAAGGGAGTTGAATGATGAAGAGCAGATTACTTCTATTCATAGTTATTATTCTTGGCGTCTCGGCGGTCACTGCCATCTCGTTTGCCCAACGAAGGCCCGACACGGCTGAAAAACCAATCACCGGTGATTTCAAGATCACTATCAAAAACACGATGGCCGGGCAGTCCAGTCAGAGCACGACCATGATCAAGGGCCTGCGCGAACGCAGCGAAGCCAACATGGCGATGGGCGGAATGAACATGGGCACCGTGAGCATCACGCAGTGCGATTTGCGCCGGACGATCCAGGTCAATGACCGCTCGAGAAAGTATTTGATTACGCCGATGGAGTCTGATTCAGGCGATGTTGATAGTGGCGGCGGCGCGAGCGCGCCATCGAGCGGCGGCCCCACCAAACGAGGTGGCGTCGTGACCATGACCGTTAACACGACGGACACTGGCGAGCGCAAAGAAATGTTTGGCTTCACCGCGCGTCATTTGAAAAGAACGACGATAATGGAGTCGTCGCCGGATGCGTGCCAGTCCAACCAAATGCGCATAGACACCGACGGCTGGTACATCAACCTTGAATACGGTCTGAGTTGCGGTGGCTCGGAAAGACCTCCGCAGACGGGCCGAATGACACCCCCCGGTGGATGTCGCGATCGCTATCAGTTCAAGCGAACCGGCCCGACCAAGCTCGGCTATCCATTGATCGAAACCACTATCATGTACGGCGCGGATGGTAACGCGATGTTCACCAGGACGCAGGAAGTGATCGAGTTGTCGCGCCAACCGCTCGATGCGGCCTTGTTCGACGTGCCGGCGGGTTACACGGAAGCGAAGAGCCAGGAGGAAATGTCGAGTACTCCGTCGATGGCCGATATGATGGCGAAGTCCCGGCAACAGTCCGGCGAGACAAGCTCGAGCAGTTCTGCGGGTAGGAGGTCCGAGACACCTTCGACCGCGAACGCGCCAGGAAGAGTTCGCGTCGGCGTGGTCGAGTTCAATAACAAAACCAAATCTTCGGTTTCAACTGATTCGATGCGAGAGCAACTGATCGCCATGCTTAACGGCGACGGCATTGATGCCATCGTTCTGAACGCAAGTTCGCCGAGCGAAGCGGCGATCGAAGCGAAGGCCAAGCAGTGCGCGTACATTTTGTACACCGACATATCAACTCTCAAAGCTGCTTCGTCTGGGAAGAAAATTGGCGGATTACTTGGGCGGGCCAGCGGTGTAGGTTCGGGCGATACAGGTAAATCGGAAGCGCGCCTGGACTTTCGCTTGATTCCGGCGGGAAGTTCGTCGCCCACGCTTCAGTCGTCTGCTTCCAGTAAGGAAGACACCGAACAGGCGAGCGTCAGCGCCGTGATCGAGAGTGAAGCGAAAGCCGTAGCGTCCGCCGTCGCGAAGATGTAGCCGCCAGTCTTTGGTGCCATACTACTGTGACGTTAGCGCGGGCCCTCAAATCATTTGAGCTTGGGGCCCCGCGCTCGCGTCACGGCAGGCGAAAACTGATCAAATGCAATCAGTGACACAAGCCGAATCCAGGAGTCCCGCGCTGCGAGACGCCGATCGCGATGACCCGGACGCTGCTGCTGGTGCGCTGCAACGGGAAAACGCTGTGCTGGAGCAAGAGATTCGAAAGCTCCAACAGATGGCCGAGTACCGTTCGGCTTTTCTCGTGCGACTGGCGCACGAACTACGCACGCCGCTTACTTCGATCCTCGGGTTTGCCGAAATCCTGCTCAGCCAGGAAGAGTTGACCGAAGCACAGCGTGGTTTCTGTGAGAGAATTCAGAACTCTGCACAGCAGCTTCAAGACAGTCTCAATCAATTGTCGGATCTGTCGCGACTGGAAGCGGGTCAGTCAGAACTTCAAAGGGAAGAATTTTCGCTGGCGGACCTGTTGCGCGAGTCTTGCGAGGGACTTGCGCGACTGGCGCAAAAGCAAAATGCCGACCTTCGATGGCAGACTACGGAAGATTTGCCCATGATTGTTTCTGACCGCGTAAAGCTGCGACAGGTGCTTGACAATTTTCTGGCCTATGCGATTACTCGGAGTCCGGGCGCGCCGGTCGTTGTATTTGCGGAAAAAGATGCGCACGGATTTCTGCTGAAGATCGAAGACGAGGGGGAAGGGCCGGCGGATTCCACAGCCTTCGTTGAGTTTGATTCTTCAAATCGACGAGCCGGCAGCAGCGAACTCGGGCTGGCTATCGCGAGACAGAATATCGACCTGCTCGGCGCCACGCTCAGCTTTCAAAATCGTCAACCCCGGGGTTTACAGTTCTCGATCCATCTTCCCCCGGTTCCTCCGGATGCGCCACGCCACTAACCGAAACGCAATGCCTGACCCAGCGCCTAGCCAGATGCATCCAGCGGACGTTGAAATCCGCGAAGTACTGTCGATAGCCGAATACGATGCGTGCATCAAGTTGCAGCGCGATGTGTTTGGGCTTCCCGATCTGGAGATCTCCCCGCGCCGGCACCTGATCGTTTCGCGCGAGGCGGGCGGGTGGACGCTGGGCGCATTCAGCGAGGGAAAGATCGTGGGCTTTGTGCATCACCTGGCGGCGACGCGCGGCGATGAGATCTTCGGATACTCGCATATGATGGCAGTGGCGGACGGCTATCAGAACCGCGGTGTCGGCGCGAAGTTGAAATGGGCCCAGCGCGCGCGCGCCTTGTTCGAGGGGCGGGACTTTATCAAGTGGACATTTGAACCGATGCGCACGCGTAACGCTCACTTTAACCTGAATCGATTGGGCGTGGTGATCAGAGATTATGCGGTGAACTTTTATGGCACCGATTATGTGACGAATCCGATCGAGAAAGCCGCCGGAGCCAGCGGGATGGACAGCGACCGTCTGTTCGCGAGTTGGGAGTTGCGCTCGCCGCGAGTCGAAGCGTTCGCCGCGGGTCAAGAGTTCCCGTTAGGAAAAGCTGATGGGGTGATTGAGATTCCGGTTGACTATTCAGCCTTGCTGAAATCGAATCCCGACGCTGCAAAGCGCGAGCAGTTGCGTGTACGGGAAGAGTTTTTATCGTTCCTCGGCGCGGGTTTGGTTTGCCGAGCTTTTAATCGTAATACCGATCGACCAGCGTATTTGTTTTATCGAGACGAGTAGTACCATAGACTTCTTAGTCTTTTCGCCCTCTCCCTTTGGGAGAGGGCAGGGGAGAGGGCTTGGCTGCGTCAAGCTTCGCACCCTCCCCTAACCCCTCCCAAAGGGAGGGGAAGAAACCACGCATGCGTCAACCAACTTGATTGGACCCTCCTTTAGTCGGTGATGTCAGATACCGGAGGGATCAGCAGACTGAAGTCTCCGCCACCTTGGGGCTAATCTTGCCAAAGCGACCATCAATCGAAAAAACGATTAACGAACTGCGGGAAGAAATTCGGCGCCACGAGGACCTCTACTATCTCCAGGAAAATCCGGAGATTTCCGATCGCGAGTACGACGAACTGATCGAGAAGCTCCGCGAGCTCGAAGAAAAGCACCCCCAACTCATCACGCCTGATAGTCCGACGCTACGCGTTGGCGGAAGACGAGCCGAAGGGTTTCCGGAATTCGTTCATCGCCGACCAATGTTGTCGCTCGACAACAGCTACAGCATTGAAGAGCTGCGCGCTTTCGATG
>JBGPWS010000206.1:0-8360 GCA_041492345.1 Pyrinomonadaceae bacterium | reverse complement strand
CTTAAATGGACTGACAAGAAATTCGACCTGACACCTTTTTTGAAAGTTGCCGGAAGGCTTCCCCGTCCCTTTTATACGACATCGCTAGGGGCCTTGTATTCCGCAGATTGCATGTCGGCATTGCCACTTATCAAGGATGGAGTAGTGAACACGATCTTTGCCGATCCACCTTTTAATCTTGGTAAGCAATATGGCAAAAACACTGACGACAACCTGCCGACCAAAGCGTACATAGACTGGTGCAAAGAATGGCTTGCGGAGTGCATCCGAGTACTAAGACCCGGGGGCTCGCTCTTCCTGTACAATCTACCAAAATGGAATATTCCACTCGGGGCTTTTCTTGATCAGGAAGGATTGCAGTTTAGGCACTGGATAGCGATTGAGATTAGCTCTGGTCTGCCGATAGCGGGACGCCTTCACCCTAGTCACTACAGCTTGCTTTATTACAGCAAAGGCAAGCCCAATACCTTCCACAGAATCCGAACGCCCATTCTTACCTGTAGGCATTGTGGAGGCGAGATCAAGGATTATGGCGGTCACCGAGGGGCAATGAACCCCAATGGTGTGACACTCAAAGATGTCTGGACCGATATTCCTCCGGTGCGACACTGGAAATTCAAATCAAAGAAGAGACGGGCGAATGCGTTATCAACAAAGCTTCTTGATCGCGTGATCGAAATGTCCACCAATCCCGGCGATTTGGTGGTAGATCCGTTCGGAGGTAGCGGAACTACTTACGCTGTTTGTGAGTTGAAACACCGCCACTGGATTGGAACTGAGATTGACTTCGCTGAGGACATCAAGACCCGGCTGGAAACCACTGACATTGGAACACACAAAAACGGGGACTTCGTTGAGCGGAAAGAGGAGGTTTAACCAAGGGCGCGTCCGGCTGTCATCTTTGGAATACGCGGCACGTCGGTGCTAGTCGCGTCGTGTTCAATCGCCACGATTTCAAGAATGCCCTGCTTACAGCGTATTGAGCGCCACAGATCAAAGTATGGTTCTAATTCTTCCATGCTGCCAATACGATCAGTGAGATACCTGTAAAGGTTTCGGGACGGAACGACAAGGATTCCACAAGCAAGAACTCCTTTCATTAAGCCTAGAGACATCTTGTTCAAGGCTCGGTGACTAGAAGAGATGTTCCCGGTTTCCCACTCCAGCGCGACAATTCCGGATTTTGTATTGAGAACTGCGTCGAGTTTTCCTATTCCTTTCACTTCAAGCCGAACCTCCCGCGTCCACCCCTGCCGCACCAGTTCCTCCATTAGGCCGTTTTTGATTGGCACCACGCCATTGCCCTGTCCCCGCGCCTTTCCTGACTCTGGATAAATAGTGAAGGAGCCGGAGCCTGGCGGCCAGTCAACCTCGCGGATGGCTCTGTAGAGACTCTTGCGGGTGCGTTTCCACTCCCTAGAACTCGCATACTTCCCGCACGAAATCAGCGTTTCCTCGCGGACTATTTGCATTAGGAGGATTGTACTTGACTGTCAAAAAAATCAGCAACACACAATGACCCCACTACCACATCGGCCCAGCCATTGCAGAGGATCTCTGTTTTGCGGTATAAATGCCGGCCCCCGGCTTCCGCTCGGGAATTCAATACAAGGGGAAAACGCCTAAATGAACACCCGCAAGTTAATGTCCCTCGTTTCACCCGTGGTCTTCTGCCTGCTGGCTCATGGCATGGCGGTGGCTCAATCAACGCTCATGAATGTCCCGTCAACTGATGTGGTGGCCGCCAGGAAGGTTTATGTTGAGATGGACTTTCTCACGAACTATGCATGGCAAAGGCAGGGCTCGTTTCAAAACTACATCCCGCGCACCGTGGTCGGAGTCGGCCGCAATGTCGAGGTAGGCGTCAACGTCTCGTACACACATGTGTCGGGCGAGAGTCAGCCCCTCGAAGTGCAACCGAACATCAAGTGGCAGTTCTACAATAACGAAGGAAACGGGACGGCCGCTGCGGTCGGCTGCATTCTTTACGCGCCAGTGACGCATAGAGCGGGCACTTCCACCTTCGGCCAGTGTTACTCAGTTGCCAGCAAGCAACTGCCCGGCCGTTTTGGGCCTCGCTTCACCGGAGGGGCCTACGCTTTACTACACGCGAGCGATGATGATAAGACCAAAGTTGGCGCGATCGTCGGTTATGAACAACCGCTCGCTAAGAAAGTCAGCTTCATAGCCGACTGGTTTAGTGGCGAGAATCGCTTTGGCTATGTCAGCCCTGGCTTCTCCTTCGTGACTTCAAAAAAGAGTGCCTTGACGACGGGTTACGCCATCGCCAATCACGGTCGCGGAAAGAACGCGCTGTTCGCGTACTACGGCATCCAGTTCTAGTCCTGCTTGATCCTTACTTCGGCATCGGCAACGGCGCGAGTGAAGTAATAAACGGCAGTCGCTTCATCCCATCAACGCACGATGCGTCCAGACCCTTCGCCGTTCCCAGCTCAATGAACTCGCGCGCCAACTTCTCCTGGCATTCGTAAGTGCTATGAGTGGCATTGTGCATGATGATCTGGCGGCCGTTCGGCAACCAGCGCAGCAACGGCGTCGCCAAATCCGGCGGCGTCACCGGGTCCAACTCTCCGGAAAGCATCAGCACCGGGATGTTCGATTTGATTGGTTGGCGAAACTTCGCCGGCATGTAGCCGCGCGGCCATTGCTCGCAAGCTTTGAGGTAGAGACGCGCGCGATTGCCACCGTAGAAAGTCCCGCCCATGGCCGACTCGATGTCTGAATCCTTAAGGAATGGCATGTCCTCAGCGCACAATACGGAAAGCTGCATGCCCCGTGCAATCCCCGCGTCTACTCCGTGTTGCACCTGATAAGCGTAAAAAGCGAACTGGGAATAATCTCCCTGACTCATCTGGTGAATCATCAGAGGCATGATGCTCATCACGTTGGGCACGTAGAGCATGAGCCGCACCAACTCGGCAAAGCCTTCACGCGTCATCGTTACTTGTTGCTTTTGCCGCGTGAACGCGTTGAGTCCATCGAAGGTGACCGGCCCCTTGCTAACATTCGCTACCACCGTCGCCCAGTCCCTCCGCAGATCTGGAAAAGCCGCTTTGCACTTCTCGTCAGCGGCACAGTCATCGAACAAACGGTTGAGCGCGTGCTCGACGCCTTTGGCGAACGACAAAGGTAACGCGCCGTCCGGAGGCGCGACTCCGGAAATCGTTACCGTGCGAACATGCTGCGGATAGAAGTTTAGATAACTGAGCGCCGTGGTCGCGCCGTACGAGCCGCCGTACACATTGATCTTGTCGTAACCAAGCACCGCGCGCACGTCATCCAGATCAGCCATCGCGATCGTGGTTGTGTAGAGTCTCAGGTCGGCATTCTTTTCCAGCTCAGTGCGGCAGGCGAGCACTTTCTCAGGCGTGAGCCCTTCGACGAAATAGCCGCGCATATCGTTTGGATCACCGCGAAAGTTGCACTGCAAGGGATTCGATTTTCCCGTGCCGCGTTGATCGACCAGCACCATGTCGCGCGTACGGTGGAGTTGCGCCATGAACGAACCGACGGCGGTGGACGTGGCTGCTCCGCCCGGCCCACCCTGGAGATAAAAGATCGGATCAGGCGCCGGCTTATCCACCAGCGCGGGCAAGACCATCACATACAACTTGATCTTGCGCCCGGTCTTCTTTGCTCGATCTTCGTAAACTTCGTACTGCCCGCACAACGCATCCTTCGTGACGCCGGCCACAGCGCAAGGTTGCAGCTCAAGTTTGCGGCCCGGCCTTGCGAGGATTCCCGGTGCCGCGATGTTCGCATCCGGCTTTGCGTCCGTGTGCGTGAAATTAAGGGGGATGACGTTCGGGCCCTGCTTGAGGTTGCCGACAACCTCTGTGGCGTCGCGGCTAACCACACCCTGGTAGCTCGACGGAGCACCGATGTTTATGTCGAAACTTAGAATTCGATCGGAGTAGACCACACGCTCCACCGACAAGCCTTGCGCGCCATTGTCGGGAAGATCGAGCGTAGCCGTGAATTGTTCTGCCGATTCCTGCTTAACGTTCAGCGCCATCCGCACCTTCGTCGGCCCGGCCGTAAGCGTTCCCTGCCAATTGCCTGCAAGGCTGGGGCTTGACGATGTCTGTGCGTTGCATGGCTGTGAAACGATAATGAGCGCGGCGCAAATCATCGCCACGAGAATCAAGCCCTTCAAGATGTTCATTGTGTGTCTCGATTACTGAAGTGGTGACTGACAAAGCAGGCCTTTATGGCCGCTTTGGGCGTGATACGTTTATGAGGACTGAAAGGTTTATTCGAGCGCTGATGTCTTTCTCCCTCTCCCCTTGGGAGGAGAGGGAGTTTTTCAGCAACCTGTTAGGGCTTGGCCGAATTGCTGCGCGCCGAGAAGCTGCGATAGATGGTATCGATCCAGCGATCGGAGTTAACGAATCCCGCGCCCCAGGACTTCCATTCATCCGGAAAGCCTTCAGCTTTGATCTGTTCTACCTTTTTTCCTTCGGCCATCTTCTTACGAACAATGCCGGTTGTTTCAATAAGCATGTGGTGAAACTTCTTCAGATCATCAATGGTCGAAAGCGGGCCATGTCCGGGAATTATCTTTACATTCGCCGGAAGCTTGGTAATCACCTCGCCAACGTTCTTGATGTAACCATCTACGTCGCCACCGCTGTCAAGATCGACAAACGGAAACATGCCGGAAAAGAAATCATCGCCCATGTGAACGACGTTCGCTCCCGTGAAGAAGATCACCGCGTCGCCATCGGTGTGCCCATGCGGAAAATGAATCACGCGAATCTCTTCGCCGTTGAAGTAGACCGACAACGATTGATCAAAGGTGACTACGGGCAGGGCCTCTGGCGGCGCGGGCTTAACGGTGCGATTGGGTACGTTCGATCCTTCGGCCAGACGTTTCCGCACGTTAGTCTGCGCGATGATGGGAGCTTCGGGGCCAAACACGACGTTGCCGCCAGTGTGGTCGCCATGCCAATGCGTGTTAAGGATGAATTTAAGTTTGCCTTCGCCCAGGCCTTTGAGGGCTGCTTTTATTTTGTCGGCCAGCGGAGCAAATTCGTCATCCACGATCAAGATGCCGTCCGGGCCGACTGAGACGCCGATGTTTCCGCCTGACCCCTCGAGCATGTAGACGTTCCCGGCAACCTTGGTTGCTTTGATCTCGACTTTGGAAAAATCCTGCTGGGCAAGCGCCGGAACTACGCAAACAAGGAGCGTTATGAAACCGAGGCCAAGTCTTCTCACTTTAGTCCCTCCTAATCGGTAACAGCATTGGCGGCAATTTTCTTAGCCGATGGATGTTTTCATCGGCAAACCCAACTGCGCCTCCTGGGAATTCTTCAGCACCGCAATGAACGGCAGGTTGCGATATCGCTCCGCGAAATCCAAGCCATAACCAACGACGAACTTGTCGGGAATCTTGAAGCCGAGATAATCGATCGGGACCTCTTTCTCTCGCCGTTCATACTTGTCCAGCAGGGCCGCGAGTTTCACGCTCTCCGCGCCGCGTGATTTCAGATTAGCCAGCAGATACGAAAGCGTCAGGCCCGTGTCCACAATATCCTCAACGACCAGAATGTGCCGGCCTTCGATGGCCACGTCCAGGTCTTTCAGAATGCGCACTTCGCCGGACGTGCGCATCTCAGCGCCATAGCTGGAAATTGCGATGAACTCAACGTTCAAGGGAATGTCCACCGCCCGCATCAGATCGCTCAGAAAGAGGCAGGCGCCTTTGAGCACGCTGATCAGCAGCGGATTGCGACCGGCATAATCGCGCGCTATCTCTGCCCCCAACTCGCGGATCCTGTCCTGGATCTTTTCGGCTGGTATCAGGACTTCCAAGTTAGGGTTGCTGAATTCTGACATGATTCTTGCTGTTGATGTCGCCAAAGGTTTTTGTTCCCTTCGATAGGATATCAAGTTTCGCTTAGAGCCGGCTGGCCGTCAAAGTTAGTAGCGCGGTAGTGTCTTAGTCTGCGGCGTATGAGGTCAGTACCGGGAGCGGTAGCGACCGGGTCTCAATCCACGCTACGGTTGACTCTGCCAGGATCATAACCCGGTCGCTACCGCTCCCGGTACTGACCTCATCACTCAACCTCTATCCGCGACGGCGCTCTAAGTGATCACTGATAAGACCCTACGCATCCGTTTGCGCGCGCGCCAATGCTGCGAGATACTATTGAAGCTTCCGCTGTCAGGTCAATTCGCAAGTGACTATTGGCCTGTTATATTTGCTTTCACCAGGGTTCAATCAGGAATCGCTTATGATGAAATCTGCCCGAAAGATGCTTGCCGGCCTGTCCATCCCGTTGCTTCTGCTCGTGTTGCTGCTGACAAGCCCGCCCCGAGCGCTGTCGCAACAACCTGCGCCTAAAACTACGGCGCCCACGACACAATCGCCGGCACCCGCGGATGTTCGCGCACGAGTTACTGAGACCGCGGTCGACGCAACGACCCTGGATGATCCGGCGGTCAGCAAGATGCTCGCGGTTTACAGTCCGAAGGTGAAGGAGCTTGAAGTCGTCCTGGGAAAATTAAAAGGCGAGTTGAAAAAGGGCGGCACTGGCTCGGGTTCTCTGGGAAACTTTGTCACGGACGGGATGCGCGCCCAGGCAAGTCAGAAGACGGGCAAACCGATGGCGCTGGCGCTGATGAATGGTGGGGGGTTACGCCGCAATGCGATTGGCGAAGGCGAGTTGATGGCGCGCGATATCTTTGAATTGCTGCCCTTTGAAAACGCGCTGGTGACGCTCGATCTAACTGGTGAGCAGTTGATGAAATTGCTCCAAATGATCGTTTCCCGACGCGAGGCCCAATCCGGCGCGCGGATCATTTACAAGACCAATGCGGACAAAACTTCTGAATTGGTTAACGCCAAGTTGCGCGAGGCATCCGGAGAAAAAGACATCGACCCGAAAGCGACCTACACGATAGTCACGATTGATTATTTGTACCAGGTCGGCGGCAGTACATACGGGATCCTGCGTGAGGGAACGAACATGAAAGAGCTGGGCATTACGCTGCGTGACGCGATTATGAATTATGTGAAATCCGAAACTGCGGCCGGCCGCGACATCAAGCCGAACCTGGATGGTCGTTTTGTTTTTGATCGGGCCAGCTCGGCCCCGACCGCGGAGGTGCCACCGCAATGACGACTCGCAGAGACTTCTTAGGCGCTTCGATCGCGGCCGGCCTTTCGCTTTCTTTTCCGAAGGGCTGGCGCTCGCTTTACATGCCCGGCCGCGCGGCGGTCTGGGCCCCTTTGCTCGAGCCCCAAAAAGGCGAGACGCTGATCACAGTTCTGCACACGAATGATACGCACTCTCAGATCGATCCGATTCTCGAGAACGACAAAACTTACGCGGGCAAGGGCGGGGTGGCGCGCCGCGCGACCCTGGTCAAACGCGTGCGCAAGGAAAATCCGAACACGCTGATGATTGACGCCGGCGACGTCTGTCAGGGCACCCCGTACTTCAATTTTTACCGGGGTGAGGTTGAATACAAAGCGATGTCTCTGATTGGCTATGACGTCGGCACGATTGGCAATCACGAGTTTGACAACGGCGTCGAGTCACTGGCAAAGGCCCTGCAGTTCGCTAACTTCGATATCGTTTCGACCAACTATGACGTCCGCGGCAGCGCGCTCGAGAGTAAAGTCAAGACTCATCTAGTGAAGGAAGTCGGCGGTCTGCGCGTTGGTCTTTTCGGTTTAGGGATCAGCCCGACTGGCTTGATCACGCCCGACAATTTCAAACCGTTGCAATACCTGGATCCGGTGAGCACGACGCGCGGGGTGGTGAAGCTGCTGCGCGAGCAGGAGCGCTGCACTTTGGTGCTGGGCATGTCGCATCTCGGCTACTATCCCGAAGCGAGGAACGGCGCGGTCGGCGACACGCAAGTCGCCGCGCAGGTTGAGGGCATCGACTTTATTGCCAGCGGGCACACGCACACTTTCATGGAAAAGCCCGTGCTGCAAAAGAACCCCGCGGGCAAAGACACAATTATTTTCCAGGTCGGCCGCAGCGGAATCTATGTCGGTCGCGTCGATTTCACGGTGCGTGACGGCAAGGTAACCGCCTCTGCGGGGCGCCTGTTGGATCTGCGAGACGAGTCGCTGGCTTAGTTTGGAGTGCGGTTTAGTCCGACAAACTTTTTAGTTTGTCCTGACTCCCTCTCCCTTTGGGAGAGGGTTGGGGAGAGGGCCTGAGAATCGAGCCGCCCCAGCTACGCCCCTCTTCCCCGGCCCTTCTCCCAAAGGGAGAAGGGAGATATCAATCAGAGTCGGCAAACTGAAGTTTGTCGGACATGACAATGGCGGATGATGCAACCAGAGATCGAGTTCGCGCGCTGGTGCGCGACGTTTT
>JBGPWS010000012.1:0-25318 GCA_041492345.1 Pyrinomonadaceae bacterium | reverse complement strand
GTAATCGACATGTGCCGGCCCTTCTTTTTATTTGTATGTCGAAAAATCAACTGATCTTTCTGTTCTTTCATTTGCGTGCTCATGATTTCCTTTCTGTTCTTTAATCGAGCCCTCCCTGACGGTCGGGCTACTCATAACGACAGCACATCAGGCAGAAGATATTCCTGACCGCTCTCTGCCTGCACGCGGATCGAAGGCCACCCCGGAGTCGTCGTGATTATTTCGATCCCTTCGTTAGAAGCGATGCAGGTCTCCTCGACCTTTGATCCGGTGATCGAAGGGTTCCAAGCGAAGGCTTGCCCTGCTACCACTCGCTCTGTGCACGCCGGATGCGCTACCCAATCGCGCGTGCGATATCCGGCCGCTCCTCCCTGGTGATGCAGATGCTCTTCACCCGGAAAGCCCGCTTCGCTGTACGCGCGGACGGCAACCTCATACAGGTCGGCGCCGGACGCGCCGGGTTTCGTGGCTGCCAGTAGGCTGGCCATTACTCCTGCGGTTGATCGCGTGCGTTGTCTGAGATCGTCGGGTACCGACCCGGCACAAACGATACGAGTGAGCGAAGCGATCAAGCCGCCCCGCCGCGCGCACACAACTAGCATCAGCGTTTTATCCCAACGGAGATCGGTGGGAGTCGGATGACGAAAACGTCGTAGGCGTTCATCGGCCGCGACGAGTGTGACCACAGAATCCGCTCCGATCCGGGCCAGCGATTCGACGGCCTGTCGGGCCACTTCGCGTTCTGATAATCCGGGCGTGAGCGATCTCGCCATCCTGCCGATTGCCTCGCCGGCCTCTCGACCGAGCAACCTGAAACGATCGATTTCGGATGCCGTGAGTTTGTAACGTGCCCGCGCGATCGCTTTCTCTACGATGCGCACTGATGATCCTAAAGCCTGATCAGAACCGAGCGGCAATTCCGTATCCACCAGAGAGAGCGCGACCTCGGCTACCAAAGATGTATTCGCTTTCTCATCTTCCCAGGCAAAATCAACCGGTTCGTATCCCTGGTTGGGCAGTTGTTCGGTCATCAACCGAGTTAGTTCGATTCGGTTGGCGAGGACAAACTTGCGGCCGTCGCGCCGGACGAATAACGTGCCCACGCCCGCCTCGCGACTCGAGTCAATGCCATTGGTCCCTCCAGCGGATAGCCAGGCAAAGTTAGGTTGCGTATTGATGAGCACGCCGGCCAGACGTTCATCGGCAATTACGCGAGCAAGTCGCTCAAGCTTTTCCTCAGTCTCTTCTTTCATATTGGCGCGCACCTCCGCGAGTCCTCGCCGCTGCGGCAAGTCACCGTTTCGAGGGACATGACTGGGGAATGATCGTAGATGCGTTCTCCCTCTCCCAAAGGGAGAGGGAGTTTTTCAGCAATCTGCTAGAAAGCGAAGCTGCCGTAGAAGGCGCTGTTTTCGCCCGCTCTTTCCCAGGTATCGCTGACGGTGTGGCCGGCATAGAGTGCTTTGACGGTGTATCCGACTTTACGTTGACCTAAAGAAACCAGCGGTGAGTACCAGACCAGGTTCGGCATGCGGCAGCAAAGATCATTGGGCATTGCCTCGACGTTAATCGCCGCCTCAGACGAACTTATTTCGTAAGTTTTTCCTTCGTGCTTGAAACTAATAGGAGCGCTACGCACTGAAATGATCTGGCCAAGCGCGTCCGCATATCTGCTCTTGATCGCGTCTACCATTGCGACTGCCTGGGCATGGCTCGCCGATTTGTCCACAATCAGTTCAGAGCGGCGACCGGCTTGAGCGTTCGACAGATTGTCGTCGGCACTGACGACGGCGATGGCCCGAGTCCCTGCCAGATCGACTCCGTCCCACTTGCCTGACGTCACGTTCCAGGCCATTAGTGCATCGCGGCCCGTCGTGGTTACCTCGCCGTTGTAGTGGCAGGCTCCAGCGAAGACGCTGGCGGTGCGAACCTCGACATAGTCGCCTTTGACGCTTGTGCTTTCAGCCTGTGAGGTCAGCGCGACAGCGCCCACACAGACAATCCCAACCAGCATTATCATCCACAATCTTTTCATCTTCGCACCTCCAAAAAACTTCGACTTAGTTTACAACGCTTCGGCCTCAAACGCCGAACTGTAGCAGCCTCGCCCTGCCACGCAAGAGTCAGGATGGACCGTCCCGCCATCCGGCCCAATCACTTGTTGGGTCGCGCGGCACCAACAGTGGTTGCTGGCATCCAGATACTGTGACGCCTCCGTCGGCAGAGCATCAATCATAAAAAACTTCTTTGAGCGCAGTGAGCTGCAAAAAGCACTCTGCGGAGCAACGCTCGTAGTGATCTCGCTGGAATCTTCCTGCTTAACGGTTTCGTTTGCCATCGTACTTGTCACCTCTGCTTCAAGCGGTCACTCCGCCGGCCTTTGCCAGCGCGCGACGAACCAGTGTCTGAGTCAAAGGAATTTTGTAAGCATTTTTCTCGAGCGGCTTTGCGCCTTCCAGAGCGATTCGGGCCGCGGTGAAGAGCACCTCGCTGTTCATGGTCTTGCCAATCAAAGCGGCCTCGGCCTTTGGCACGCGCCAGGGAATCGGCGCCACGCCGCCCAGCACCAGGCGTGCTTCACTGATCGTCTTGTTTGCGCCCGTCGCGACAGCCGCGGCCACCGAAGCGATCGCAAAGTCCATCGAGTCGCGCTCTTTGAATTTCAGATAGGTCGAGTGGGCCGCAAACTTCGAAGCCGGCACGTGTATCTCAGTAATGATCTCGTCGTTCTTAAGCACGTTCTCGCGCCGCAGATTTCCATCTGAAGGTAAAGTGAAAAACTTGTCCAGCGGAACGCTACGTTTACCTTCAGCACCGACAACCGAAACGCTGCCGCCCAGGGCCACCAGCATCGGCGCCAGATCGGAAGGATGCACAATGTAGGACGGCCCACCGCCGAGGATCGCGTGGTACTTGTTCTCGCCGGTTGCGGCGTAACACTCCGATCCGCCCTTCTTCAAACATACAACGTCTTCCAGCCGAAAGTACCAGCAGCGCGGCCGCTGGCATAGATTGCCACCAACCGTACCGAGATTACGAATCTGAGGCGTGGCAACAGAATGCGCCGCCTCGGCCAGGCCGGGAAAATTGCGATGCACAAACGGATGCTCTTCCAGTTGAGCCAGCGTAACCAGTGCGCCGATGCGCAGACCGCCTTTACCGTCTTCTACGATCTTATCGAGTCCGCGAATGCCTTTCAGATTTACCACGCGTGCCGGCCGCGTGATGTAATCCTTCATCGTGGTCAGAAGATCCTGCCCGCCGGCGATTGGTCGCGCGGCATCGTCGATGTCATCGGGCGCGGGAGCAGACTTGAGCGCGCTGACGGCATCAGTAATGCTGGTTGGACTGATCCACTCAAAAGCTTTCATGCACTCCTCCTCTCGCTCAAACTCATTAGGATCTTGTCCGGCGTGATTGGCAGTTCGCGCACGCGCACGCCGCACGCATTGAAGACCGCGTTAGCCAGAGCTCCGAGAGCCGGAATGATTGCGGCTTCGGCTATGCCAATAACTACTTCGCGTTTGTCATCGTCATCAATCAGCGGAACCAATTCAGGCATCTCGAGCGAGCCTGGAAGTTTGTAGTCACCAAAGCCCGGGTTGAGTTGCATGCCGAGCTGAGCGTCCATGACTCTTTCTTCCCACAGAGCCATACCCAGCGATTGAATCATGCCGCCGTTAATCTGACTTTCCATGGTGAGCCGGTTGAGAGGCAGCCCGCCGTCCTGCACCTGGACCATCTTGATTGGGCGCACGTGGCCGGTCTCGACATCGACTTCCACTTCAGCAAAGCAGACGCCATGGACGCCCCGGCTCTGCAGGTCCTGCCGCCACACACCGTGCGCGGTCACGCCTGCTGCCGGTAGCGCCGCGCAGGCTTGTTTCCATGAGAGCGATTTTCCACCAGCGGTGACGTTGCCGCCGCTGAACGAAATTTCTTCGGGTTTTGCATTCCCGAGGAGCGGCGCCATTCTTTCGGCAAGCGCGAGTCGAGTCTTAATGGCGGCATCTTTGACTGACGGAGACAGCGAAGCTGCAGTGGTAGAGCCTCCTGAAGGGTTAGCGGACCCCAGCTTTGAGTTGCCAATTTGCTCGACAACGTCTTTTACTTGGAGTCCTAACTCTTCGGCGACGATCGCCCGCATATACGTTCGTGTGCCGGTGCCCAGATCCTGAGTACCGACCGCCACCAACACGGAACCATCGCGCGAGACGGTGACATCAACTTTGCACAGATCATTGCCGCCGCCGCCCCAGGTGCCCGCGCCACAGCCCATGCCGCGTTTGAGCGGCCCGGCTCCTCCGCCTGGCTTTCCGTTTCGTTTCTCCCAATTGATCTCGCGAGCGCCGCGATCCAATTGCCGATGATAGACCTCGTCGCGCATGTTCTTCTTGCGAAACGCTACCGGGTCCATTCCGATCTTGTAAGCCAGTTCATCCAGCAACGATTCCATGGCGAAGGACGACTGGGGATGGCCGGGAGCACGCATGGCCCTCGAAGAATCTTCGTTGGTGTGCAAGTCGTAAACTTCGCGATAGATTTCGCCGGCGCGATAGACAGCATACGGCTGGCCCGCTTGTGATCCCTGGCCCAAACCGCCAAGCCGGTACTGGGTGGCTTGCAGGGCCACGAGGGTGCCGTCGTTTTTGGCGCCGGCCTTCATCTTTTGCCACGAGCCGGAACGATTTCCGGCCATCACGAACTCGTCATAGCGCGTGAGCATCAGCTTGACCGGAGCTTTCGTTTCTTTCGAGAGTTTGCAGGCAAACATTCCCTCGATTCCAATTCCGAACTTCGAGCCAAAGCCACCGCCCATGTGTTGCACCGTGGCCGTAACCGCACTCTCCTTTAGACCCAGCGCGTCGGCAGCATCCTTCGGAATCGTAAACGTCCCCTGGGTGGTAGCGTAAATAGTTGCTGAGTCGCCGCCGGAGTAATCAACGACCATCCCGTGCGTCTCCAGGCATGCGTGATGGACGCGCGGAGTAAGATATTCAGCTTCGACGATGGCGTCGCAACCGGCGAGTGCGGCCTCGACCTTTTGCAAATCTCCGCGTTTCTCCTTCTGCCTCAGATTATTCTCATCAGGCTTTTGCGGATCCTTTGGCAGCACGCCGGGCGCATCAGGTTTGATTGCGTCCTGGGCGCGCACGACATGCGATAAGACCTCATACTCGACAACAATCGCACGGGCAGCATCCTGCGCGAGTTCAGGAGTAGTGGCTGCTACAGCGGCGACGGGTGAGCCGGCAAAACGAAACTCAGTGAGCGGCGCTTGAATGATCGCTTTCACGCCGGGCATGGCCGAGGCCTTGCTTGAATCGAACTTCTTCACGCGCGCGTGTGCGTGCGGGCAACGGAGAATTCGCCCGTAAAGCATTTTTGGCAAGCGCACGTCATAGGTGTACTGCGCGGCGCCGGACACTTTCAGCGGTCCATCGACCCGCGTCAGGCGATGATTGAGCAGCGTGTGCTTGTCATTCGGTCCCCATCCCGGACCGGCTACGTCGTCGACTTCAATCTCGACCATCGTCTCGACACCATTCACAACTCGGGGGACACGAATCTTTTTCTTCTTCGGTGGCGCGGGCGACGGTTGCGCTTGCGGTTGCTGCTGTGGCATTGGCTGTCTCCGTTAAGATTAAGTATGAATCTGGTTTGCCGTCTTCAATCGCCGGTCACGCCGGCTTTTGCGGCGGCCAAAGCGGCTTCAAAGACTCGCGGATAGGTACCGCAGCGACAAAAGTTTCCCTTGCATGCTTCGCGCACTTCGTCGAGCGTGGGATTGGAATTCTTTTTCAGGTAAGCAGAAATCGTAGTCACGAATCCGGGTGTGCAAAAGCCGCACATCAGGGCGTCATGTTCGACGAAAGCCTTCTGCACTTCATTCATGTTATCTGGCGAGCCCAATCCCTCGACCGTCGTCAGTTTCTTACCCACCGCATCGACCGCCAGCACCAGGCATGAATACACGGGCTTGCCATCCATGATCACTGTGCACGCGCCGCACGTGCCCGCGTCGCAAACCAGCTTTGGCCCGGTTACCGCCGGTTCCAGGCGATCGCGCATTGCGCTGAGGAGGGTGGTGCGCGGCTCGACGGTCACGTTTCGCTTCTGACCATTGACGTCGAGCGCGATGTTGACGCTCCCGCTGATCGGATCACCAGGGGCGTTAGGCTTGGGCGTGTCGGCGCCAATGTCCGGCGCCAGCAGGTGATCAGCCAGTGCGGCTCCGGCGCCAGCAACGCCGACGCCTTTCAGAAACTTTCGCCGGCTTGGATCGTAACGCGAGCTTTTCTTTTTTCGCTCGTTATCGTCGGACATCTGTCTCCTCCTTCTCGGATGGAACAAAGGCGGCAGTCAAAATAATCTTGAGTGGCTACATGTTAAGTGCAAACCAATTTGCCCGCAAGGAAATCCTTATGAGTGCATCCTCTGCTTTTGGTTCGTTGTTACCCTCTCCCCTTGGGAGAGGGAGGGCTATCTTCGGGACTTTAGGGCCATAGCGATAGCCTGCTCAGCCAGGGGAGCCATCACGTCGTAACCTTTCTGATTCGGATGCAACCCATCCTCACTCAACTCATCTTTGAGAAAACCCTTGTCGTCAGCCATTGCTGAGAAGTAGTCGAGATAAATCCCACCGTGCGCGGCCGCATACTTCTTCATCCACTCGTTCAGCGCTTTGATCTGTTCCGGCGGGCGCTGTTTAGTGCGAATAATGGCTTGCCCATCTTTGTTCTTTTCGTAATCGCTGACCGGAAGCAGGGAAGCGAACACGACCCGAATTCCGTTAGCATGGGCCAGGTCGAACATCGAAGTCAGATTGTCTTCGATGGCTGCCAACGTCATTGGTCCGGTGTTACCGGCAATGTCATTTGTGCCGGCGAGAATCACGACCACCTTCGCTTGCAAGGCAATCACATCAGGACGGAACCGAATGAGCATTTGCGGCGTTGTCTGTCCGCTGATGCCGCGATCGACATAAGGCTTGCCGGGAAAGAAGCCGCCGTACTTGGGATCGTCCCACAAATCGGTGATCGAATCGCCCATGAAAACGATCCGCTGTTCATCCTTGCCGGGCGCAGCAGTTGTGGCATTCGCCTCGCGATAACGCGCCAGCGCCGGCCAATCTTTTAGTCTCGCATCAGACCTCGCGGCCTGCGCTTTGATATCGGCGCATGGATCAGTTGGACTCGGCGATGGATTCGGAGTTTGCGCCGAAGCGATCGCGGCGCCGGTAAGCATTAGTAAACAGAGAACTATGAAGCGATTCATAGAAGTACCTCCAAAATTGAGAACATTAACAGACTCCTCTATGATACAAGTTCGCAACTTCCTGGTTTTTAGCAAAGTTTCAGCAGCGATAACGATCCACGAAACCACACGAAACAACGCGAAATCATTTAGTGAGACTTCGTGTGATTTCGTGGATCGCCTTTGTTTGGCTTGCGGCTTGGTCGCGCAATCTCTGTGATCCAGAGAACACTGAGGACGCACAGAGAAGCGATCACTTGGCCACGATCTCAAACTCACCATTTAGACGTATGTCTTCAGAGCCAGACCCGATCATCAGTTTGAACTTTCCCGGCTCGACCACGAAATGCATGTCGCGATCCCAAAGGGCCAGTGCTTCAGGCCCCAAATGGAAATTGACCGTCACAACCTCGCCTGGTTTCAAGTGGACTCGCATAAAGTTGCGCAGGTTTTTTTCGTAAGTTGTCACGCTGCTTACAAGATCGCGAGTGTAAAGCTGCGCGACCTCGTCGCCTTCCCGCGTACCAGTGTTCTTCAGATCGAAGCTGACCCGGATATTGTGCGGAGAAAAAAAGCTCGCCCCGGAAGGCCCCGCTTCCCGCGCCGTCGGTGGATCGATCTTCAGATTGCTGTACTCAAAAGTTGTATAGCTCAACCCGTGTCCAAAGTAAAATAGCGCGCCGTTCACGCGGGTCTTCTCGCCTTCCCATTGGGCCTTTGGCTTGGTCGGAAAATTGAAAGGAATCTGCCCGACTGTCTTTGGGAAAGTCATCGTCAGTTTTCCGCCCGGATTGTAATCGCCAAACAAGACATCTGCGATCGCGGTGCCGCCTTGCACGCCGGGAAACCATGCCTCGAGAATTCCTGGCACGTATTTGTTGACCCAGTTAATGCTCATTGGCCGGCCGTTAATTAAGACCACAATAACCGGTTTGCCTGTCGAATAAACGGCCTGGACCAACTCCAATTGATGACCCGGCAAATCGAGACTGGTGCGCGATGCGCTTTCGCCGACAGTCCTCATGGAATCGCCTAATACCACGACGGCCAGATCAGAATTCTTCGCCGCTTCAACGGCTTTGCTAATCTCGCTTAGTTCTTCCTTAGTCAGAGGTTCGGGCAGAACTTCAGTTTCCGGCCAATGCGCATCGGTAATCTCGCAGCCTTTTGCATAGTTAACTTTGACCCTGTTGCCGAGCTTCGTCTTGATTCCCTCCAGAACCGTCACGCCTTTCACCGCTGACGGGCCGTAACGATACCGAGTCGTGCTGTCATCGTCGGCGTTCGGACCAATGACCGCAATGGATTTGATTTCTTTACTCAACGGCAGAATGTTTTTGTCGTTCTTGAGTAGCACCATGCTCTCGCGCGCAGCGCGCAAAGCCACCTGTTGATGCTCGGCCGAGTTGACAATGCGTTCAGTCGCGTCTGCGTCGGCAACGTAAGGGTGATCGAAAAGGCCGAGGATGAACTTTACTCGCAGGACGTCGCGCACACGATCGTCCAGAGTCTTCATCGGAACCTTGCCTTCTCTCACCAGCTCGCGCAGCGGCAAAATGAAATCGTCGGGCCTGGTGAAATTCGTCTTCACATTCAACCCGGCTTCGATCGATTGCCGCACGGCGTCTTTCATGTCGGCTGCAACCGCGTGCTTACTGTATAAGTATTCGACCGCGGCACTGTCGGACACGACATATCCTTTGAAACCGAAATCATTTCTCAAACGTTCGGTCAGCCAGTACTTGCTCCCGGTGATCGGCACGCCGTCATAGTCGTTGTAGGAACTCATCACGCCGAGCATCCCCCCTTCTTTGATCGCTGCTTTGAAAGTCGGCAGCAAAAGGTTCTCGATCTCGCGCGGAGAAATTTGCGGATCGGTTCGCGCTTCACCTTCGCGCGCGCCTTTCCCGACGCTGTAAACCGCGAAGTGCTTGCCGGTTGATGCGACCGTGAACTTTTCTTGCAAGCCCTTAACCATTTCGACAGCAAGGCGGGATGCGAGATAAGGATCTTCACCGTAAGTGTCTTCCACACGTCCCCATCTTTGGTCGCGGGACACATCGAGAGTGGGCGCATAGACGTTCGTGTAACCCAACGCGCGGGCTTCCTGACCAGTGATGCGTCCCATCTCGCGCACCAGCGTGGGATCCCAGGTGTGCCCCATGCCTAACTCCGAGGGGAAGCTGGTGGCGATTGGGAAAGCAACACCGCGCAAGCCTTCTTCAGTAAAGTCGACGGGTATGCCCAGACGCGTCTCTTCAATAAAGAAGCGCTGCGTTTCATTCATCGCCCACACATGTTTCTTAATGTCGGTTGCGTAAATACTTTTCGAACCTGCGGCCCAACCATTCAAATGCTCATCGATGTTGGCGATGCCGTCTTTCCAAATCTGGTTCTTCCAGTCGGGCGTGGGCAGCTCATCCTGTAGCACGCGCTTGTAGCCATAGAGCGTCGCGGTCTGACAGGTCTTTTCTTCGAGGGTCATCTGCGACAACAGATCTTCGATGCGTTTATTAATATCCGCTTTCGAATCTTCATAGACATCCACGTGGCCGTTTTTGTTCAGATCGATCCAGGCATCGTGATAGATCTGCTTTTTTGTGCTGGCGTTTTGCTGTGCAGTCAAACCAAAGTTTGGTTGAGTTAGAAGTATTGCTAGTAAGAGAATGACTAAGCCTCGCATTTTGTTTCCTCTGATTAAGGTCATGAGTCCGCGGAGCGGACGAACCGAACATAGCCCAGCACTTAAGTGTTGGGAACCAGCTCTCGCCGCCGCTTCGCGGCTTGTTATTTTCTGAGAGTGGCCAGGTCATCGTGCTCTCCTAATCATGAAAGAAGCAGACGCGGAGATAGCCGAGCTGTCGATCGAGGTTTGGCAAGAACCAGGTTCCCGCGCGCCGTTTTTTTTCAGCCGCACCGAATCATTTAACTGAATAGATTCTCGCAACCCAGCCGCCGCCTTCCGCCAGTTTGATCTTCAACTTTGTGGCTCGAGTAATCTGGCTCACAACTTTCTGGTAATCACTCGCGTGCCTGTTAGCGTTCGGCCCATCCTGATAAGCCTCCATTTGGAACTTGCCCGCGGGCAAAAACGAAAAATCAATTTCCAACTCGCGGGCCGTCCAATCGGTCATCGCGCCAACGTACCACTCGCCACTTCTTTTGCGCGCGACCATCACATAGTCTCCCAGCTTCGCATCGAGCACTCTCGTTTCATCCCAAACGGTTGGCACCGGGCCGAGAAACTCCATCACCTCCGGCTCGCGCAGATAATTCGTAGGGCTGTCGGCGAGCATCTGGAGCGGGCTTTCGTAAACGACGTACATAGCCAGTTGATGGCAACGCGTCCCCAGGCTCATCGGCTGGTTGAAGATGTGAGCAAAGTTTGCTTTCGTGGCGTTGATCATGGCGCCCGGCGTGTAATCCATCGGACCCATGAACATGCGAGTAAACGGCAGGGTAACGTTATGCTCGGGCTGACAAATATCGCTCCACTTACATTGTTCCAATCCCAGCACGCCTTCCGTCGAGAGGAGGTTTGGCCAGGTGCGCGTCATCGTCGCCGGCCGGATCGCGCCGTGAAAATCAACCAGCATCCTGTGCTTTGCCGCCTCGCGACAGATCTTGTAGTAATAGTTCATCACCTTCTGATCATCGCGTTGCATGAAGTCAACCTTGATTCCTTTTATGCCCCACTTTTCGAACTGATCAAATGCAGGTCCGAATTGATCGTCGAGCGTTTTCCAAACAACCCACAGAATGATGCCGACCTTCTTTTGCCGGGCATAGCTCGTCAACTCTTCCATGTTGATGTCAGGCACGACCTCGAGCAGGTTGCCGAGCTTGTACCATCCTTCATCGAGGATGATGTACTCGATGCCGTATTTCGCCGCGAAGTCGATGTAGTATTTGTAAGTCTGAGTGTTCACGCCGGATTTAAAATCCACGCCGTAAATGTTATTGGCGTTCCACCAATCCCACGCTACCTTGCCCGGCTTAATCCATGACGTGTCCGGAACCTGCGACGGCCCAGCCAGGAGATACACGAGTTGACTCGAGATCAAATCGGCATCTTTCTCGGCAATTCCGACAATGCGCCACGGGTACGAGCGTTTCCCCCTGGTCAATGCGATGTAATCCGCGGTTTGCGTGACCTTAAAGTCACGATCTCTGGTGAGTTCCTCTTTGAGCGGATAGGGCGGAAACACGCCCGAGAGCCTGTTGTCGCTGTTGCCGCGCAACCAAAGGCCCGGATAGTCATCAACATCGGAATCAGCAATGGCGAGTTTCGTTCCGTTTGCGTCAACTACTGCCGGCAGACTCGCGATAGCACCCGGCGCAATGTCCTTGAGTGGAAGATAAAGAAACTTTCTTTCGTTGTGGGAAAAGAAGCTTTCCTCACGCGGGTAGTAAACATTGTAATCGCCGGCAAAGTTGAAGCTGACTTCTTCGGCATACACCTTAATCTCGAGTTCAGGCAGAGAGGTTTCCCAGCGATAGGCCACGCCTTCGTTGTAAGCGCGGAAGACAACGGCGTAATCGCCCTGCATTTCGAGCCGCAGTTCGCTGAAAGCTTCGCGCAAGCGCGCACTTTTTCGCGGCACAGGCACCACGATCTCTTGATCGACCGTGCGTTCTCTCGCAGCTTTGATTTTCGGATCAAGCCCGAGTGTTTGCTGATCAATCTTGAGCGAAAGCGTGCTGTCCAACAGCACCGCCTTGCCGTTTAGCAAGACGCTGTAGTGAAGACGATCGCCCAGGCGAACCTGGATTTCGATCCGGCGATCGGGCGAGCGTAGGCTATAGCCTGACTGCGCCATGGCATTGGATCCGAGCCACAACAATTGCAACGCAGCCAGGGCAGTCAACAATATTCTCTTTGCGCGGAGGTAGGTTTCGTTGGTCATGCGTTAATCCAGAATGATCACGTGCAACTCTTTCGGTCCGTGCACTCCGATACTCAACACCAGTTCCACGTCGCTGGTGCGGCTGGGACCAGTGATGAGAGTGACTGAGCGGCTTGGATCCAGACGGCCGATCCGTTCCTGGCCCACCTTGCTTATTACCTCGTCCAGGCTGGCCACGATTTGCGACGAGCGGAGCAGGGCAATGTGCACCGGCGGCAACAACGACACTAACAGCGAATTGGGTTCATCGCTGCTCAGCACAATCGTTCCAGTTTCCGCAATCGCATAATCCGCAGCAGTCACGCCTACGCCGCAGTTGGCTAAGCGAGCGATCAGTTTCTCGTGATCAGTCCCGTTGGGGACGAATGTTGAAAATCCTTGCGCGGCAAGCGCTGATGTCAAATTCATTTCTGCAAAAATATCAACCCCTGATAACGCTATTTCCTGTCCCTTGTAAGCCGCGCAAATCTCAGCAATCTGTTCGACAATTTGTCCGACAAACTTTAGTTTGTCAATGGGTTGCGTCGCCGGTTGCTCTCGGCCATCGGCGACAAACTGAAGTTTGTCAGACATTACGTAGACCTGTGCGCGAACCGCAGTGGCTTCCTCTGTGAAGCGCGCTATTAGCTCGCCCACATCAGCTTTAACGGTTGGTTCGATGAAAGGCTCGAGCGGCTCCGGTGACAGAGTCGCGGTTCGACCCAACGCCCGACGCACATCATCGAGCACGTTGTTTTGATCTACATTGCGCAGAGACCCAGTCATTTCGGCTCCTTCTTCCATCGTTCGCGAAATGATCGGCCGGTCGGCGCGGGCAAATCGCGATACCGTGTCCAGTCGCTGAGTGGAGCTATCGGGACGCTCTTGATCTTCCCGTCCCTCGCGAGCAACCGTGCGAATGCGCGCATCAATCTGCCGCCCATGCCGAACAACTTGGGATGTTTCGCCGCGAACGCAATACCGCGCATCGCCGCGCTCTCACTCAGCTTTCGTCCGGCGCCGGATTCTTTTGACTTCGCTCGCAGAGCCAGCAGCAGATCAGGCAGATTGATATCGACGGGACAAGCAGTGCGGCACGCGCCGCACAGGCTCGACGCGAACGGTAGATCGCCCGACTGCTTCAGGCTCTGCAACTGCGGAGAGATGACTGCGCCGATCGGGCCGGGATAAATCCATCCGTACGCCTGTCCACCAATCTTCTGATAGACCGGACACACGTTCAGACACGCGCCACAGCGAATGCAGTACAACGACTCGCGCATTTGCTCGTCGGCCAGAATGCGTGTGCGCCCGTTGTCCATCAGCACCAGATGGAATTCAAAACCTGATTCAGGGAACGTTTGTCTGGGCCCGTTGAGAAATGAAACGTACGCGGTCTGCTTCTGCCCGGTGCCGCTGCGCGGGAGCAGACGCAGAAACACCGAGAGGTCTTCAAAACGCGGAATGAGCTTCTCAATCCCCACCACGGCAACATGAATCTTCGGCACCTGAGTGCTCAAACGTATGTTGCCTTCGTTTTCGACCAGCACGATCGTGCCTGATTCTGCGATGGCAAAGTTGCCTCCAGTGATTCCCATACCGGCGGAAAGGAATTCATTACGCAGGCGCTTACGCGCCATAGCGGTTATCTCAGCAACTTCATTCGGGCGACCTTCGCGCAGTTCTTTCTCAAAGAGGTCGGCGATCTGGCTGCGGGTTTTATGAATAGCGGGGACGATGATGTGTGAAGGCTTTTCGTGGGCGAGCTGGATGATGTACTCGCCAAGATCAGTTTCAATCGGCCACACGCCCGCGGCTTCAAGCGCGTGGTTCAGTTCAATCTCTTCGGTCGCCATCGATTTACTCTTGACGACCGACTTAACACCGCGCGCACGCGCCAGCTCGATAATGTATCGGCTTACGTCGTCTCC
Organism: Pyrinomonadaceae bacterium; assembly: GCA_041492345.1. GTDB lineage: Bacteria > Acidobacteriota > Blastocatellia > Pyrinomonadales > Pyrinomonadaceae > UBA11740. The sequence goes on along the minus strand of JBGPWS010000012.1, from coordinate 11,244 downwards.
GGTCCGCGCCCAGTGAACGGTCCCGCCGTGAGCCTGGACCTTCTCAACCAGTTGTTGGAGATAGTAATCAAGATTATTGATCGTGTGCTCTTTGACCTGGCGCGCGCGCTGGCGCAGTGCTTCCCAATCGGAAACAGATGTGATCGCCTCGCGTCTCCGCTCGATGAATGTAGTCGTCGCGGCTTTGAGCGCGCCCTGAAGAACGTCGTTCTCCAGCGCGGCGTGCGAGCGTTGCGTAAGATCGGGACCAGGAAGCCTCATAATCAAACTAAGTTCAGAGTTCAACCTTTAGGTTGCTGCCCTTAAATTGCTGATTGGGCAAGCGCAAGCTAAAGCTTGAACTCTAAACTGTCCTCACGCTTCATTGCTTTGCCAGCAGCTCCGCCAGGTGCATTGTCTTTACTGGCGAGCCGGCGCGACTCAATCCGCCGGCGATCTGCATCAGACAACTCGAATCGTTAGCGACTACATATTCGACGCCGCTACTGGCGATCCGCGCCAGCTTCTCTTGCAGGATCGCGTTTGAGATCTCGCCGTACTTGACTGAAAACGTTCCGCCAAATCCACAGCAGGTGTCGGGCGCTTCCATCTCGACGAAATCGACGTCGCGCACCGCGCGAATCAAACGTCGCGGCTGATCGGAGATGCCAAGTTCGCGCAGCAGGTGACACGCGTCGTGATAAGTAACCCGGGCAGGGAAGCGCGCGCCTACGTCTTCGACGCCCAGTTCGTTGACTATGAATTCCGAGAACTCGCGCAAACGGGACCGCACGCGAGTCAGTCGTTCTCGCCACTCGTGGTCATTAGCTCCATGAAACAACTCGCCATAGTAATTGCGCGCCATCGCGGTGCACGAACCTGACGGAGCTACTATGAAGTCCGCGGGATCAGTCTCAAAGACCCGGACAAAATGCTCGGCCATCGCGCGTGCTTCCGGGCGATACCCCGTATTGAAAGCCACTTGGCCGCAACACGTCTGTGCGTCATTAAAGCCGACCTCGACGCCCAGACGCCGCAGTGTCGTTACCATGGCTTCGCCCACGTCGGGAAAAAGCTGGTCGACCAGACAGGTTATGAATAGGGAAACGCGCATTACTTATGCGGCCACGGATTAACACAGATCTTCACGGATTACTATTATGAATTTCAGATCAGTCCTTATCTGTGTGAATCTGTGGCTTATTCCTCCGCTGCGATCACCGGATTCCGCAGTGTGCCGAGTTTTTCTATCGTAACTTCAAAAACGTCTCCGGCTTTCAGCAGCACTGGCGGATCCCGAAAGACGCCGACGCCCTCAGGCGTCCCGGTGGCGATCACGTCGCCCGGCTCCAGAGTCATGCCCTGCGAAAGATACGAGACCAGGTAGGCGACCTGGAAAATCATCTTGCCGGTGTTTGATGACTGCATCTCTTCACCGTTCAAACGTCCTTCGATTTTAAGCGCCTGGACGTCTTTGATCTCATCGCGAGTAGTAATGAAAGGGCCGAGCGGCGCAAACGTATCCAGGCCCTTCCCGCGCGTCCATTGCCCGTCGCCGAATTGCAGGTCGCGCGCGCTCACGTCATCGATTAAGGTGTAACCAAAAACATACTCGAGCGCTTCGGCCTCGCTCACTCGTTTGGCTTGGCGGCCGATCACCACGGCCAACTCCGCTTCATAGTCGACCTTGTTGCTGATCAGCGGCAGCACGATCGGCGCGTTATGAGCATTCAGAGAATTCGGGAGTTTATTGAAGAGAAGCGGCGCTTCGGGCGGAGCTGCGCCGCCTTCGATCGCGTGGTCAACGTAGTTACGACCGATAGCCAGGATTTTGCTTGGATACACGGCAGGCAGGAACTCGATCTCGTCCATCGAGTAACCTCTCACTTGGCCACGATCGTCGCCCGATAAACCATCAGTTAACAACGCATTGATTTCGCTGAGCGCTGAAGCGGGGCGCCTAATGACATCCAAAGTGTTATTTGCGTCAAGCAGCCAGCTCGCAAGCTCTCGGCCCGATGCTTTGACCGCGCGCGCCAGCTCAGCCACGTCGCATACTATATCTCCAAGCAATACGCCTAGTCTTTGTTTGTCCGAGTCTTTGGTTTTGAATTGAGCCAGTTTCATTGTCATGCACTCCTGGGAACCGAGGTCTTATTCTCTCAACAAATTGATTTAGGTAAATGTACGCGAGTGGCGGAAACGATCGATGGCAACGGCGATTACGATGATTCCGCCGATGATGATCTCCTGGATATAGTTGGGCCACCCCATCTGTTGGCAGCCGTTGCGCAGAAACGCCATTATCAACGCCCCAATCATCGAGCCGAGAATGCTGCCTTCGCCGCCTGATAAACTCCCGCCGCCGATGACTACGGCGGCAATGATGTCGAGTTCAGCGCCGACCGCAACGGTCGGGTCGCCCTGTCTGAGGCGCGACATCTGAGTTACGCCGGCCAGCCCAAAGTAGAGTCCAGCCAGCGAGTAAATCCAGATCTTAAGACGGTAGACCGGAATGCCGCAGGCTCGGGTGGCCGCCTCGTTCGAGCCGAGCGCAAAGACCCGCCGGCCAAAGACTGTATTGCGCAAGACGATCGCCGTCAGCACTGACAAAAGCAATGCAACCCAAACGCCCGGCGCAAGTAGCAGCCATGATGGCGTCGGAAAAGTGACGGCCAATTCATTGACCCATGTCTGCGGAACGTTAACGGTCTGCTGGCCGGCAATCCATTTGGCCACTCCTCTCGCGATGCCGAGCATGCCGAGCGTGGCGATGAACGGTACGACGCGTAGTCCGGTGATGACGAGGCCGTTGACGAATCCGACCAGACCTCCGACACAAACACCGGCCACGACGGCCGTCGCCGGCGGCCAACCGGCGCGCAGCATCAGCGCCGTCACCACGCTCGACAGGGCAATGATCGAGCCGACCGAGAGATCGATGCCCCCGCTGACTATGATCATCGTCATCCCGATCGCTCCGAGAGCCACGATCACTGTCTGAGCGAGCACGATGCGCAGGTTGAACGGCGAGAGATACCGCGCCGGCGATTCTGTCATGAGGGCGAAGACTGCTATTACCAGAATCAGTCCGATGAACGGGCCGAGCCTTGCCAGCCATACTTTAAGGAAAGCTGGTGGGGCTAAAGCCTTCTCATCTTTCGTGGCGGCAACCATCAAGCTTTCGCTTCCTCCATCGTCCGGTTTGAAATAACGCTTCCTGCTGCGACTTCGCCGCCGATGGCCGCGAGCATTACGGTTTCGGGCGTCCACTCGTCCACCGGGCGCGCGGGCGAGAGTCTGCCGCGCGTCATCACCGCGATGCGGTCGCACATGCCGAATAATTCCGGAAGGTAAGAGCTAACCATCAGCACTGCCTTATTCTCGTCAGCGCAGCGTGCGATGACCTGGTAGATCTGCGCCTTGCTCCCGATGTCTATCCCGCGGGTGGGCTCGTCAAGCAAAAGCACGTCCGCGTCCTGATGAAGCAAGCGCGCCAGCGCCACCTTCTGCTGGTTCCCGCCAGAGAGTGCGCGCGACGGCTGAAGGGGACTGCGGGCTTTGATCCCGAGCTGCGTGATCCAGGCCTCGGTTTGTTTGCGCTGCGCTGCGCGGTCGAGCCAACCCCAACGCGAGCATGATGCGAAGCGCGTCATGGTGGTGTTGTCCGCCACGGAGAGTGCAAGCGCAAGCCCCTCGCCCTTACGGTCTTCGCTCAGATAGCCCAACCCTTGCACTAGCCGGAGAGTTGGTGAGCCGCCGCTTGCGACCATCGCCTTTGACCTGAGTTTGAAAGTGCCGGACTGGGCAGCCTCGAGGCCAAAGATGGCTCGCACCATCTCTGTGCGGCCCGAGCCCATTAGACCCGCGATGCCCAGAATTTCGCCGGCGTGCAGATCAAAGCTGGCGTGACGGAGATCAGGCGGCGCGCTGAGATCGCGCACTGCGAGCAACACCTCATCGGCCCGCTTAGGCTCGCGTGAGGGGAAGAGATTCTCGACGGATCTTCCGACCATATGCGTAATCAGCTCGTCGTTGGTGACCGAACTGAGGGCTCCCGTGCTCACGCTCTGTCCATCTCTTAGCACAGTGTAGGTGTCCGCGATCTCGCGCACTTCTTCAAGGAAGTGGCTGATGTAAATTATGCCGACGCCGTCCTGACGCAACCGCCGGATCAGAGCAAAGAGATGCGCGACGTCATCGCGCTGAAGGCTGCTGGTCGGCTCGTCCATGAGAATGATGTTGGCACGCGCAGCCATGGCGCGACAGATTTCAACCACTTGCTGCGCGGCGATGGGTAAGTCAGCCACGCGCCGGTTAGGGCGGATCTCAGGATGGTGAAAGCTTGCCAGAACTTCGAGGGTCTTCCGCCGGGCGGTTTCGCGATCGAGCCAGCCCCACCGCGCGGGCTCCAACCCCATCAGGATATTCTCGGCCACAGTCAGGTGAGGGGCCAACGAAAGCTCCTGGTGGATAAGAGCGATACCGCGACGCCGCGCGTCGAGCGGTGATGAGGGAGCATAACGGCGTCCGCCAATCTCCATCAGCCCGCGATCTGGTGGAAACGCTCCGGCTAGAACGTTCATCAGCGTGCTCTTGCCCGCCCCGTTCTCGCCTATCAACGCGTGGACTTCGCCCTGACCCAGTTGCAGATTAACGCCGTCAAGCGCCACTGTTGGTCCGAATCGTTTGGCTATGTCGGATAATTTGAGCGCAATCATTGTCATCAGTTGTGGCACGCGCATCCTGCGCGCGATTCACGGGCGGGACGCCCGTGCCACCTTATTGAACTGGCGGCCGCAGCAACTCCTTAATCTTCGGGTCATCGAGGTTGTCAGGCGTAACCAGGGCCACACCGGTATCGACACGCTTCTCCACGGGTTTGCCGGACAGGTGTTCGACCATGGTCTTCACGCCGAGGTAACCCATGTTGAAGGGACTCTGCAGAACCGTTCCGTGCATCTGCTTGCTTCGCATCGCATCGACGAAGCTCTGACTGGAATCGAAACCGACGAAAATCACCTTGCCCGCAAGTTTCATGTCTTGTAGCGCGAGCAGCATGCCGGTGGTTGAGGACTCGTTCGGTGTGAAGACGCCTTGAATGTCGGTGCCAAATCTGTTCAGTAAATTCTCGGACGCTGCCTTGGCCGTGTCGCGCGTGGGGCCGGCGAACTGATTCGACGAAACGACTTCGATGCCGGGAAACTTCGATTTGATCTGCTGCATGAAGCCCGCCTCTCGCTCTTCCGTACTCGCCGAACCCTCCTGATAACGCAGCATGAGAATTTTGCCTTTACCTCCCAACAACTCACCCATGCGGTCGGCAGCCAGCGTCCCACCTTTGAAGTTGTCCGTGGCCACGAAGCTGACGATCTGGTCTGTTTGCAGGCCGGAATCAATGATCACAGTTGGGATACCCGCGCGCTTCGCCTCCTCGACTGGCCGGATAAGAGCGCGGTCGTCGAGTGGGGCCAGCACGATGCCGCTAATGCCCTGGCTGATGAAGCCTTCCACTACCTGAATTTGCGCCTCCCGCTCGTCCTCGCGTAGCGGGCCCTTCCATATCACCTCAACATTCACGCCCTGGGCGGCGAAATCACGCGCGGCTTTGTCGGCGCCCGCGTGGATGCTCTTCCAGAACTCGTGCGTAGTCCCTTTGGGAATCACGGCGACTATGAACTTCTTTCCAGACTGCTGGCCCGTTTTGGCACAGCTTACGGAAAAGAAGAGTGCGGCAGAAAGAATTAGTAGGGCGATAGGATTTTTCATACGGTCTCGTTCCCTTCAAATCGGTTCTAAAGGTGTGGCACGGGCGTCCCGCCCGTGAATCACGCGCAAGATGCGCGTGCCACCAAACGCACTAGCTCACTTCTACGCGTCGAGGTCGGAGGTATCCAGACGACCTTCTCGCTGCAGTTCCGCGAATCGTTCGATCGTCGCGCCCACGCCCTCAACCAGCGGTGTCGCCGGCAGTGGCCCCAGTACTGCGCGAATCGCGGTGTCATCCATCTCCGCCGGAATCGCGAGGGGCGCTTCAGCATAAGTAATCGTCCCCTTCGCGTTTGGCCAGGCGCGCTCGATCTCTGCCACGACGTCGGCAATCGAAATCGTCTCGCCGTGCAGATTGAACACATGGGCGCCGTTCAGGTCCGACGTGGCTGCGCGTATGAAAACGTCGGCCGTGTCCCGCACGTATTGAAAGTCGGTGCGCCCGCCGAAGCGAATATGAAACGGCCGACCCACAACGGCCGCTTTCATCGCTTTTGTCGGGTCCGAAGTCAGACCAAAATCACGTCCGACACCATACACGGTCAGGGGCCGCAATCCGACGCTGTTCACGCCATGATCGAGATGATAGACGCGCGCGTTGCCTTCGTTGCATCGCTTGAAAACGCCATAGTGCGAAGTCGGTTGCGGCTCGTCACGTTCCGTAATCGCACGCTCTTCTTCAACGATTCCAAACACTGCCGCAGAACTGGCATAGGTTACGTTCTTAATCTGTTCTCCGGCGAGGCGGGCGGCCTCGAAAACGTTGATTGTGCCGATGACGTTTACCATTGCTCCCAGACGCGGATTCGCCTTACAGGTTGGCACCTGCAAGCCCGCGAGATGAATGACATTGGTTACACCCAGGCTATCAATGATCGGCATCAGACTGCCTGCTTCGGTGATGTCGCCGGTCACCACCCGGGCCTGCGAGATCTCTGCTTCGCTCATAATCAAACGCAGGCGTTGGGGGTCCGCGCTCTTATCAAAGATCACAACCGTCGCGCCGTCTTCAACCAAGCGCTTTACGATCCACGCGCCGATGAAACCATGCGCGCCGGTGATCAGAAAAGTCGCCTTACTAAGATCATTCCCAGGTAGCATTCTTTTCTTAGTCCCGTCAGGGACGAAATGTTTATGGCCACGGTCGAAAGCGTCCAAGACTCCCCAGCCCATTTATGGGCGGCAGAGTCAAACATTTCGCTCCTACGGAGCTATCGAATCAATTGGGTTTCCTGTTGCTATAAACATTTCACCACTACGTGGCTTAACAAAACGCGCTGTTACAACTCGTCATGCTATGCCGACACGGAGTTCCGCTCGCACAATCTGACTTATCTGTTCGGTCATATATCTGAGCGCATCGTCAATTTCCATCTGACCGAGAAACGCCCGTTGCACCGTGCGCCACAAAACTTCTTCAACTTCCGGGTAGCGCGCGAATTTTGGTGGAATCAGAATGTGCTCGGCGATTACTTTCTCCAGCATCGCCAGCCGCGCGCGATTCGCTTCGTCAGCTTCGCTCTGCATCTGCTTCATCACTGAACGGCGCACCGGCACACATCCTTGGCGTGCTTCGCCAAGTTGCTGCTCCGTTGCCGTTAAGTAGAGCAGCAACTTTAAGGCTTCCGCCTTTGGCGCGCCTTGCTTAGTGAGCGCGAAGGTGTGACCGCCGCCATACGCGAGCGATTTACGCGCCGGCCCTACAGGATAAGGACTCAAGCCCAACCGATCGTGCACCGCAGAAATCTTCGGGTCGCGATAGAGACTGTAATAGCCGGGCCAGTCACCCACCATCGCCGCGTGTCCTGAGCGAAAACATTCATGGACCCTGTCGTAGTGCCAATCCGGCAGTTCCCTTGGCGCCAGCATTTCGGTATAGCACGCGCGCAGGAACTGAAGCGCCCAGCGGCCGCCTTCATTCTCGATGTCCGGCACCAGGTTTTCAGGAAACAACTGCGCGCCCGCCATCTCTGCCAATTCGAAGAAAGTCCCGAACAGTCCTGACTCGCGACCGGGAAAGATGAAGCCGAAGCAATCCGGTGGCGAGTTGAGCCGGCGTGCAATGTCGAGCAGGTCATCCCACGTCGCGGGCGGTGAATCGATAATGTCTGTGCGAAAGTGGAGCAGGCGCACATCGATGTTGCGCGGAAGGCTGAACAGCGAGCCATCGACTCGCGCCAACTCAAGCAGCAACGGGGCGAAGTCATCAAGATCCTCAAGCCCCGATGAATCGATTGTCTCATTGAGGGGCGCCAGAAACTCCGTTTGTGCAGGAGCATACTTTGTGTGGGTGGAAACCAGATCGTAAGGAACCTCTCTCAGTGTAGCCAGGTGATGGTTGAGCGCCGGATGATCGCCGCGAAAAGCAACATTCACCTTGATGCCGGTTGTTTCGGTGAATGCCGGCAGACACTGGTACAGTGGGTCATATGCCGGCCCGCTAATCAGTGCGACTTGTAGCTCGCTATTCATTATTTATTAGCCGCGGATTAACGCGGACCTACGCGGATCAGGAAATCAAGAAAGCTAAATCCGCGTTCATCCGCGTGTATCTGCGGCTGAGCTTTTCCACACTTCTCCATTCGGAAACTCGTATTGCTTGATCGATTCAGGCTTCATCTCGATGCTGTAGCCAGGGGCGAGCGGCGCCACATAATTTCCGTTACGAATCTCGACCGGGTAAACAAAGTGTTCGTGCAGGTGATCGACAAACTCAACTCGGCGATTCCGGAGCGATCCGCTGACGGCGATGTAGTCGAAGATCGAGAGATGCTGCACATACTCACAGAGCCCGACGCCCCCCGCGTGCGGACAAACCGGCACGTCAAACTTCGCAGCCATCAGCAACACCGCGAGCACTTCGTTGACACCACCTAAACGGCAACTATCAACCTGGCAGAAGTCCAGAGCTTTGGCTTGCAGGAATTGCTTGAACATTACGCGGTTCTGGCAGGCTTCGCCGGTGGCCACACCTATCGGCGCGACGGCGCGCGCGATGGCCGCGTGACCAAGCACGTCATCGGGGCTGGTCGGCTCTTCAATCCACAGCGGTTGGAAACGCTTCAGCTCCTTCATCCATTCGATCGCCTGCGGAACGTCCCAAACCTGATTCGCGTCCATCATCAGCGTCCGATCGGGGCCGATTTCGTCGCGGATGAGCTGGGCGCGCCTGATGTCGTCGTTAAGATTGGCGCCGACTTTCATTTTGAAATGTGTCCAGCCCTTCTCGATCGCTTCGCGCACCAGCCGCCGAATTTTCTCGTCTGAATAGCCAAGCCACCCGGCCGATGTTGTGTACGCGGGATAGCCTTGCGCGCGGATTTCGGCTTCGCGTTGCGGCTTTGTCGCCGCCAGCGGGCGCAGAATCTCCAGGGCCTCTGCGGGCGTGAGCGCATCGGTGATGTAACGAAAGGGAATTGCGGAGACGATCTGATCGGGCGCCATGTCCACGAGAAGTTTCCACAACGGTTTGCCTTCGGCTTTGGCGTAAAGGTCCCAGACTGCATTGATCAATGCACCGGTAGCGAGATGTATGACGCCTTTTTCGGGCCCCAGCCAGCGCAGCTGAGTATCACCCGCGACCGAATACCAGAACCCGGCCATGTCAGCAGTGATCGATTCCAGCGTTCTCCCTTTGGCCCGCTGACCCAGCGCTTCGATCGCCGCGCAGACGACATTGTTGCCGCGTCCGTTGGTGAATGTGAGCCCGTGACCTTCAAGGCCCGGACTATCAGTGCGGAGAATTACATACGCGGCGGAATAATCCGGATCGACATTCACGGCGTCTGAGCCGTCCAGAGTGCGCGAGGTCGGAAAGCGAACGTCGTGTGTTTCAATCTCGGTAATTGTGATAGTCATAAACTTTGTCAAACAAACCTTGATTTGGTAGTAGCACAGGCTGCCAGCCTGTGCGCTCGTCTCAGAATCACAGGCTGGCAGCCTGTGCTACAACGCAGCGACAAACTAAAGTTTGTCGGACACTTTCAGAAATTAGTCACCTCTCGCAGACGCGCCGCTGCCTGCTCGGCAGTAATATCGCGTTGCGGCATCGCCAACATTTCATAGCCGACCATGAACTTGCGCACAGTTGCTGAGCGCAACAGCGGCGGATAGAAATGCGCATGCAGGTGACATTCCAAATGATCCTGACCGTCAGTGGGACGCTGATGAAAGCCCATCGTATAGGGAAAAGCCGTATCGAATAATCTGTCGTAACCTGACGTCAACTGCTTTAGCAAACGCGCCAGAGCATCTCGCTCCGAGTCGCCTAATTGATCCATGCCTGTTGTATGTCTTCTACCGATGACCAGGGTTTCAAAAGGCCATACCGCCCAGAAAGGCACCAGGGCGACAAAGTCCTCATTCTTACAGACCAGGCGTTCTTCTTTCAGTAATTCCGCCGCTACATAATCACACAAGAGACAGGACTCGTGACGAGCGCGATAGTCGCGCTGCGAACTTACTTCCTTCAACATTTCGTTGGGCAAGCTCTGCTCAGCCCAGATCTGACAGTGCGGATGCGGATTGCTGGCTCCCATCATCGCCCCACGATTCTCAAAAATCTGTACCGAATTGATGGATGGCATCGCGCCCAGCTCTTGAAACTGTTCTACCCAAACATCGACTACCTGACGCAGATCCTCGAGCTCCATTGCCGCAATGGTTAAGTCATGCCGCGGCGAAAAACACAACACTCGGCAAATGCCGGGCTCGCCTTCCGCTATCAAAACACCGTCCTCATACTTTTCCGCCGGCGTTTCCAGTCGCAGCGCCGCAAAGTCATTGTCGAAGACGAAAGTCTGCGCGTACGACGGATTACGCGCGCCGCCTGCGCGTTCATTGCCCGGACATAGATAGCAGTCCGGGTCATATTCGGGAAGTTTCTGCGCCTTCGCTGCCTCGACCTGTCCCTGCCACGGGCGCTCAGTCCTCTGCGGTGACACCAGGACCCACTCTCGCGTCAGCGGGTTATGACGACGATGTGGATGCGTGTGCAGATTCATTTTGGAGTGCGGTGGCAAGCGCAGCGCGACACCGCTTTAGTTTGGAGTTCCGCCTTCAGGCCGAGTTTATTTCCTCATTATGTCCTCATAAGCCGCCTAAAGGCGGAACTCCGAACAATCCAAAGCGCCGTCGTCGCTTTGCTCTGCCGGCGCACTCCAAATTACTCGACCCGTTCCGCTCCCTGGGCGGCCGAGCAAACATAGATTTCAGGTTTGTGGCCGGTCGCCTTCGCATAGCCTTTCGCAACGACTTCTTTGAATGCATCGACGCTGTCCGATTGAACCAGATTGACTGTGCAACCGCCAAATCCGCCTCCTGTCATCCGCGCTCCAAAGACGCCTTCGGCTTTGCTGGCAATCTCCACCATCAAATCAAGCTCTTCACAGCTAACTTCGTAATCATCACGCAGGCTGCGATGCGTCTCGCGCATCAACTGACCGAAGGCTGATAAGTCTTCACTCTCCAGCGCCGATGCCGCCGCGACTACGCGCG
>JBGPWS010000420.1:0-2185 GCA_041492345.1 Pyrinomonadaceae bacterium | reverse complement strand
TACTCTCGCCGCTATGGCTGTTGATTGCCTTGCTTATCAAGCTGGATTCGCGCGGCCCGATCTTTTACAAGCAGGAGCGTGTTGGGATGGACGGGCGGGTCTTTCTCTTCTACAAATTTCGCACGATGCAGGCGGGCACCGACGACGTCGCTCATCGCGAGTTCCAAAAGCGGTACATCAGCGGCCAACCCGATTCGAATCTGGGCGACGACCAACGGCCGGCTTACAAGTTGAGGGCCGATGATCGCGTGACGCGTTTGGGTCGGATCCTGCGTAGAACCAGCATTGACGAGTTGCCGCAGCTCTTTAATGTGCTGCGCGGTGACATGAGTGTCGTAGGGCCGCGCCCGCCGATTCCTTACGAAGTCGAAAGTTATGAGTTGTGGCATCGCAAGCGGCTCGACATGAAGCCCGGCATCACGGGATTATGGCAAGTGTCGGGTCGCAATCGCCTGCCGTTTGACGAGATGGTGCGGATGGATTTGTACTACATCGAAAACTGGTCGCTGCTGCTGGACGTAAAAATAATTCTGCAAACACTGCCCGTGATGTGGCGGGGCGAGGATGCTTATTGAAACGGGGGTTTGGGTGCAGGGTTTAGCGGGTTGCTGAAAAATGCGTCAGCAGAGTAGATCGCACAGAGAACCACAGAGTTCAGAGAAATCGCTAGCCCAACTTGCGCTGATACTTTTTCAGCAACCTGTTAGGAGTAAATCATTCATGAACAGTTCAGATACAAAACGTGAAATGCTCCGGCACACCGTGGCGACGCTCGCTTATCGCGGAGCGAAAGCGGTCCGCGGGGCTTCCGATTCATTCGCGTCTTTTGGAGCTCCTGAGACCAAACGCACCCCGGCGCGAATTCTATCGCACATCGGTGATCTGCTCGATTGGGCACTGTCCATTGCGAAGGGAGCCGAAGCCTGGCATGAATCAGAACCGCTGCCATGGAACCAGGAAGTCGAACGCTTTCACCAGGCGCTCGAGAACTTCGACAACTATCTCGCTTCGGATGCCGACCTGGCTGGGACCTGCGAACGCCTCTTTCAGGGACCAATCGCGGACGCGCTCACACACGTCGGTCAGATAGCGATGCTGCGGCGTATGGCCGAGGAACCGATTAAGGGTGAGAACTACTCCAGGGCAAAGATCGAAACAGGCCGAGTGGGAGCAGAGCAGGAAGCGCCGAAGCGAGAGTTTTGATTAAGCTTGTGTTGAGAGTACCAACTTTAGTTGGGTTCTTTCTCGCTATCAAAAACCCGACTAAAGCCGGTACTCTTAACCGCCGAATGTTGCTTGTTTTGCCTCGTCAGCGTTAGCATCCAGTCGATCTCAAACACCTGAAGCGATCGTGGAAGATCTGGTCCACAGGGCCTTCACAGAATTAGGGGAAGCCTTATGCGCTCACTAAATCAAGTCTGTCTTATCGGTATCGTAATTTGTTTTTTTGCGGGGATGACTATGGGACAAGAAGGCGAACCCCAAACTACAAACAGAACCATGCGTCCGGTCGTTCGCGGCCGGCATTTTGCCGTGGCGTCGATGAAAGCCGAAGCGACACGCGCGGCGGAACGCATCCTGGAAAAAGGCGGCAACGCTTTTGACGCGATAGTCGCCGGACAGGCGGTGCTCGGTATCGTTGACGCGGCCATGAACGGCGTCGGCAGCGATGCCGTGCTGCTGGTCTACGACGCGCGCACAAAGAAGGTCTATTCAATCAACGCCGAAGGTACGGCGCCGCGCCTGGCCACGATCGAATGGTACAAGGAGCACAACGGAGGCAAGCTGCCGGTCAATGACTCTTTGCTGTCGGGCACGGTGCCCGGCGACGTTGATGCGTGGTACGTCTTGCTGGATCGCTGGGGCACGATGAGTTTCGCCCAGGTGCTGGCCGAGGCAATCGACCTCGCCGAGAATGGATTTCCGGTTGGTGATTCACTGGCCCGGGCGCTGGCAACTTCGCAGAAGCTGCGCAAGTATCCAACCAGCACGAAGGTCTATCTTCCCAACAACCGCGCGCCGCAAGCAGGCGAGATCTTTCGTAATCCCGATCTGGCGCGGACTCTGAAGCGTCTGGTCGAGGCTGAAAAGCAGAATGCGGGCAAGGGAAGACATGCAGCCTTGAAGGCCGCGCGTGATCGCTTTTACAAAGGCGACATCGCGCGCGAGATGGCGAAGTTCTCGG
>JBGPWS010000113.1:0-12385 GCA_041492345.1 Pyrinomonadaceae bacterium | reverse complement strand
TATCAGATTCCAAGCTCCGTTAGGAGCGAAACGGCTGTTCTGTCGCCCATAAATGGGCTTGGGTTGGGAGGGCGGACTCTCATCTATAAACATTTCGTCCCTCCGGGACTTTTTCCCGACAGACTCCTGAAGCGAGGTGCTAATGACAGGCAGCAGAGTATTTGAATACTGGTTTATCAACTGTTTGCTTGTGTTTGCAGATCAGGTGCTCTATTCTCAGATTGTTTCCCCCCGGCCCGGGTCTTTCGCGTTTGAGGTGATCTCATGAAATATCCAACATGCTTATTTGCTCTGCTCGTTATGACTATCGCAGCGACTTCTGCCTTCGGGCAGGGAAAAGGTGTCGATTCTCAAAATCAACGTATCACCGATGGCAGCAGTGGCCGCGCGGCGGCGAACAACGGTACCAAGCAAAACACCGGCACGACCGGATCGGGGATCAATTTTGGAAAGGAAAAGACGGCTCCCACATCGGTCCTTCCCAATCCATACCGCATGACAGCGCGCCGCGATGTGATTATCAAAGCAGTCGCTGAGGTAATGCGCGACCGCAAGCTGATCATTGATGACGCTACTTCGAAGCCTGATGAAGGCATCATGGTGAGTCAACCCTACACCTTCATAAAAGGCTCCGTGGTCACGCAGTCAGAATTGTATCGCTACGCCAGTGTCGAGAATTCACAGTCACGCAGTTGGACCCGCGGCCGGTACACGATCACGGTCGAGGTGCAGCCGATCGACGGCACGAGTGCCAATGTGTCCGTCAACGCGAAGATCGAAGGCCGCACGGATGGCCCGACAGGTGCTGAGTGGACTACACTGCAAAGCACCCAGGCTGCGGAGCAGGAATTTCTCAGCGCGCTGATTGAGAATCTTACCGGATCGGCTCCCGGACCTCGTCCGTAGGATCACGCGCGCACTGTTAGCCGGCAGACATTTTTCCAAGACTTAATGCAGATCCTGAATCAATTAGAAACCAACCCGATTCCGATTGAGGAAGAAGAAAAGCGACACTCGCGTCGCCTCCTGGTCGGATTACTCTGCGCTCTTCTTTTGACTGGGACCGTCCTGGGAGGATATCTCTACCTGCGAAAGCGACACGAACGCCAGGTCGCCGCGGCTGTTGAGGTCGACAATAAGAAGAAAGCTCCGAAGGTCGAAGTTTTCGTTGACGATGCAACGGTAAACGGGAAAACGACGCTGCTGGGTGGAACTATCCATAACATTTCCAACGAACCGCTACACAACGTGGGCGTCGAATTACAGCTGAGGCGGCGGCTAGGCGGCAGAGTTGAAACTCGAGCTGTAACGCCGGACAAAACAGATTTACCGCCCGACGGAAAAGCTCGCTACAGCCTTGAGCTACCAGTACAGGATTACATTAGCGTGACCTTTCTTCGTGTGTTTGCCGGCGACAATCGTGCCGACGTTGCCTTCAAGGCCCTGCCGGGCACTCCGCGACCGCCGCTGGACGCACCCGCCGCGAAATCGATCATCGTCAATCGTCCGGCGCCGCGTGGCGAAGAGTTCATCAACACTCCCAACAGCCCAGGCCGCGTTCCATAGCCAATCAGTGCGCGGCCTACATTATCTTTCTTTCCAGCGGCCAACGATCGCCTGGGTTTTGCTCGTCAGAACATCGTAGTTTGGCTTGAGCACCCGGTTAGCTTTCGGCTAGGATTGCTCCCGAGAATTCCAAATGGCTTCGCGTAGTAACAAAGGACGCTCTGGCAGTCATCTGTGCGCGGGATTGTTCGCAGCAACCCTTTTGCTTTTGGGATCTGCTGCGGCACAGAGTCCGCCTCGGCCGGGCGGCACGCCTGCTCCGCCCGAGCCACCCTCATCTAATCCAGCCAAGCCGGATTCTTCGTCGCCTGACTTTGGCTCGCCGGAAAGTGAAATGCGCGCCCGCCAGATCCTGAAAGCCGAAAAGAAACAATATGATGAAAATGTGGCCCGCGCTCGTGAGGCGGCACATCTCGCCACCCAACTCGTCGAGACTTACGAAGCGAAGAAGATTTTTGGTTCCGATGACGGCAAGAAGTTGGAACGGCTGGAAAGGCTCACCAAGAGAATTCGGAACGAAGCCGGCGGGTCGGATACCGACCCTGATGTAAAGGACATGCCCACCGTTATGGAAGCTGTGGTCAAACGGGTAGCTGAGTTGGCCGATGACCTGCGCAAACTGGTAGAAAGCACTCCGCGCCATGTAATCTCGGCCTCCGTAATAGATCAAGCCAACAAACTCCTCGGATTAATTCAGCATGTGAAAGATGGTCGCTAGCCAACGATGATGCGGGCTCAGAAGAATTCGAGAAGTGTGAAAGCTGCGGTCCTGTGCTCAGTGGCACTCGTACTCGCGTTCGTGTTCGCGTCCGAGCAAATCGCGCGTCGAACCGCCGTCGCACGGCGCTGGTCACGGCCGCTCGCGCAAGATCAAGACGACGACGTCGTGCGTGTTAATACGGAGCTGGTGGTATTGAATGCCACGGTGCTCGACAAGAACGGCAGGTTCGTTCCCGGGTTGAAGCGCGCGGACTTTCAGATTTTTGAGGACGGCGCCGAACAAAAACTCGTCAGTTTCACCGCCGAAGAGACGCCATTCGCGGCGGCGATCTTACTGGATACGTCGGGTAGCATGGACACTCGCCTCACCCTGGGGCGATCGGCAGCGATTCGCTTCCTCGACGGTATGCGCGAGGAAGACGTCGCCGCCGTTTACAATTTCGATAGTAAGGTCGAGCAGATGCAGGACTTCTCGCCCGGCCGCGATCTTCCGGCGCGGGCTTTCGGTCTGCGCACAAAACTGATGACGGCACTCAATGACGCAGTATTGCGCGCGGCCGACGATTTGGCCAAGCGAAGTGAAAAGCGCCGCGCGATCGTCGTGCTGTCCGACGGAGGCGAGAATTACAGTCACGCCAGTTCCGACAAAGCTCTCGATCATTCTTTGCAGGCCGGCGCGACAATTTATGCGGTCAACATGTCAGATACAGGTCCGGGCCGCGACATCATCGGCACTTCAATCTTGAAGAACCTCGCCGACAAAAGCGGCGGGCGCTACATAGCGTCACCCGGGGGCCAGGAACTGCGCGATTCGTTTGCAGCCATTGCCGAAGAGTTGGGCCATCAATACACGCTCGTCTATCGTCCCATCAATCGCGCTCGCGACGGTCGCTGGCGGGCGATACAGGTAAAACCCGGTCGCTCAGACATCACCATCCGCACCCGCAAAGGTTATCGCGCGCCGAAAGGTTAACGTCCCGGAGTTCCTCAAGAGCAGGCGGCTAATACTGTCTTATCTAAGAACAATTACCTCTTCAGGAAAATCCCGCCAGCAGACGCGGTGTGTACGGTTCTTCCAATGCAGCGATCTCATCTGAGGTGAGATTCAGGGACAGCGCGGCGACTGCGTCGTCGAGGTGGTGCGGCTTTGACGCTCCGACGATCGGCGCAGTGACGAACGGTTTCTGGACCATCCAGGCCAAGGCGACCTGTGCTCGCGGCACGCCACGCTTCGCGGCAATCTCTCCCACCCGCTCGACTATCTTGCGATCTGAATCCTCGGTCGCGACGTAGAGCGTCTTGCCAAACTCGTCGGTTTTCATCCGATTGGTCGTCTCGTTCCAATCGCGCGTCAGGCTCACGTGCCAGTGGACTCCAGGGCAGCACGCCGACTCCTTCCGCCGCGCAGAGTGGCATCATTTCGCGCTCCTCTTCGCGGTTGAGTAGGTTGTAGTGGTTCTGCATCGATGCGAACCGTGTCCAACCATTCATGTCTGCCACGTACAGCGACTTGGCGAACTGCCAGGCGTACATTGAGGAGGCCCCGATGTAGCGGGCCTTCCCGGCCTTGATCACATCGTGCAGCGCGGCGAGCGTCTCCTCGATTGGCGTGTCTTTGTCCCAACGATGAATCTGATAGAGATCGACGTAATCCGTTCCGAGACGGCGCAGGCTCGCGTCGATTTCAGTCATGATCGATTTGCGTGACAACCCAAGGGCGTTGGCGCCTTCGCGCACCGGATAGAACACCTTGGTAGCAAGGACCACCTCTTCGCGCCGTGCGAAATCGCGCAGCGCGCGCCCCACGATCTCCTCGCTGGTGCCATCAGAGTAGGTGTTGGCGGTGTCAAAGAAGTTGATGCCGAGTTCGAGAGCCCGCTTGATAAACGGACGGCTCTTTTCCTCGTCGAGACTCCAGGGGTGAGCGCCGCGCTCAGGCACGCCGTAAGTCATACAGCCAAGGCAAAGTCGCGATACTTTTAGGCCGGTGCTACCAAGTCTGACGAAATCCATCTTCTCCTCCCGATTTCCCAGGGCCGATTGACCCGGCCCTCGTGTAACACGCGTCGGTCCTTGCCATTACAACGCATCGTTCACTTCTTGCGCCACACGGTTCCCTGATTCGAGTGCTCCCTGCATCCAGCCGAATAAAGATGATCGCCTCAAAGGTGGCTTAGCTGGGCGGACTGATGGATGAAGACTACCCGCGAGGCGGCGCCAGGCGCCAGCGACCGTACGCGACGAACGCCGCCAGGAGCACCACCACCATCGGGAACAAAGCCGGCGCGGCATCACCTCCCGCCAGCGTGAGCACCGTCGCACCGATCATGATGATCACCAATCCGGCGGCGGCCAGCGGTGTCAGGCCCGGTCGGATCCGCAAAAGCCCGGGTAGGATCAGGCCAAGCGCGCCCAACACTTCGCACACGCCAATGAAGCGTATTAACAAACCCGGCAGGTGTACCTGGTTTGGCGATCCCATTGCGGTCAGCACATCGAGTGGCAGAACCAGCTTTGTTCCACCGGCGAACAGAAAGAGAAGCGCGAGCAGTACTTGAATGATCCACAGGGCAATGTTCATGATCGATCTCCTCCGCGACGATTCTTTGCCGCCGCCCGCGCCTCGTTCTCCTGGATCCGTGCCTTAACAAGCTTCTTTACGAGCGCGGCGGGAAGCGGCTGGCTGGCTGGAAAACGGATGGTGCCCTTAGACGTGTCGTAACGCTTGAGTTCCTCCTTGTGCGCGTTCATAACGGCCGCGCCGGGGAACAAACTGCAGTGGTCCTTGAACGCTGCGAAGCCAACCAGCATTCCGTTTTGTCTGTACATCGGCATCTGGTAGCTGATTACTTCGGTAGCCCTCGGCGCAGCGGCTTTGATAGTCTTGCGCAGTTTCTCCAGCGTTGCGCGCGCTTCTTCCGGCACCCTCGCGAGATAGGCGTCTACATCTCTTGCCGGAGCGCCCTTCGTGGTTGTTCTCTTGTTCATGATTCTTTCACCTTTCGCCCTTGCCACGCTTTGTTGAGGCCTGTGCTGGATTATTGTTGCTCATAGGCCTGCTTCAAAGTCTCTATGTCAATTTTATCCATTTGAAGCATTGCCATCATGACTCTTTTTGATTTCTCAGGATCTTTGTTTCGCAACATCTCGCCTAAAACCGAGGGGATGACTTGCCACGACAGACCATATTTGTCTTTCAGCCAGCCGCATCTTGATTTTTCTCCACCTTCCGAAAGGTTCTCCCACAGCTCGTCTACTTCCTGCTGCGTCTCGCAGTTCACGAAGAACGATATGGCTTCCGTGAATTTGAAATGCGGGCCGCCGTTTAGTGCCATGAAGTCTTGTCCGTCGAGCTGGAATGTCGCGGTCATTACCGTCCCCTTCGGTCCCAGCCCTCCTTCTCCATATCGAGTAACGCTCACCACCTTTGAGTTTTTAAAAACAGAGACATAAAACTTCATCGCCTCTTCGGCTTGATTATCGAACCACAAGAATGGGGTGAGTTTTTGCATTTCAGTCTCCTTATAATTATTTTTCGTCAGTCTGGGTGTTCAGGGGCGCCCGCCTAAAGCATCCCCTGAAACGCAAGCGTTAGGCAGCTCGCTCGCAGTTAATCATCCACGGGATACCGAATTGATCGATGAGCATGCCGAAGCGCGGCGAAAAGAAGGTCTGCTGGATTGGCATCTGCACCGTTCCGTTTTCTGCTAATGCATGAAAGATACGCTCCGCATCCGAAGGGTCCTTGACCCGGATCGACACCCAAAAGCCTTTTGGTTGTTCATAGCTCTCCGGCGGAGTGTCAGAACCCATCAACACCATGTCGCCCACAGTCATGTAGGCGTGAAGGATCTTGTCGCGCCATTCAGGTGGCACATGCTCCTCCGCTGGCGCACCCGCGTGGGTCCTCATTCCTTCGATCTTGCCACCAAGAACCCGCTCGTAGAACCTAAACGCTGCCTCGCATTGCCCGTTGAAACTAAGATAAGGATTCAATTGCATGTTGCACTCCCTTGGCTAATTATGGTTGAGAAATCAGTTCGCGTTGTTTGGAGTACCGCCTTCAGGCTTTTGATTATTACCATAACTCGCATCGTAACATCTCCCTTTTGTTTTCCGGTTTCAGACTGGGCTTTCACCTGATCTTGACCGGCTGAAACCTGCCTCTACCCTTTAATCGAATGAGCAGCAGCGAGATCGACGACCGAGCGAAGAGAATTAGCTTCGGTTAAGGGCGTTTAGAGTACCGACTTTAGTCGGGTCTTACCGCGACGAAGGGCCCAACTAAAGTTGGTACTCTATACACCTCTGAAATCACGACTCCACTGCTCTACGCTTCTCTCTTCTCGACCGCCGCTTCCGGCGCGACAAAGCGTCCCGGCCTCGCATACTTATCCAGCCCGAATCCAAGAAAGATCGTCGCCAGGATGAATGCGGACGAGAAGAAGTATGGCGACGATACTCCGAGGGAATCGAACGCCCAGCCGAAAAAAAGCGGTGCGATGATGCGCGTCACGCCGCCATACGTCTGTTGCATTCCCATGTAGAGGCCGCGTTCTCTCGGAGAAATAACCCGCGATAGCAGCGCCGTCACGCATGGAAAGGTAAAGGCCGTGCCCAAAGGGATCAGAGCTACGGCGACCGCCAGCATGCCGAGGTTTCGCGACAACGGCATCCCCAGAACGCCGGCGGCCAGGAGCACGAGGCCCAGACGCGAGAGATTCGCCTCGCCCAGCCAATCGACCGCGCGTCCCAGCAGCAGCACGCGGGCGAAAACAGAGATGGAGCCGATGTACATGAAGAAATAAAAAATCGTCTGTTCAGTGACCTGGAAGCGCGCGTTCAAAAAGAGTGCGAGCACGGAAAAACTTCCCTGGAAGGCGCCGATGGAGATCGCGTAGATCCAGATGAGGCGCGACGCAGGTTCGCTCGAATGCGAGATGACGCGCCAGATCGCCTGCGTCGAAGTACGACGTACCTCTCCCTCCTTCGGTTGTTCACTGAAATCACGCGATTCCTTCAGATAGCGAGCGACGAAGATCATGTTTAGCAGACAGAGCGCCGCCGCCATGATTCCCGGCGCCGCGTGGCCCATCTGCAAAGAGCCCGGTCCCGGCATCAGGTCGCGCTTGCCCAAAGCGATAGCGAAGGAACCGAGCACCGGCCCCAACGCCACTCCGAGATTGGTTGTCGCTGAGAGCCACCCCAGCGCGCGCGCGCGATCTTTCGGATCAGTCGAGTCAGCCACGTAAGCCTGGATCACACCCACCGTGCCCCCGCCTGCCCCCTGCACGATGCGCGAGAGGAACAGGACGATCAGCGAGTGCGCGAAGCCGAAGATCAGATACGCGATCGCCGCTGCGCCCAACGCAATGAGCAAAGTGGGCCGACGCCCCACGCGATCAGAAAACCGGCCCCACATCGGCGCGCTGAGCAGTTGCGCGAAGGTGAAGGCGGCGACGATGAATCCCGAGATGATCCCGATTCCATAGTGCATTCCCAGCACGTCGATACCCGACCCGCCGAGTGTCTTTACATAAAATGGCAGGAGCGGAATGATCATCAGCAACCCCACCATGTCCACGAATGCCGTGGCCATCAGCGTGAACAGCTTGGCGGGGATCTTCCGCACTTCCCTCCAGAGCACATAGAGCAGCCCACACGCGATCGCGCCGAGCAACACGCGCACGATCGGCGATTGGAAGGACTGGGCGATGTTCTGCTGGATCATCATTTCAAGATCGCTGTGTCTGTCACTTTTAGACCGGACATAATACACCAGCATGAGTCGCAGCCTTCGTCTGTGACGGTCCGGAGGGGTGAAACACAGCGGAAAACATATTTGGGATCAAAGTCGCCGGATTGATTCAGCCGGGGAGCGGCAAAAGATCTGTAGCCCATGGCGTAAGCCATGTGGGATCAGGTGGAGCTTAAAGTGACGAAGCCCCGGAGTGGCGAAACAACGACCCTGATGATTTGGTCCGTGTTCCGCCCCTAAACGGGGCTACTAATATTTAGTTGCCTCCCCACGGCTTACGCCGTGGGCTACCGATCTTCCGCCGCTCCGCGGCACAAAAGGCTCCTTCAGTCCGCTATGAGGACTTAGATTTCGCGGCTCGCGTCGCAGCTCGTCGCCCGCTGCTCACTGCTCACTGCCCGCTGCTCACTGGTTGATAAGTTCACAACTCTTGACATATTTTTACGTGCTCTTGACACGGCTTAACACCGACAGGCGTATTCTTTCGTTCGCATACCGCAGGTTCCTTCAGAGGTCGAAATGAAATTGAAGAAAAGAAAGTTTCTGGGAGGCTTCAACCGGTTCCGCCTGATGTTAACGTTGGGTCTGGCAGTTGTCTTGCCGGCGGCGGCGCTCATATACGTCAACTTCAGTCAGTTGAGGACCTTCCAGCGCGACAAAGTGCTGGAGGCAGCCATCCATCGCGATTTTCAGGATGTGCTCGCGATTACCGAGAAAAACATCAACAATAAGGCTTACACGATGGCCGAAGAGGCGAGAGATCTTTTTCCGTCTCCGGACACTGAGGCCCAGGAAAAGGAAAAGAAACTTGACCTCATCCTGGCAAAGAGTCCATGGCTGTCGCACGCGTTCCTCTTCGACGAGAAAGGGCCCTTTGTCCGTTCGCAACCTCAACAGATGGGCGATAAGTACTTCCGCGAAGAGCATGAGCACCTGGCCGAAGGTTACCGTACGTGGTTCGGCATGGAAGGCAAGATAATGGTGGAGGCGATGCACAAGAAACCCCGACCCATCAATATCTACACTAGTCAAACAAAACGGGCCGATGGCGACGCTTACACAGCGATTGCCTACTTCGTCCTACCTCATCTCTCGAGCGACAGGGTTGTAATGGGCGGAGTTTGCTTCGATCCTTCTTACCTGAAACAGACTTTCTTTCCGGGAATGATCGAGGAGATGGTCAAGCAGAAGTCGACCGACCAGGGCGGAAACCAGCTTGCCATGATCGTCTATCCCGCGAACATCGAGACTGGGCACGAGGTCAAACCGCTCGCCGCTTCCCCCGGTTGGGGCGAAGGGAAACCTGAAGTGTCGCGCAAGTTAGACGATGCTTTCCGCGGATTGGCGCTGGGCATCAAGTACCAGGGTACGAGCGTGGAAGCGCTCGGTCGAACGTGGGTTCATCACAGCTTTCTAATCCTCGGTATCCTTTCGCTGCTGATAATCGGCGGCCTGGTGCTCACCAAACACGTCGTCAGCAAAGAAATGGCGCTGGCCCGCCTGAAGTCCGACTTCGTTTCGAACGTATCGCACGAGCTGCGCACGCCGCTGGCGTTGATCCGCTTATATTCAGAAACGCTCGAGCTGGGGCGCATCACAACTCGAGAAAAGAAGCAGGAGTACTACCGCATCATTCGTAAGGAGAGTGAGCGGCTTACCGCTCTGATCAACAACATCCTCGATTTCTCCCGCATTGAAGCTGGCCGCAAGGAATACGAATTCCGTGAAACTGACATCGCGGAGTTGGTTCGCAACACGCTCGACTCCTATCGCTACCAAATCGAGCAACAGGGTTTCGCGTTTGAGGAGAGCATTGATTCAAGCCTGCCAAAAGTGTACGTCGATCGGGAGGCGATCGCGCGCGCTCTTGTCAACCTGGTCAACAACGCGCTGAAATACTCGGCTGACGAAAAGTTCCTGGGCGTGAAGCTATACCGGGCCAATGGCGCATTGAAGCTCGAGGTGGTTGATCGCGGCATCGGCATCACCCGGCGTGAGCAGTCGAAGATCTTCGAGAAGTTCTACCGCACAGGGGATCCATTGGTGCATAACACGAAAGGCAGTGGCCTGGGTCTGTCGCTGGTCCGCCACATTACCCACGCGCACGGTGGCGAAATCGCGGTGGAAAGCACACCGGGAAAAGGCAGTAAGTTCACTCTGTCGTTGCCGCTGGCATCAGCCAATCAGCAGCCGGCAAATGTCGCAGCATCGTCAGGAACGAGCCCATCATGAAGAGAAAATTGAAATTCAACGAGCAGTTAAATGGCGGCCCGAGCGGCGATACCGCGAACAGCAACGTTGCCGAACCGAATGCCGTTAAGAAAACCCGCATATTGATTGTGGAGGACGAACCCGCGATGGTGGCCGGCCTGCGCGACAACTTCGAGTATGAAGGTTACGACGTGATCAGCGCAGCCGACGGAGCAGAAGGTCTCGATCGTGCCCTCGCCGATAATCCGGATCTCGTCGTACTGGACGTAATGATGCCGCGGATGAGCGGTCTCGATGTTTGCAAGCAGCTAAAGGCCAAGCGGCCGTCACTACCCATCATCATGCTGACCGCGCGCGGCCAGGAGATCGACAAAGTCGTGGGCCTTGAGCTGGGCGCCGATGATTACGTCACCAAGCCATTCTCAATTCGCGAACTGATGGCCCGGGTGAAAGCTGTGCTGAGACGCGTCTCGCCACAAGCACCCGCAAGCGAGATTTACCGGTTCAGCGATGTCGAGGTCAATATCCGCAGCAATGAAGTGCGACGCGCCGGCCGGCCCGTTGAACTCTCATCAAAAGAGTTCGCGCTGCTCGCCTACTTCGTCTCTCATCCCGCGGAAACGCTCAGCCGCGATCGGCTTCTGGACGCGGTGTGGGGTTATGAGAACTATCCGAATACACGCACAGTCGACACGCATATCGTCCATCTCAGGCAAAAGCTGGAACCAAATCCTGAGGAACCGCGTTTCATAATTACCATTTACGGCAGTGGCTACAAGTTCGTCGGTTGAGGAGTAGTGCCCTAATTTGAGGTCTAGCGCTTTCGCTCGTCAGTTGGTAAGAACGATCCACGAAGTTACACGAAATTTCACAAAGAAAAGGTTAGTGTGATTTTAGTGGATCGTTTACTTATCTTCTAAATTAAGACCTGCCGGATAGAGGTCAACTGTTTTCATGAGTCAATCAGGATTCAATGCCGGTTTTGGAACACGGCGGGCAGTCGATGTCCGGGTGTACCCGCCGCGTCCGAAGCGTTCAGGCAAGGTACTTCGCCAGGAGTTGGAGGTTAAGCTGGCAGCCCTGCAGAAGGACTACGCTGAGTTGCATACCGAGATTTTCGAGGCGGCGCAGGTGCACCGGCGTCTGTGCGCTCCTCGTCTGGTTCGTCACGGAAACTTCGAAATTGCCAGCGAGATTTTCGCCGTTCGCCACTTACCTGGTGATTTTTTCACCGTTGAAGAAAGGAACAACGGCGTAATCTTTGCACTGGGTGATATCTGTGGAAAGGGTCTGGCGGCCGGGATGTGGACCACGCATCTGGTGGCGCAGGTTGGCGCGCGCGTGGCCGTGAGTTTTGAGCCGGAGTCCATCGTGGCCGGCGTGAACCGCGACCTCTGCCGGATGGAATCGGTTGTGCCGCTGGCCAGCTTGTTCCTCGCAAAGCTCGATCCGATCACGGGGCTTGTTAAATATTGCAGCGCCGGACATCCTCCTGCCTTCCTCTTGCGCGCCAATGGAGAATTGGAATTTCTATCCGCAGGTGGACTGTTGCTGGGCGTGGTTCCGGCGGCTTCCTACGTCAGTGGATGCTTCGAACTGGGAGTCGGCGACGTTCTGATGATCTATTCCGACGGCATCACCGAGTCGCTCAACTACGCAGGAGAGGAGTTCGGTTATGCGCGCCTGGAGGCGCAACTGCGGCGTGCCCAAGCCGGCGCTGCCGATGCGGTGCTCTTTTCTGTTTTGGGGGCGGTTCAGGATTTCGCGGCTGCATGCCCGCTCGTAGATGACATGTCGCTGGCCATCGTCCGTCGCGAGAGTTGATGCGTGCGGATACGAGCCGCGAAGCTGCGACAGAAGGTTCAGACAAGGGCGATAGCGACCGGATCATTTTCCATTTGTCATTCGTTAACGCAAAAGAGAGGTTCCTATCGCGTTAACGCAAAGGAAAGTCTCTTATCGCGGAGAACGTTGCCGACTAAGATGGTCGATGAAAAATCTGAAATGGAAAATGGCCCGGTCGCTACTGCTCCCGATTCTGTAATTCCCTTACCCGCGTCACCAGGCGCGCATCACCGATCTTTTTAGCGACCGCCGCAAACGACGCGGTCGGTCCGTGCCAGCACAGCT
>JBGPWS010000317.1:0-5285 GCA_041492345.1 Pyrinomonadaceae bacterium | reverse complement strand
ATCAGCTTCGTTCCCGCTTTCGCGGCTTCGGCGGCCAGTTGGCGCCCGTGACCAATCCCCTCAGTGAACGCGACGGTGAACGGACCAAAGTGCGTGCGCAAATCGCTGGCAATCTTTGGCCAGGACTCGCGGGTCGCGCCGTCGGCGGAGGCAGGGTTAACTATCACGAGAGGTAACGTCATTACTTGTGTTTGCTCTGAACAGGATTGCTCCATTTGAATACAATTCGCGATCGGCTTCACCGAGTTCCGCAATCTTGCTCATTACAAACTCGCCGATCTCCTTATAGGTGCGCACATGATCCTTCTTGGCGATTAACTCTGCCAAGTCGAGCTGTTTTCCAAAGTGAATTCGGATCGGTTCACCGCCAAACCAATTTCCTAAAACCTGCTTCGCCAATTTGTTACCCAGGCCGGCAATGAAAATGGGAATGACCTGAGGATTCGCATCTTTGATCAGCTTGCCGACGCCCGGTTGCGGTCGCAGATACGAATACGGATCGTTGCCCTTATTGCGCGTGCCTTCAGGGTGAAAGCCGATCACGTTGCCGGCGCCCTCGCGGCAAATCTGCGACAAGCGCCGAAAAGAATACTTGTCGAACTCGCGCTTTTCGGGAAGCGGCTTGTCACCGCCAGCGAAGAACGGCGGATACATCGACCACCAACCCATGATCAGATTGACGAACATGCCGAGCGGTGATTGATAGAAAAACCGACCGCGCACCGGAAAGAAAAGTTGTTTGCGCCAACGCGTGCGATAAAACAAAACTGCCGACACCGTGAACAGGTCGAAAAACGATCTGTGATTAGCAACCAGCAGAATCGGACGGCCATGATCGACGGCTTCAATATTTTCGAGGCCATAGACGCGCATCAGATTGTAGGTCGAGAGATGGATCCAGCCCGCGCCAAAGACACTCTGACACCACGTCCAGAAGCGCTTCCAGCTCCCCTGATTCATGCGATGCGTGACGCGAAAGGCGAAACGTTCGAAGGGAGAGAGGACGGCGAATTCTTCGGTGGTTGGATCAAGATGCGCGGACTGGCTGTCGTGAGATGCAGCTAGTGGCCGTCGAACGGCTTCGCCGTCTGATGTGCGGAAAGCCTCCGGCTTTCCGGTGGATGGTTGACTTAAATCTTCCAAGAGGCTACGCCTCAGCATGCGAGGCGTAGCCTCGCTTGAATCTAAAGGTAAGTCTTTCGGAAAGGCAGAGCCTTTCCGCACATCGAGCGGCAGAGCCGCTGAAAACTCCAGCCCAAACTCTCTTCTCTAAGGGCACGAATCAACTCCCTGAGTTTGGCTGCGCGTTCTGGAAAGGCTCGCATTCTTCTGATGGTCTCCTCTGGCGAATTCTCGGACGCTAAAGAAATCACGCGAGCTTGAACTTCGTTTTCACAACTACTCTTATCGTTAACATCAATCACATCGTCATCGTCGAAGTCGCTCATGGTTCGGAAATAGTACTCGCTCTTGCGCCAATCATGAACTCAATCAATTGAGAAGTATCGTGCCTCCGCATGATGGATGACGATCGCCGAAGTCGACTGCTCGGGCTCGAGCTGGAATTCTTCGGTCAGCTCAACGTCGATGCGTGACGGATCGAGCAGTTCAAACAGCTTGGCCTGGTCTTCGAGGTTGGGGCAAGCGGGATAGCCAAAGCTGAATCGCGAACCCTGATAACCCTGACGAAATAGCTCATTAAGGCTCTTGGCGTCCTGGTCAGCGATGCCCAACTCCTGACGAATGTGTTTGTGCCAGTACTCAGCCAGCGCTTCGGCGCTTTCCACGCTGAGACCGTGAAAGTAGAGATAGTCGGCGTAGTTGTCTCGCTTGAAAAGCTCTTGCGAATATTCGCTGGCGCGACGGCCGACAGTCACCAGGTCAAACGCGACCACATCCATGTGCCCTGACTCGACTGATGCGAAGTAATCGGCAAGGCAAAGTCGTTTGCCTGCCGGTTGCCGCGGAAAAGTGAAACGCGCGCGCTCAGTCCTGGTATCAGTATCGTAAACGATCAAATCGTTGCCGGCGGATTGCGCCGGAAAGTATCCGTAGACCACCCGCGGCACGAGCAGTCGTTCGCGCTCGCAGCGCTCTTTCAGTTCTTCATACACGGGCCGAACTTTTTCCGCCACCAGCGCCTGGTATTCTTCGGCCGAGGTCCTTCCCTGCTTGAACTGCCATTGACCTTTGAACAACGCGGTTTCATTGACGTAGGCGAAAACATTTTTGATCGGGATGTCGAGAGCGACGCGCGAGCCAAAAAACGGCGGCTGCGGAATCGGCACATCCGTGCGCACGTCCGAACGCAACGTATGAGTAGTATCCCCGGCGACCCTTTTGGCCCCGCGCGGTTTCGCAGGTTTGCGCAAGCCAAGCTTTGCGTCCTCGCCCACAAGATCCTCGGCTTCTTCGACCTGATCGCCGTTTCCGCTCGCCGCTGCCGCCGCAGCTTTAGCTTGTTCTTCGCCGTCATGACCGTCACCCGACATCAGCTTGTCCATCGTGTGCAGGCCGGCGAACGCATCGCGGGCATAGAAGAGCGTGCCTTTATAGAGTGACTTCAAATCATCTTCGACGTAGCGCCGCGTCAAAGCTGCGCCGCCGAGAACGACCGGGACACCAATGCCACGCTCGTTCATGATCTCAAGATTCTCTTTCATGATCAGCGTGGACTTTACCAGCAGGCCGCTCATGCCGATGGCGTCGGCTTTGTGTTCCTGGTAAGCATTCAGAATCGCGTCAATCGTTTGCTTGATGCCGAGATTAATCACGCGGTAGCCGTTGTTCGTCAGAATAATATCGACCAGGTTCTTGCCGATGTCGTGCACGTCACCCTTGACGGTCGCCAGGACCATCGTGCCTTTGGCAGTCGCGCCGCCCTTCTTTTCCATGAACGGCTCAAGAAATCGCACGGCGGCTTTCATTGCCTCGGCGGACTGCAACACAAAAGGAAGCTGCATCTGGCCGCTGCCGAAGAGATCGCCGACCACCTTCATGCCATCGAGCAGGATGTTATTGATGATGTCCAGCGCGGGGTATTTTTCCAACGCGGTCTTTAATTCGTCTTCGAGGCCGATCTTTTCGCCGTCGATAATATGATTCTTCAGACGCTCTTCGACGGTCTCGCCCTTCGAAGCCTTCTTGGCGCTCTTGGCCTTCACGCCTTCAAAGAGGGTGGTGAATTCGATCAAGGGATCGTAGATGCAGACATCGCCTTCAAATCGGCGCCGGTCATAGATTAAATCGCGGGCGACTTCCAGCTCGCGCTCGCCGATGCGATTCAGGGGCTCGATCTTGCTGGCATTTACGATCGCGGCGTCGAGCCCGGCTTCGACCGCATCGTGCAGGAACACGGAGTTCAAGACCACGCGCGATGCCGGATTCAGACCGAATGAGATGTTCGACACGCCGAGAATGGTGAAGGAGCCCGGCAACTCTGCCTTGATGCGCTTGATGCCTTCGATTGTCTCGAGCGCGTTACGCCGGTCCTCCTCAATACCCGTCGAGATCGGCAGCGCCAGGGGATCAAAGAAAATGTCAGAGGCCGGAAGGCCTAACTCGCCAGTGGCCCGTTCGTACGCGCGTTTCGCGATCCTCAGCTTCCCGTCCGCGGTGCGCGCCATTCCTTCTTCGTCGATTGTGCCGATGACCACGCTGGCGCCGTAACGTTTGGTCAGGTCGATTACTTTTGCAAAGCGCGGCTCGCCATCTTCATAGTTAGTCGAATTGAGGATGCTCTTGCCGCCCGCGTGTTGCAGGCCGGCTTCCATCTTTTCCCACTCAGTGGAATCGAACATCAGCGGCAGCTTGATGCTGGTGACCAGGCGCGAAGCCAGCTCATGCATGTCGGCTTCGCCATTCCGCCCGACAAAGTCAACGTTCACGTCGAGAATGTGCGCGCCTTCGCGCTCCTGCTCTTTCGCCAGAGAGACCAGCCCGTCCCAGTCTTCAACGTTGAGAAGGTCGCGCATTTTCTTTGAGCCGCTGGCGTTGACGCGTTCGCCAACGATCAGGAACGACGCGTCCTGCACGTAAGGTTGCTGAAAGTAGATTGACGACGCTGCGGGCACGAGTTTGGCGTCGCGCGGCTTGGGCGTGATGCTCTGCATCGCTTCGACGACCAACTTCAAGTGCGCGGGCGTAGTGCCACAGCAGCCACCGACGATGTTGACGCCAAAGTCACTGGCAAAGTGAACGATCTGCGCAGTAAAAGATTCGGGAGTCTCGTCATAGTGCATCTTGCCTTCCTTAACTGAAGGCAAGCCCGCGTTTGGCAGGACCGACACCGGCAGCGGAGCGTTCTCGCAAAGGTAACGAATGCTCTCAGTCATGTGACGCGGCCCGGTACCGCAGTTCATGCCAATCACGTCAATCGGAAAAGGCGCCAGGGCGGTCAGCGCGGCGCCAATCTCGGTGCCGTTGAGCATCGTCCCGAACACCTCGATGGTCACCTGCGCGATCACGGGCACGCGCCGGCGACGCTCACGGAAGTTTTCAAAGATTGCGGCCAGCGCCGCCTTTGTCTGCAACAGGTCCTGACACGTTTCGACAATCAACAGATCGACGACGCCGTCGAGCAGTCCGCGCACCTGTTCACCATACGCCGCCTTTAGATCCAGGAAGCTGATGTGGCCCAGCGTCGGCAGCTTGCGTCCCGGCCCCATGGAACCGGCGACCCAACGCGGTCTGTCTTTGGTTGCGTAGTCCGACGCCACGCGTTTAGCCAGGCGAGCGGCCTTCACGTTCATGTCGTAAGCCTGGTCGCCGATGCCGTACTCGGCGAAGTCAACAGGGGTGCCATTAAACGAGTTGGTCTCGATCACGTCGCAGCCGACGTCAAGAAATGCGGCATGCACTTTCTCTACGGCGTCGGGCCTGGTGACCAGCAGGTTTTCGTTACAGCCTTCGAACCGCAGACCGCCAAAGTCATCCAGCGTCAGATTCTGCACTTGCAGATTGGTGCCCATCGCGCCGTCAAAGACGACGATGCGTTCTTTTAATGTGTCCAGAAAGCTGGTCATTTCCGATTGTCGATTGCTAATTGCCAATTTACACCGCCGAGTTACGATTCTGCTTCAATCGGAAATCGGCAATCAAAAATCGGCAATGAGAAGGCCCCGCGCTGCTAACAACGCGGGGCCTTTCTTCGAACCTGTTTAGAATAGCGGTTGAAAGACTCGCCGAGCTGTTTAGCGGATTTTTTTACGTGGCCGCAAGTCGCCTTAACTCACCACGTTTTTGCCACCGCTATTGAAACATTGGCGGCCGGGAGTGTCAAGACT
>JBGPWS010000264.1:0-6502 GCA_041492345.1 Pyrinomonadaceae bacterium | reverse complement strand
CTGACGATACGACTGCGGCAAGCGATGATGCCGCGGCTAGTGCGGCGACGCCAAGTACCGCCGCCGCTGACGCAGGCAACGCATTGAACCTGGCGGGTCTTGCCGGGAAACTTCCCGCGGCGGTCATTGCACAGATTCCCGGAACTGCTGTTGAGTTTGGCATTACTACGAATTTGAGATTGGCTCACTTCCTGGCGCAGTGCGCTCTTGAGTCAACTGGATTTACAGCCACCGTAGAAAATCTAAACTACAGAGCT
Source organism: Pyrinomonadaceae bacterium (assembly GCA_041492345.1). GTDB lineage: Bacteria > Acidobacteriota > Blastocatellia > Pyrinomonadales > Pyrinomonadaceae > UBA11740. The sequence continues at coordinate 6,245 of JBGPWS010000264.1, read as the reverse complement.
GCGCGTCTTATACAAGTGTTCCCAAAGTACTTCCGCGGTGTAGACCCGGCGGCATATGCCAACAACCCCGAGAAGATTGGCAACAGAGTATATGCAAACAGGATGGGTAACGGTGATGAAGCGTCAGGTGACGGATTCAAATTCCGTGGCAGAGGCTATATCCAACTGACGGGTAAGAACAACTACACAAGCTTTTCAACCTTTGTTGGTGAAGACTGCGTTGCTAACCCTGATTTGGTAGCTACCAAGTACCCTCTTGCTTCAGCTGCATTCTACTTTAAGTCAAATAATATATGGGCTATCTGCGACAGGGGTGCAGATGATGCTACCGTCACCCGCGTCTCTATCGCGGTGAATGGCAGCCCGCCGCATGGCGTTCCAGAGAGACTACAGAACTTTAAGACATTCATCCGCGCACTAAGCTAAGCGGAACGCGTTTTATCAAGCCGCCAAGCACGTGATTCGTTTCTGCAGCATTTGCTTTGGAGCTTTGATTTTCAAACCTAACTAGAAAGGAAAACCACATGAAACTCAGATTCCAATGGCGATCGTTGCTTCTGGTTGCGATTGCCACTTTCTTGTTCACGGCCCACGGCGCACAAGCGCAAAACGGTAAGCCGAAAAAGCGGTTGCGAAGTCCGGCGACGGTAAGAGGCCTCGTCGGCGGCGAATCCCAGGATTTCTATGTAATCCGCGCGGCCAAGGGTCGCACCATAACTGTGCAGATCTCCTGGCGAAAGGAAGACAACAATACTGCGGCATTCTCAGTTAGCGCGAGGAGAGGGACCGGCGAGCAACTTGCCGGACAAGAATCCTACGGCGGTAAACATTGGACCGGAAAAATACCGAAGACCGGAGACTACATCATCGGTGTGACTGCCAATCCGTCCGCGGATTACAAACTAAAGGTGACAGTAAAGTAGCGGTATAGGATCCGATGAAAGATTTGTGAATCTATCTTTAAGGAGGCAAAGGAAATGGCAAATGGTATTGTAGTAATTGATCCCGGACACGGAGGCACGGGCTCATTAGGCGGATCTGACGGCAACCATGCGGTTAGTCCGAGTGGTGTCAAAGAAAAAGATCTGACCTTTATTCTGGCGAATCTGGTTAAGTCTGAGTTGCAGGCGGCCGCGGCCGCCGGCGGTCACACGATTACCATTTTCATGACGCGCACGGGCGACGTGAACCTGAGTCTCGCGGACAGAGCACATGTGGCGCGAACCAATCACGCTGATCGATTCTTGAGTATTCACATGAATGCTTCAGACCAACACAATGCCAGGGGAGTCGAAACTTATGTTCGGCGACCACAAGACAATGTCAATCTCGTTGAAGACCGCCGCTTCGCCACTAATATTCAGAATGCGGTATTCCATGCGATTAAAGCTCGCGACCCCGGCACGCACGACAGAGGCGTCAAGGAAGAGAAATTTGGCATCCTGCGAGACGACAGTCTGGGCAACACTTCAGGGGGACATTGCCGGGCGTGCTTGGTCGAAGTCGAATTTTTGGATGTGGCGGCCGTTGATGTGTTGTTGAATACTGGGGCGAATGCCACCGCAGTGCGCAGCGAAATTGCGAAAGCAATCGCCGGCGCAATCATAAATGACCTGGAACATCCTTAGCCTGGACCGACCTCACATGCGCTGAGATATCGACTGCACCTTCAGTGGAAACCGGGAGAACGCAGCCCGGAATAAGCGATGGTAGTCGCCGTCAAAGGCCTGGTGAAAAGGTTAAGGCCCTTACGATTGGAGAAAAACAATGGCTCAAACTGGCACGGTAATACCTAAGGGATTAAATCTTCGCGAGACTGCTGGCGGCACACTGATGAAGGTGTTACCGCAAGGTGCGACCGTCGAGATCCTCGAAGATCAAGGCAACTTCCTCAAAGTCAACGCGTCGGGAGACGTTGGATTCGTCGCGGCAAGTTTCATCAAACGAAACGCTGCTGGAGGCGGGGGAGGTGGAGGCAGTTTTCATTTCCAAGGTAACAACGCAGTCGCTCCTGATGGCACAGCCTTCGGGAAAAAACACCTACTCGGGATTTTCAATAACGGAGACACTTCAATTGCCGACTTCGTTGGCGCGAATCAGGCAGCTTTTCCCAATCTTTCGGCGTCCCGCTTGCGCGTCATGTCTGCGGTGTCGGTAAACGAGGGGAAACTGGAAGCTATCAATACTTACGACAACGCGTTTCTCACGTTTGGCTGTTTCCAATGGACCGTTGGCGCCGGAGATGCCGGGGGAGAACTACCGGCAATGGTTAATCACCTGAAACAAACCGACGCCACAGTATTCAATCAACTGCTGGGGCAATTCGGACTCGATATCGCGTCGGTGAACAGCCCAGCCGGAACAACACCCACCGGATTCTTCTCATTGAACGGCGCGGTGATCAAGACCGCGGCGGCCAAAGAGAACAAGATGCGAACTTTGGAGATGGCCTTTCGGTTCTTTAGCGCCGGCAAGGACAAAACGATGCGACAGGCAGAGGTGGAGTTCGCCGCGAGTCGCATCGATATTTTCTATCGCGACGCACATCACAAGATTAACAATCTCTTCATTGCTGATTTTGTGAGTTCAGAATTCGGTGTGGCCTTGATCCTTGACGAGCACGTGAACCGACCCGGACATATTCCTGGCACGCTCGCCGGGGCCGTAAGTCAGTTCATCGCCGCGACTGGAAAAAGCGATCCGTCGACCTGGACAACTCCGGATGAGGCCAAACTGCTGAATATCTATATCCAGCGCCGGAATGGCACGAGCATGACTGATTCTCAGAATCGCGCAAATCGAATCAGGCAGGCTGTCACTAACGGGCACGCTTCGGGTGACCGCGGTTCGTTTCAACCGTGACGGTCTTTCCTTAGCTTAAATTGGTTGTTTAGCGTTGACGCGCCAATTCCGGCTGTAGCTATTTCGCATTCGAGCTATCAGGGAAGTCGATCAATGCGATTCGCGCGGCGGTTACCGACGCCTGGAATAGTGCGCCAACGTCAGTGGAAACACACGGACGCCCTCCGGCATTTTCTCCAGCGAGATCTTGTCCGCGCCAGTGAGAATGTCGCGGGCGTTCATGCCGTAAACCCGCAGGTTGTCTTCGTTGTCAGGCTTGATCACGACGCCTTTTAACTCGAGTCCCGCAAACAAACCCTTGCTCCGTGAATAAGAAAGAATTTGCGCGTTGAGTCTCGCGTCCGTCGAAGCACTCGCCGATCGACCCACCGGCCCGGCTGCGGCACTGCCCTCGCCACCGATTTCAAACTTATCTTTCAGCAGACTGTCGACTGCATTCTCGTTCATGAAGAGCAAGATGTAATCGGTCGACGACGCGCCGATCTGCAAACCGATACTGCCGCCACCGAGATCGAAGAACGCGGGCGCGCTCCAGCCACCGGCGACGCGCCGGCTGATTACGCCGCTACCGCCGCGGCCGCCGACAATAAAACCCGCCTTTAGCACACTGGGGAAGACTGCAACCGCTTCGGCGCGATCGAGCAGGTCGCGCGGAATGGATTTCTCGCGCGTGCCCATGATCTGATCGAACACGCGCGCGGCTTTCGCCGATTGCTCGGCTGCGGCGCGTGCTTTCTTTGTGCTGCGTTCACGGCCCTGCTGCGCAAAGGCGTTTGCGGAAGCAGCTAAGAGCACAGAAATGCAAATCGAAAAGAAAACGGTTCGTCTTATCAGAGTCTTCATCTTTTTCCTCAGGTCGTTTCCTAAGTCCGCCAAACTTCAGTTTGTCGGACACTCCGCCACTACTATCGCCGCAGAGAATATCGCGCCATTGTTCGCGGAAAGATGCGCACACCGGCAGGCATCTTCGCCATCGTCCAACGCTGTGTGCGAGAGAGGACCTCGCTCGCCTTCATGTGGTAAACAGCCAGATTGTCGTCGTTGTCCGCGCTGATCACGACACCCTTGATCTCGAGTCCGGCAAACAGGCCTTTGCTTCGTGAATAGGAAATAATTCCAGCTTTCAACAAAACGTCGGTCGAAGCGCTCGCGGAACGGCCCACCGGGCCGGCGGCGACACTTCCCTCCCCGCCAATCTCGAACTTATCTTTCAGTAATCCGCCCAACGCGTCGTCATTCATAAACAGCAAAACAAAGTCGGTCTTGGACGCGCCAATCTGCAAACCAAAGCTCCCGCCGGCGAGATTAAAGAACGCGGGCGCGCTCCAACCACCTTTCACGCGGCGACTGATTATGCCGCGGCCACCGCGACCACCGACAATAAACCCGGCCTTAATGACACCCGGGAAAACAGCGATCGCTTCGGCATTGTCCAGCAGTTTCTGAGGTATGGCCTGATCGGGAACGTTCATGATTTCAGTGAAAACCTGTGCGGCTTTTTGCGCCTGACTGGTTGCATCGGCGACCCGCTTCGCGTTTTTGGTTTGACTTTGCGCGAGCGGCGTCGCAACGCTTATGATCAGGAGAAGCGAAACAGGAATGAACGCACTTGGGCGAATGAATTTGAGTATTCTTTCCATAATTATCCCGTCTTTCTCGTGCTGCTTATTTCCGGGGGGCTAAATGATTTCTTGCTGCCACCTGTCAGCATACTTATAATCGCTCGCTCTGACAAACACGCGCGCAGAAGTGAGTTGGTTCAGAGTTCAACCTTTCGGGTTGCTGCTGGCAGGACACAAGCTAAAGCTTGAACTCTAAACTAGTAATCATGCCCATCGGAACTCCATTTCACGACCGCACGTTTCCGCTATGCGAGAGTCTGAACTATCGCGAGTGGTCAGGTTACTACACAGTCAGCGCGTTCGAGGCACATCACGAACACGAGTACAACGCGATTCGTAATGCCGCTGCGCTGATCGATATCTCGCCGCTCTTCAAGTACCGAGTCACCGGAAGAGATGCGACCCGCCTGGTCGACCGCATCATCACGCGCGATATGCGCAAGGTTTCGGTGGGTCAGGTTGTGTACACGCCCTGGTGCGACGAGCAAGGCAAAGTTATCGACGATGGCACGGTGTCGCGCCTGGAAGAAAACGTTTACCGCTGGACCGCGGCCCATCCTAGTCTGCGCTGGTTCACTCAAAACGCCGCCGGACTCGACGTACAGCTCCAGGATATTTCAGAGAGCATCGCCGCGCTGGCCCTGCAGGGACCAACGTCCGGACGGCTCTTGAAAACCGTGGTCGAAGGCGCCGACATCGCTAGCTTGAAGTATTTTCGCGTCGCTAAAGGCACGATCGCCGGAGTGCCGGTCGAGATTTCACGCACGGGCTACACGGGAGACCTCGGTTATGAAATTTGGGTCGACACCGATCAAGCATTGAAAGTTTGGGACGTCCTGGTTGACCGCGGGCGACCTTTTGATATCAAGCCCGCGGGAATGCTGGCGCTGGATGTGGCGCGCATCGAGGCGGGTTTGCTCTTGATCGACGTTGATTTCAACAGCAGCAAGAAAGCCCTGGTCGATGCACAGAAGTATTCGCCCTTTGAAATGGGGTTAGACCGTTTGGTTAACCTCGATAAGGATCGTTTCATCGGGCGGCAAGCGTTAATCAATGAAGCTAAGCACGGCCCGGCAAAGCAAATCGTGGGGCTGGAGATCGACTGGACCGAAGTCGAGCGACGATATGAAGCGGTAGGCTTGCCGCCGTCAGTTTCACCGATTGCCTCGCGAGTATCGGTTCCGGTTTACGCGAACGGCTCGCAAATCGGTAAAGCCACCTCCACCACCTGGTCACCACTTTTGAAGAAGATGATCGCGCTGGCGACGGTGAAACGCGAATTCGCGAAACCTGGAACGCAGATCGAAATTGAAATCACCGTCGAAGCTGTCAGACATCCAGTCGGCGCGAAGGTGGCGAAGACTCCGTTCTACAATCCGAAACATAAGACTGCCGTGCCGGTGTAAGAAAGCAAACTGCGGCTCTGCCGCCTGATGTGCGGAAAGGCTCCGCCTTTCCGGCGCGCTCTTTATCAATCCGAGGAGGCTCCGGCCTCCGAAGCCAGCCGGAGGCGTAGCCTCCTAACACGACCGAAGCTTTCACGGAAAGGCGGAGCCTTTCCGCACATCGGGCGGCGAAGCCGCAAATCAAAATCGTGCATTCTCTCAACGACATCATCGACACTTACGATCCAAAAACACCACTCGCGGAAGCGTCCACCATTCCCGCATCATGGTACACGGACGAACGGGTTTTCGAACTTGAGAGGCAGACCGTCTTTAGTCGTTCGTGGCAGGTTGCCGCGCGTCTGGATCAACTGCG
>JBGPWS010000045.1:0-17772 GCA_041492345.1 Pyrinomonadaceae bacterium | reverse complement strand
GGCGGAACTCAGATCCTTAAGATCGCCTGAGCGAAACCGCTCGGCCAGCTCACGGTAATCCGAGCTGCTGACGAAGGCGCGGCCTCCGATCACCCCGAGCTGTCGTTGACTGTCAATCACAACCGGCATGGCAAAGCACTGCAAGCCCGCGTGGCAACGATAATGCGTAATGGTGTTGGCGCCGACCGCGCGTTCATGGGCCGTGCCGCAAAACGGATCGCAAAGCCCGACGTGTTCAGGAGACGATTGCAAAGCTTCGCAAATTGAATTGTTGTTGGCGATCGCCAATGCCGGCGGTTGATGGCCCTCGACCAAAAGCAGCGAGATTCCCGACGATTCGGCGATGGAGCTTTGGATTTCGGCCCAACCTCTCGGGGCCCGTTCAGGGACCTCCCGCGTAATCGCCGTCGATCGCTTGACGCTCTTATTCTTCATCGCCTTGATCTCTTTTTGCGTTTCTGCGCTCGACCGCCTCATATGATTCCTGATCGAAGAAGTATTCAGCCTGGACTCTCGCGGAGAGGACAACAACCACTAGGGACTTTCAGTATAGGTCGCACTCTAAAGCGCTACAAGCGACTCCTGCTGGCAGGCCAGGGCTGACTAACGCATTCGAAAACGCCTCTAAATTCAACTCACATCTAACCTAAATGACTAATAACCGGCGTTTTTCACGCTGTTGACGACACCGGGTGGCCGCGCAGTCCCGGAGCGGCGCCCGGCGCTACCCGCTCAATGTCGGGTTCTTCCGGGCTGATGCGAATACAAGCGGCGAAATGATTGGGCTTGATTTGGACGAGTTGAGGTTCGACCTCGCTGCAAACTTCTACGGCGTAGGGACAGCGAGTGTGAAACCGGCATCCGCGAGGTGGGTTGATTGGTGAAGGCACGTCGCCCTCCAGGACGATGCGGCGGCGTTTGGCTTCAACCTTTGGATCCGGAACCGGGACCGCGGAAATCAGGGCCTTGGTATAGGGCATGAGCGGATTCTGGTAGATGGTTTTCCCGGCGGCCAGCTCGACAATTTTGCCCAGGTACATTACCGCGACCCGATCAGAAACGTGCTGGATCGCCCGCAGGTCATGCGAGATGAATAGATAAGTCAGGTTCTTCTGGCGCCGCAAGCGATCCAACAGATTCATTATCTGCGCTTGGATCGATACATCGAGGGCCGAGATTGGTTCGTCTGCGACTATGAAAGCTGGATCGACGGCGAGCGCGCGTGCAATGCCGATGCGCTGCCGTTGTCCGCCAGAAAACTCGTGCGGATAGCGCTTAAGAAAACGTGCGCTCAAACCAACCATTTCCATCAACTCCTGTACGCGCTCTTTCTTTGCCTGGCCACGCGCCAATTGAAACGTCTCAAGCGGTTCACCGATGATCTGACTGACGGTCATGCGCGGATTCAGTGACGCATAAGGATCCTGAAAGATAATCTGAAGGTGGCGGCGCTGTTCGCGCATGGCGGAGTTGGACAGATGCGCCAGATCAATACCGCGAAACAAAATCTGACCCGAGGTAGGTTCAGTCAAACGCAGGATCGCGCGTCCCAAAGTCGTCTTGCCACAGCCGGACTCACCGACCAGTCCCAACGTCTCTCCCGGATAGATATCGAGCGTGACCCCGTCAACGGCCTTGACCACCTGCCGGGAGCGACGAAATAAGGATCCGCCCGCCAGCGGGAAATGGATCTTGAGGTCTTTGATCGAGATCAATGGCTGTGCTTCTTTATCCATCACGCTTGCCCGGGCGACTCTGCGAACACCTCATTCGCAAAATGACAGAGCGAATAATGCTCGGGCGTCAATTGAACGTAAGGAGGAAACTCGCGATGGCAAATCGCTTCTGCCCGTTCACATCGAGGCGCGAACGGACAGCCCGGCGGCAAGTGCGCCAGGTCCGGCGGCAATCCGGGAATCTGATAGAGCTTGCCCTGCTCGTCAGTCGGATCCGGGACCGAGCGTAGCAACCCACGCGTGTACGGATTGCCGGGCCGCTCGAAAAGTTCCGTGGTCGGCGCTTGTTCAAAAACTTTGCCGGCGTACATGACGATGACGTGATCGGCCATACCGGCAACGACGCCGAGATCATGTGTGATCAGAATGACGCTCGCGCCCGTTTCCGCCTTCAAACGTCTTATGAGTTCCAGGATTTGCGCCTGGATGGTGACGTCCAGCGCGGTTGTCGGTTCGTCGGCAATCAGCAGTTCGGGCCGGCACGACAGGGCCATCGCGATCATGACCCGCTGGCGCATGCCCCCCGAAAACTGATGCGGATAACTGTCAACCCGCTCACGCGCGTCGGGGATGCCAACGTGTTCCAGCATCTTGATCGCGTGTTCGCGCGCCTGTCCCTTTGTGTGACCCAGATGAAGCCGCGTGACTTCCATCAGTTGCTTCGAGACCCTCATGAAAGGATTAAGCGAAGTCATCGGATCCTGAAAGATCATCGCGATGCGTTTCCCGCGAAGGTCGCGGACTTCGCGGGAAGAAAGCTTTAGCACGTCCCGTCCGTCAAATACGATCGAGCCGGAAACGATTTTGCCGGGCGGATCGGGAATCAACCGCATCAGCGATAGATTCGCGACCGACTTGCCAGAGCCTGACTCTCCGACGATGCCCAGCGTCTCGCCCTGCTTTAGTTCGAAGCTGATGCCATCGACGGCTTTGACTGTGCCGTCTTCAGTTTCGAAGTAGGTGCGCAGGTCTTTGACGCTAAGAAGATTTCCGTTCTGGCTATCGGTCATAGTTCTTTGAAAAAGTCACAACGCGAAGCAAATAGAACCTCGATCTATTTCCAGGGAAAGAAAAACGACAGCAGTCCGACGCAAAGGCCCGGCCCAGCACCTATCAAGATTGCCGCGAGCCAGCGCGGCAATCCCCATCTTGGCTGCCACCTTCTCGCAAACACCACACCAACAAACGTCCACGCAATAAAGCCCGCAATACCGATCGCAAAATGAAACGGAAGCCATCGAGCCAGAAAAGAACCCAGTAGCGGTGCGAAGACCCCCGCTACGACGACAGGCCAATACTTCCACCACGTCGATAGGATTGTCAGTTCAGTAGTCATATCAAACCCTCCCCCTCAACCTCTCTCAGACGGAGAGGGAGGAAAGATCACTCCTTCCGCATCTGCGGATCGAGCGCATCGCGCAATCCGTCTCCGAGAAAGTTCAAAGAGAAAAGCATCAACGCCATCGTCACTCCGGGGAAGATAAGTTGCCAGGGATAAATGGCCAGGCTCTGCGCTCCTTCAGCGGCCAGGCTCCCCCAGGAAACACGCGGCGGGCGCACCCCGAGACCGAGAAATGACAGGAAGGCTTCGCTCAACATTACCGTGGGGATTGTTAGCGTCGCATAAACGATCACTGGCCCGAGCGTGTTGGGAACCAAATGACGGAAAATAATCTTCGGCGTGGACACTCCGGTGGCCCGCGCCGCCAAAATGAATTCCTGGTTCTTGAGCGACATCACCTGCCCGCGCACGATGCGGGCCATCGTCAGCCACGACACGGCGCCGAGCGCGAGGAACAACTGGGCCAACTGACCAGTAGGTGTTTTCGCCGGCAGCAGCGCCAGCAAGACAATCACGATGATGACGTACGGCAGAGAGTAGAGCACGTCGACAACTCGCATCATCACATCATCGATCCGCCCGCCCAGGTATCCGGCCGTAGCGCCGTACGAAACGCCAATCAAAAGCGACACGAGCGTTGCAATCAACGCGACCATCAAAGATATTTGCCCGCCTGAAAGGACCCTGGCGAGTATGTCGCGCCCGGCATTGTCGGTGCCCATCGGATGGGTCCACGAAAACTTGCCGTCGGGTCCGCGAAAGGGTGGAAACGACTTTGTCAGCGCCTGGTCTTTGGGAATGAAATCATAAGCGTATCCGGTGGCGCGCTTGATCACCGACGGGCCAATCAAAGCAGCAATCACGATCGCAATCACAATGATCATACCCATCACGGCCAGCTTGTTCTTCAGCAGCCGGCGCCATGCGTCGCGCCACAAAGAGGTGCCGGCGACAATCTCACCGCCGATCACCTCGCGCACGTCCTTTTCGACGAACGCGTACTCTGGCCCGATGCGAAGATCCGGCGGGTCCGGTCCCGTTTCCAGCGGAGTCAATGATGGTTTTTCGTCTTCCACAACGTTTCGGTTCTTTTGCGACTCGCTTGGCCGCTTAGGCGCTACTCAATACCTGATGCGCGGATCGATGAAGCCATATGAAATATCGACCAGAAGATTGAAACCCAAAACGGCGACCGCAATGAAGGCCACGATCCCGATGATCAGCGGCTCATCACGGTTGAAACAGGCGTTGATGAAATAATTCCCCAGGCCTGGCAGCGCAAACACTCTTTCGACAACTACGGTTCCAGTGATCAGAAAAGCCAGCGCCGGCCCCGAAAACGAAACGACCGGCAACAACCCGCCGCGCAAGGCGTGACGAAAGACGACCTGAGTTTCACTCAGACCCTTCGCGCGCGCCGTGCGAATGTAATCAGAGCGCATGACTTCCAGCATTCCCGATCGCGTCAGCCGCGCAATATAGGCGATGTAGACTGCCGACAGTGTCAGCACCGGCAGCACGATGCTCTTGCTCGGGAATCCGTTCCATAGAGCCGGCGGCAGCCAGAAAAGATTGAGTGCGAAAATCAAAACCAGCAACGGCCCCAAAACGAAGTTTGGGATCGAGATACCGATCATGGCTAGCGCCATGCTCGCATAATCAATCCAGGAGTTTTGTTTGAGGGCGGCGAGCGTGCCGGTGGTAATCCCAACCAAAAGCGCCAACAGATAAGCACACAAGCCCAGGGTCGCCGAAACCGGCAGACCGCGCCACAGAATTTGATTGACAGACTGTCCCTCGTACTTCAGCGAATTTCCAAAATCAAACCGCGCGATATTCCATAAGACCTTGCCGTATTGCACGTACCAGGGCTTATTCAGTCCATACTTTTCGCGCAGGTTCTTTTCGATCGCGGGCGTGAGTTTCTTCTCGCCGGTGTAGAAATTTCCCGGCGCCAGTCTAATCAACCCCCAGGTAAGGGAGACGACGATGAACAGCATCGGAATGATGATGACGACGCGGCGAATGATGAAGCGAAGCATAATCTAGAAGGTAAAAGGCAAAAGGAAAAAGGCAAAAGAAAGGCCGGGGGCTGAGTCGCCCATTCCCGGCTTCCGATGTCTCGATTTGTCTGTCTTCACTTTTTCCTTTTACCTTTTCCTTTTGCCTTTACTCAGCCATATTCGGTACACCGTAATCCCATTTTGCCTGATCGCGCTCGATGTAAACCCACTTCCATGGAATCAGGGTCGCCGCGTTCGGGTACATCCCTTTGACGTAGGGCTTTTTCATCCAACGCGTGGTCCCAACCACGGTCGGCAGCACTGGCTGCGCATCGAGCAGCAGCTTTTCCGCCTCGGCCAATATCTCGTAACGCCTCTGATGATCGATCGTGCGATTGGCTTCATCGAGCAACTCGACGTATTTCGGATCCCACCAGCCGGTGCCATTGTTCCCGGTTGGCGTGTAGAACAGGCTAAGAAACGTGAACGGATCCATGTAATCAGCCGCCCAGCCATATCGCGAGATACCTTTGTAATCCAGCTTGGCTTGCGCAGCGAAGAACGTGGTGGACTCCATGATCCGGATCTGAATCGTCACGCCGAGAGTCTGTTTCCACTGGGCCTGGATAAACTCGGCATAGGCAAGGTTGCTACCGTCTGGATTGGTTATCAGCTCGATCTCGCTGGCGGAAAATTTCTCCGGATCAAAATTCCCTGAGGCGTCACCATAGCCAGCCTCGACCAGCAGATGCTTCGCTTTGTCAGGATCGAATGGGTCGCCTTTGGGTTGGGGATAACCCGGAAAGATTCCATCGGGAATAAAACCGGTCAATGGTTCGACGTGGCGCCAGTTAGCCAGCGCTTTCTTGTCCAGGGCCATGTTAAGCGCCTTACGGACGCGGACGTCTTTGGTCGGTCCCTTCGTCGTATTAAAGCGATAGAAGTCGATCCCGGCTTCGGGCGCGTCCATGAAATCCTTCATCGGCGCAATCACCTCCAGCCAGGCGACCGGTACCGTGTGATTGTACATGGCGTCGAGTTCGCCCGCCTTGTAAAGATTAATCATGGTCGTGGTGTCCTGGAGCATGTAGAAGACGATGTGATCGAGTTTCACGCTGCTCGCGTCCCAGTTCATCGGATCGTGCGCGACGACGATGCGGTCATAAGGCTTCCACGCTTCCAACTTGAAGGGGCCGCTGGTGACGATGTTCTGCGGATTAGTCCAGGCGTGGCCAAACCGTTCGACCGTCTTCCGATGAATAACGCGGAAGAATTGATGAGCCATCAAGCTTATGAAAAACGGTGCTTGCTGCGCCAGCGAGATGCGTAACGTGTAGTCGTCAACGGCTTCGACGCCCACGTTTTCGGCTTTAACGGGAACGAACTCTTTGCCCGCAACCGCAGCCTTCAATTTGGGATTAGCGTCGAGGGCTTTCTTTCGCCCCTTATCGTCGGCAGGCAGGACGACTCGTGCGGGTGAATGCATGAAGCGATGAAAAGGCGTGTCAGCGTCAGGGGTCTTCTCTTCGGGAATCGGTGGGTATTCAGCCGCGACCGACTCTACCGGCTGTGAACTCAACGGTGGCCCGGGCGTTCTTGTCGGCGGAGTGGTTCCCGTTGCTGACGCCGGGGTTGGCTGCTCCCCGGCTCCCGCGAAGTCTTTTTCGAGCAGAAACGTTTGGCTGTCAGGATCGAACACGAAAACTGCGCTTTCGTTATAGGCTTCGGCGTACTTTATGTAATACGCCAGCGCAGCATTCGGCGAGGCCACCTCTGGCGTCAGGCCCCGGCGAATCGTATAGACGAAATCCCCAGCAGTGATCGGATCGCCGTTTGAGAAGCGCGCATTTCTGCGCAGATGAAATGTAATCTCGGAAAAATCTTTGTTGACTTCCCAGCGCTCAGCAATTGCGGGCACCGGCGCGCTGGTCTTCGGATCATATTCGGTGAGGCCTTCGTAAAGGGCCATGTAGATGCGCGCTTCATTTTGCCCGGCGGAAATTTGGGGATCGAGTGATTCAGGTTCGGAACCTGAAACATAACGGAGAACATTCTCACGCGGCGGGTCAGTCTTCCCAAAGAAAACCTGGTTCTTGGCTGAGGCAGCGCAACCCGCACTGATCAAGCTCACGCCAAAGCACAACGCGACGATCACAATCCGCGAGGAATAGCCAGTCATGATTTTGCTCTTAGGGTTCCGCACTGCTTTTCAAAGTAACATGCGTCTGTAGCACCGGCAATACTTGTTTAGAGTTCCAACTTTAGTTGGGTTCTTCGCAAGCCAAAACCCGACGTTTAGAAGTACCAACTCTAGTTGGGTTCTTTCGCAAGCCGAAAAGCCCGACTGAAGTCGGCACTCTAAACTTCGCTCAATTTCTGGAACACTGCGTCGGTCTGCCGCCGAGTGTCTTCAAATCCTTCTGAAGTATCGATCAGAAAATCCGCGTACTTCATCTTTTCGTCCTGTGACATCTGTGCCGCTATTCTGCGTTCGGCCTCTTTAGGCAAAAGGTCATCGCGCAGAATCAATCGCTGCAACTGCACCTCAGGCCGGCAGTAAACGACGATGAGTTTATCAAAGCGACGATAGCCGCCAGACTCGATCATCAACGCGGCGTCAACGACTGCCACCCCGTGAGGCGTTTCTTGTTGCCAGCGGCGAATTTGATCATCCTGAGCTGCGATGATGAAAGGGTGTAGGATCGAATTCAGGAGTTGTCGCTTTTCTTCATCGGCGAAAACGATCGTACCCAGCCTGGCGCGATCGAGGGTGCCATCTTCGCGGAGGATCTCGCTTCCAAAAGCGGCGACAACAGCTTTCAACCCAGCTGTTCCTGGCGCCACTACTTCGCGCGCGGTGGCGTCGGCGTCCAAAACCCGGCACCCAAGCTCAGCCAACACCCCTAGCACGAAGGACTTTCCAACCGCAATCGATCCGGTAAGGCCAACCTTCAGCATCGTACACGACCGCTCGGCACCGTGCCGCTCGTAAAGCGAGCGGGCCAGGTGCTGCAACTTTGCTCCATGCGCGCCATGTCTCTACAACCCTCGCCGCCACTTCGCCGCTTGCAAAGTATTTCTCATGAGCATGGCTACCGTGAGCAAACCGACACCCCCGGGCACTGGAGTGCGACGGCCGGCGACAGCATCAGCCTCCACGGGATGGACGTCGCCGACCAGGGTGTACCCGCGTTTTTCTATCGCTTCAATTCTTTTGCCGGCTTCGCCGCCAAACAGCGCTCGCGCGTCATTCACATCTGTGATCTTGTTAACCCCGACGTCGATCACCACTGCGCCGGGCTTGATGTAATTGCCGCGGATGAAAGCGGGACGACCAATCGCCGCTACCAAAATGTCGGCCTGTCGCGTCACGGCCGGAAGATCGCGTGTTCGCGAGTGACAGACAGTTACGGTAGCGTGTCTTTGCAACAGCAAATTGGCTACCGGGCGCCCAACTATCTGGCTGCGCCCGACCACGCAAGCGTTCGTGCCCGCGATTTCGATCTGGTTGCGATCCAACAACTCGATGATTCCAGCGGGGGTGCACGGAACAAATCGCGGTCGACCCATCGCCAGCAGACCTACGTTTGACGGATGGAAGCCATCCACGTCCTTCCACGGATCCACGGCTTCAAGAATCGACGCTTCGTCGATCTCTTTTGGCAGCGGTAATTGCACCAGAATTCCGTCAACGTCGTCGCTTTGGTTCAGTTCCCGAATCAGAGTCAGCAATTCCGTGGTGGTCGTGGACGCCGGCAGCAAACGCTGGTCCGACTCGATTCCAACTTCAGCGCAAGCGCGCACTTTGTTGCGTACGTAAACCGCCGAAGCGTCATCATCGCCAACCAACACCGCGGCCAGACGAGGCTTTACCCCATGCTGATCCAGCAGCCGCCGGACTTCCACGGCGACTTCCCTTTTGATTTGCTCGGCCGTGACTCGACCGTCGAGAATCTGTGCAGGCTGTCTCTCTGCCGAAACCATTTACGGTAATCGTAGCATAGAAAAGCGCAGGTACTTGCGCAGATGAATGGGTTGGTAGTGTCCCAATTTAAATTTATTAGATAGAGCGAGCGATCTCGGCAAGTTTGGCCGCGAGAAAGGCTGCACATGCCCGGCCCTCGCGGTAGGGTACGCCAGTAATGTTAGCGTGGGTCTGGTCGCTCGGTACTATGTGCAAGCTTAAATCGCGTACCCATCCCACATGCAATGCAATCGTACCGTGCGGTCAGGCGGCCATCAGGCAGGAGATCAAAGATGCGCGAAAAAAAGCCCAGACCCCTGACTTGTCAACATGGGTACGCGAGACTCTGAATCGCTCCGTTAGAGAATCGAAAAAACAAAGCGGCTGCGTTCCGTCTCGAAGAGGATTATTGGGGACCTTCCCATTGGCAGCTGACCATATTGCTGGCCTTGCATGCTTCCTCACATCGCGCTTTAGTCAGAGTCTTACCAAGGTAAACCTGGCTTTGCTTCTCATTCAAACCATGACAATCATACTCAGGATGGCTGGGGGAAGCTCTACAGATGACGCCGTTTTTGTTAAATGTCTTCGCGTATAGCCGCCATCGTTGGTTAGTGCCATTGTTACAAGGATGTTGGTTGACCTGGCCATAGTCTCCCTTAGCCCCGCGCATAATATCCATGCACTGGTTCGTGCCTACAGCTCTTATTTCCAAATTATCGCCATACTGGGACATGGCCCACTTCTGGCTAATCTTACCGGGGCTGCAAGCATTTTGTTGAATCGGAGCGTGCGCTGAATCCCGATCGCCAGAGACCTCCAAACACAGATCACTATGTGCAGCGGTTATCGTGTAATAACCAGATCCGTCGGCGGCGACATTAAACTTCTGGCTGTTGCTGGCATCCGTCGCGTCGCAGGCGAATGTCTGCAGCCTGGTTTCATATCCGCAAGCACTGTTAGGAATATCCAAACAACGATGGCTGCCCTCGCCCACGATTTTATAAATCCCATCAGGGATATTCCCTGCAGAAGCTTTAGCAATCGGACTGGAGTGAGTCTTGCCATTGGCCCAAAGTACTAGCAAGAAGAATAGCGCAAACAGAATCGTAGTCCTCTTCTTCATGCTGACCTCCGAGAGATGACGGGGAAGAACGAGAGGCTTATATCACCGATCCGAACGGGAGACAATAGGGAGTAAAAACAACAGGTGTGCCATACTTCGAACTGTGAGTTTTGAAATGTTGAACTCAAGAATCTGATCGTTGGTATTATTCGAACTATGACAAAAGCTCGATGGCAGGTCGTCATCTATTGTCTTCTGGTCCTTTGCGTTGCGTTAATCCTTTCAGGCTGTCGTCCTCGTCGTTCGGCTAACGAGAAGCGTTACCCGCTGAAAGGCAAAGTCGTAGCCGTGAACCAAACCGATCACACGGCGACGATCGCCCATGAAGATATCGTCGGATACATGCCGGCGATGACCATGCCCTTCAAGATCAAGAATGATGCCGACCTGGCGATGCTAAAGCCCGGCGATCAGGTTACGGGAACGCTGGTCGTCGACGACCTGTCCTCGTGGGTTGAGATTTCTGCCATTGTAGAAGGCGGGCCCCCAGTTACACAGGACGTGGATGTGCCCGGCGAACCAAAACCCGGCGCCGAAGTTCCTGACTTTGGTCTTGTCAACCAGGATGGCCAACGAATTCATCTGGCACAGTATCGGGGTAAGGTACTGTTGTTGACGTTCGTCTACACCCGCTGCCCTCAACCCGATCAGTGCACACTGATGAGCAGCAACTTCGCCGCCATCGATCAGGAGTTGCAGAAGCAGCCCGAAGCTTACCAGAAGACGCATCTACTGACCGTGAGCTTTGATCCGGACTATGACACGCCGAAAGTGCTCCGCAGCTACGGCGCATCCCACACGGGACGCTATTCAGATGAAACTTTTCAGCACTGGGAGTTTGCGACCGGTTCGAAGGACGAAGTAAAGGGCATCGCCCAGTTCTTTGGGCTGCGTTACTATCACGACACTGAGTCGGCCGACGAACAAGTCATCCATTCTCTGCGCACGGCGATTATAGGTGCTGACGGGAAAGTGTTTAAGTTGTATCGAGGAAACGAGTGGAAGCCCGATGACATCCTGAGCGAACTCAAGAACCTAATTTCTTCGCCGGCCCCACCCACAAGTGCAAAGTAAGAGGTCCAAAGTCCAACGCCCGGCGCGGACGTTAGACTTTGGACAATTGAACCAGGGAACTTACCAAATCTGACAGCGCTTATCTGGCGGCCGTACCATCGCGTCGCCATCCTTGCACTGGAAAGCTTGTGCGAACAGCGGCATGTTCGACAGCGGGCCGTTGACGCGAAAGCGTCCCAGCGGATGCGGGTCCGTGATCACCAACTGACGCTCGAATTCAGGCCGTACGTTCTGCGCCCAGATTTGTGCATAGCCGAGAAAGAAGCGTTGCTCTGGAGTGAAGCCATCGATGTCGGGCGGGCGAGGCTTGCCCTGCATTGATTTCTGAAACGCGGCGTAGGCGATCGCCAGCCCGCCGAGGTCGGCAATGCTCTCGCCCGTCACGAGCTTACCCTTCTCGTGCAAGCCTGGTTGCACTTCGAAGCTGTCGAACTGATCGACGATGCACTGCGCCCGCGTTTTGAACTTTGCCAGGTCTTCATCGGTCCACCAGTTCTTCAAATTTCCCTGGCTGTCGAATTTCGCGCCGCTGTCGTCAAAGCCGTGCGTCATCTCGTGACCAATCACGACGCCGATGCCGCCGTAATTAATCGCGTCATCAGCCGCGGGGTCGTAAAAAGGCCATTGCAGGATGCCTGCCGGAAAAACGATTTCGTTCATCGAAGGATTGTAGTAAGCATTCACCGTAGGCGGCGTCATGCCCCACTCAGTGCGATCGACGGGCTTGGCGATTTTTGCCAGGCCACGCCGGCTCTCGAAAGCGCTGGCCCGATCGATGTTGGCGGCATATGAGTCCCGGTCGATCTTAAGCGCCGAATAGTCCCGCCACTTGTCCGGGTATCCAATCTTGCGCATGAAGGCCTCGAGCTTGACGGTCGCGCGCTGGCGCGTGGTATCGCTCATCCACGAAAGCGTCTCCAGGTCATCATGCAGAGCCGCGATCAGGTTCTGGACCATCTTCACCGCCCGCGCTTTCGCTTCCGGCGGAAATGCCCTCTGCACATACAGGGGCCCCACGGCTTCTCCCAACGCTTGATCAGTGGATTGCACACAGCGCTTCCAGCGCGGCAGCAATTCCTGCGCGCCGGTCAGCGTTCGCCCTCTGAAATCAAAATCTTCCTCAACAAACTTTTTCGGCAGGGCCGCCGCGCGCGCGTTCACCACGTGCCAGCGCAAATAGGTCTTCCAATCGTCGAGCGACACGGTGGTCAACTGCTTGCTTTCAGCTTTGACAAAATCGGGCATGCCGACGTTTAGGTCGGCGAGATTCACGCCGATTCCTTTGAAGTAAGCATCCCACTCAAATTCCGGCGCCAGAGCTTTCAGGTCAGCGACCTTCATGCGGTGGTAGCGCGCGTTTGGATCGCGCAGGTCTTCGCGTTTCATCGAAGCTTCAGCCAGCTTTGTCTCGATCGTCATCACGGCGTTTGCTTCACTCCCCGCCGCGGCCGGGTCGTCGCCCAGCAACTGAAACATATTCGTCACGTGCGTCACGTACCTGGCGCGAATGGTTTTGGATTTCTCTTCAGGATTCAGATAGTAGTCGCGGTCGGGCATTGTCAGCCCGCCCTGATTCAATTGGCCAATCACCTGGGTCGCATCCTTGTAATCCTGTCCAGAGCTAAACCTGAACAGCACCGGAATGAACATGCTATGCAGATGAACGATCTCGGCTTGAAGCGATTGCTGGTCCTTAATCTTGCTGATGCGATCGAGTTCAGGCTGTATTGGTTTCAGCCCAGCGGCTTCGATGTTGGCCTCGTCCATGCACGCCGCGTAGTAATCGCCAATCTTCTGCTCGTTGCTGCCCCTGGCAGCTTTCGTGTTCTTCGCGGCGTCTTCCAGAATCTGGTGCACCACGTCGCGGTTCTTTTCAGCCAATTCGTTGAAGCGTCCCCACGACGAATACGCAGCCGGCACCGGATTGTTCTTAGTCCAACCGCCGTTCGCATACTGGAAAAAGCTTTGGCAGGCAGCGACGCTGCGATCCATGTTTGCGACATCAAAGCCACGGCCCTCCCCCGCTGTGGACAAGCCGGACGAATCGATCACGAAGGCGGAGCCGTTCTGGGCATTCGCCCGTCGCGTCCTATCACCCGCGACGACGAAACAGAGAACGAACGCAAGAATGGAAAGACACAAACACGACACTTTGAATTTATGCATGGCGGATCTCCTCCGGAAACTGCTGGAATCGAATTTAAGAGGGAACGCGAGGGATTCTATGACTGCTGGGGCGAAAACGCAAAACGCCCAGACTACGTCTTCAGTTTTCTGATTTCTTCAGTCAATACGGGCAAAACTTCAAACAGATCGCCAACGATTCCGTAATCGGCGATATCGAAGATGGGAGCCTCTGGATCTTTGTTGATGGCGACGATTGTCTGCGAGTTCTTCATCCCCACCAGATGTTGAATCGCGCCGGAAATACCCAGCGCGATATAGAGCTTTGGGGCCACAGTCTGACCTGACGATCCGATTTGCCGATCGATCGGCAGCCACTCGGCGTCGCAAATCGGACGCGAAGCTGCCAGATCACCGCCCAGAACTTCAGCCAGCTTCTCGGCGAGAGCGATATTGTCTTTGCTCTTAATGCCGCGGCCTACCGCAACGATCACGTCTGCTTTACTGAGATCGACGGCCTGCTTTACTTCCTGGAACGGCACTTCCGGCTTCATGCGAACTTCGCCAATATCGACTTGTACCGATTCGACATCCGCACCACTTCCCTTCACCGCCTGATCCGGGCGGAAGGCTCCGGACTGAAACGTAGCAAACAACGGCGCCACGGTATCCGACACGACATCCGCGTCGAGCTTGCCGAGGAAGATTCGACGGGTAAAGGTCACTTTGCCCGCATCAACAGTCATGCGAATGCAATCCCCGATCAATGCTTTGCCAAAGCGGGCGGCCACCTTTGGCGCAAAGTCGCGCACCAGATAAGTATGAGACATCAGGACGTACTGCGGATCAGCAGCGCGCACAACCTGCTCCATGGCTGAGGCATAAGCGTCGGGCGTGTAATCGGCGAGCTGAGGATGATCGACATTGACTACCTTTGCCAGATCGTAAGCGGCGATTTCCTGTGCCAGCGACTGCGCTCCCGATCCCAGCACAACTGCCGTTATGCTTTGACCAGTTTCGCCACCGAGCTTTTGTCCCGCCGCGATCGCTTCCAGGGAGGTCTTGTTCAGCGACCCTGCTTTGTGTTCGATGAAAACTAAAATGCCATTGCTCATGATTTTGTCCGACAAACTTCAGTTTGTCGCTCGATCTATGTGAAGTTTAGAGTCGGGCTAACGCCCGACCAAGCGGGCGGTAACCCGCTTCTAAACTGGACTACAGTTAGATGACTCTGGCCTCTGTCCGCAGCTTCTCCGCCAACTCAACCGCGCCTTTCCTGGCGTCGCCGCCCCCGAGAAATTGCGTCTGCTTTGACTTCTGCGGCAGATAAATCTTTTCAATCCGCTGCTGCGACGGTTGGCTCACAATCTCAGCATTGGGTGCAACTTCCCTAATCTCTTTCTTCTTGGCGGCCATGATGCCCTTCAAAGTCGCATAGCGAATCTGGCTGATGCCTGATTGGATTGTCAGCAGTGCAGGCTTCGGCATCGTGTACCACTGATACCAGCCGCTTTCCAATTCACGTTTGACTCGTAGTTGATCGCCGGTCGCATCAACCTCAATCACGATGGTCGCATGCGGCAGACCGAGAATCTCGGCGAGAATGACTCCCGTCTGCGCATAGCCATAGTCATCCGATTGTAAGCCGGTCATGATCAGGTCGGCCTGTTCTTCCCGAATGGCTTCAGCCAACACACTGGCGCCGGCGAAGGGTGAAAGATGAGCGACGTTGTCACCGACCACATGGATTGCGCGGTCCGCGCCGCGGGCCAACGCATCCTTGATCACGCTCTTCGCGCGTTGCGGGCCCATCGAGCAGACGATGACCTCGCCGCCAACTTTCTCCTTAATGCGGAGAGCTTCTTCCAGGGCGTAGCCGTCCGACTCGTTTACTTCAAACGAAAGGTCGGCTTCTTCAATCCAGGTTGAATCTTTATTGATACGCAGGATCGCGTCTTTATTAGCGACCTGCTTCATTAGGACAAGTATCTTCATGGCTAAGTACCGATCTTTGAACTTTGATCTTTGAACTTTGATCTTTGACGAATCGACGATGGAGGTTCGGGGAGCGTCCCAAAGACCAAAGATCAAAGTTCAAAGATCATTCTTACTCCTCGTATCTCTTGAACAGCAACGCTGCGTTCGTGCCGCCAAATCCGAAGCTGTTCGACAGCGCATATTGCACGTGAGCTTCGCGAGCTTTATTCGGAATGAAGTCGAGATCGCAGTCCGGATCGGGCGTGACGTAATTGATCGTCGGCAGCAGCATGTCTCGATAAATAGAAAGCACTGAGAAAACCCCTTCGACGCCGCCCGCCGCGCCCAGCAAATGGCCGGTCATTGATTTGGTCGAGCTGATAGCCACTTTGTAAGCGTGCGCTCCGAAAGTCTTCTTGATCGCCATCGTTTCAAACTTGTCGTTATATGGCGTGGACGTTCCGTGCGCGTTGATATAGCCAACTTCTTCAGGCTGCACCTTCGCATCGTTCAGGGCTCTCTGCATGACCCGGACGGCGCCTGATCCGCTAATGTCGGGCATGGTGATGTGGAACGCATCGCCGGTCATGCCATAGCCTACTACCTCGGCATAAATCCGGGCCCCTCGACGCCGGGCGAACTCCAACTCTTCCAGAATCAGAATGCCGGCGCCTTCGCCGATGACAAAACCGTCTCGAGTCAATTCAAAAGGACGAGAGGCGTGGACCGGATCATCATTGCGCGTCGAAAGGGCGCGCAGTGCGGCAAAGCCGGCGACACTCATCGGCGTAATGGCCGACTCAGCGCCGCCGCAAATCATTGCGTCGGCGTCGCCGCGTTGAATGATTTTGAAGCTGTCCCCGATAGCGTGCGCTCCGGCTGAGCACGCGGTGGCCGTTGCTGAATTCGGACCCTTGGCGTTGTGCCGAATCGAAACTTGTCCCGAAGCGAGGTTGACGATTGCCGACGGAATGAAAAAAGGAGAGACGCGGCTGGGACCGTCTTTCAGGAGCTTTTCATGCTCTCGTTCAATGGCCCAAAAATCGCCGATGCCGCTGCTGATGTAAGTGCCGACGTTTTCAGCAATGCTGTCATCTATGTTCAGACCACTGCCGCGAACGGCCTCATCAGAGGCAGCGATGGCGTAGTGGATGAAAGCGCCCATCTTGCGCGCTTCCTTCTTCTCGATGTAGTCCAGCGGATCGAAATTCTTTACTTCGCATGCGAACCGGGCCGCAAACCTGGCAGCATCGAACCTCTTGATGTAATCCGCACCACTTTGACCTTCCAACAATGCGGACCAGGTGGTCTCGACCGAGTTGCCTACAGGCGTAACCAGACCGAGACCGGTAACGACGACGCGACGATTCAAAGTCAGGACTCCTTCCGTGACCGCTTAACCAGTGGCGGGCGCGCCGGGGCACTTGCCCGGTTCACCATCACAAGTTCCCGATCACTTCGCCTTGTGCTGATCGATATAGTTGTACGCGTCGCGCACGCTTTGAATCTTTTCCGCGTCCTCGTCCGGGATTTCGATGCCGAACTCTTCCTCGAAACGCATTACCAGCTCGACAGTATCGAGCGAGTCGGCGCCGAGGTCATCGATGAACCGGGCATTAGGCGTAACTTCATTCTCGTCGACGCCAAGCTCGTCCACGATAATCTGTTTTACTTTTTGCTCAATCTCTGGATCGGGCATTCGTTTTTGCTCCTCTTCTTAAATGTCCGACAAACTCTGGTTTGCCGATGTTAGTTGTGGCACAGACATCAGTCTGTGATCCGCATTCCCTGCACAGACCGAAAAAGTCTGCGCCACTCTGAACGACAAACCGAAAGTTTGCCCGACAATCTTTACCCGGAAACACCGAGCGCCTCGCGAGTAGCGCACAGACTAGCCTTATCCTCGACGTTCACGCAACGCAGGTCGCGATCAATCTGGCGCACCAACCCACTCAGAACTTTTCCGGGTCCAATCTCAATAAAGCTTTGTACACCCTGATTGATCAAAAATTCAACTGATTCAAGCCAGCGAACCGGCTGAGATACTTGTCGAACCAGCGCATCGCGCGCCTCCGCGGCGCCGTTGATAGCTCTTGCGTCGACGTTGGTTACGATCGGTGTCACGAGATCCTTGAACGGAATTCCGTCCAAATCAACAGCCAAACGCTCCCGCGCCGGCTGCATCAGGGCGCAATGAAATGGCGCA
Source organism: Pyrinomonadaceae bacterium (assembly GCA_041492345.1). GTDB lineage: Bacteria > Acidobacteriota > Blastocatellia > Pyrinomonadales > Pyrinomonadaceae > UBA11740. Next base: position 220 of record JBGPWS010000045.1, on the reverse strand, counting down.
CTCACGTTCAGTTTCATCGCCCGCCTGGCGCCGCGCTCTTTCAAAAGCCCAATCGCGCGATCGATCGCCGCGGCGTCGCCGGCGATAACCACCTGATTCGGCGAATTGATGTTCGCCGCGCTACAAACCTGCCCCTCGGCAGCCTCGGCACACGCGCTTATGATCACGTCCAGGTCAGCACCGAGAATCGCGGCCATCGCTCCAGCGCCTACTGGCACAG
>JBGPWS010000407.1:0-2838 GCA_041492345.1 Pyrinomonadaceae bacterium | reverse complement strand
CGCTTTCCGCATTGCAGTTTCACGCCTGGCCCGGCAACGTCCGCGAGCTGCGTAACGTCATCGAGCGCGCTGTCGTCATCTGTTCCGGCGAACAGATCGAGAGACACCATTTCGCACCCTACCCAATAGACCAGCGCGAGCGGCTTCGAAACGAAGACACGATAACCTTCCCCGTCGGCACACCAATTGAAGAAGTAGAGCGCCAGATGATTTTGCGCACGCTGCAAAAGACCAAGAACAATAAGACGCGCGCCGCGGAGCTACTGGGAATCAGCCTCAAAACGCTTCACAACAAACTCAACCTTTATCGCGAACGTGGCCAGCTCGATGACGAAGGTGGGCATTCAACTAATCAGAACCGGGAGCGTTAGCGATCGGGTACGAGCACCCACGCCTAACAGAATGCTGAAAAACCAGTCTCTCAGGCACAAAGACACAGAGATCTGTTGAAAACAAAGAAGGGACGTGTTTATTTTCATTTCTGATTATTTCTCATCGGTATTCTCTCCGTGACTCTGTGCCTCTGTGGCTTGATTTGCTTTTTTTCCGCACCTGCGCCTAGAAGTCGAACTCGAACTTGCCGCGCACGGATGCGCCGAGGCTGTTGAAAAACTGGCCGAGTCGCGGGCTGGCGATGTTATTTTGCACCTCAGTGGGGTTGAAGTGGTTGGTGGTGTTAAGCACGGCCAGGCCGACTCGCGCTCGTCGTCCTCCAATCCTGGGGACGAGCTTTGGTATGGCGATACCTTTCGTCACTTGCAGGGCAAGCGACAAAAATGTTGGGAAGCGTCCCGCCTGGTTGCGTGGGCCGACAAAATCCAGGCGCTCATTGACGAAGGAGAACGGGAAGCCCGATCGAATCTCGACCACGGGCGAGATGTTGATATCGTAGCGCATTCGCAACTGGCCATAGGCAAGGAATCGTTGAGTCGCGTCAAAGGGCTGTGGCCCATACTCGTTCGGGCGCACGACGAACGCTGGAAAATCACCGAGAAAGTTATCCATAGAGTTAAGATCGCCCCGAGCCCTGGACCACACGTAGGCAGCGTTCCACGTACCGATGCGCGGGTTGTCATAGATTGCGAGCAGTTGCAACTCGCGATAGCGCGAACCGCCGAGGTTGCTGAGCACCAAGGCTCCCTGGCCTGATGCGTCAATGCTGTCAACGATGAAATCGTCTTTCGTTGAGCGTTGCAGATAGCCAATGCGTCCCGTCAGTTTACTCGAGATGGGAAAATCAATTTGCAGGCTCGCCCGCACGCTGCGCGGGTTGCGCAACCGGGCTGCGACCAGGTTGGTGAAATGATGCGGGCCCTCAGTTATCGAGATGCCATCTGGGGCAAACGTGGTAACAGTGCGCTCGGGAAGTTGACTGAAGTAACCGACGCTAAGCGGAGTCCGATCATAGAAGAGACCGATTCCACCGCGTATGATCGTGGCGTGATTTTTGAGCGGCAGGTACAAAAACGAAAGGCGCGGAGCGATGGCGTTCTGCCGGGCCAGCCCGTCACGGTCGAAGCGCAGGCCGGCGTCGATTGTAAGCTTCTTATTAACGACCCACCGATCCTGCGCGAAAGCGGTGAATTCGCGCAGACTACTCGAAACTGTGGCCGCGGCTCCAAACTCTATGCGCTGGGCAAGGGTATTGTCTTGCCGTCTGATCAGGATCGAGTTTTCTCGGAACACACCTGTCACGCGCGAGTTATCAATTTCGCCGCCGAGCTTAAAAGAATGCTGACCGTGAAATTCAAGCCCGTGCGCGTAGTAAATTTCCCGCCACTGAAACCGTTGCGACTGCCTGCGGACGTCGGCGAAGTAGTTACCGGCGTTGCCTTCTGGCAGCAACTCCAGCGGTTGCAGCCCCTGCCCGAAGACGTCAAGGTCAAAGGTCTTGTAGCTTAAGGTGGAAGAGAGAAACGAGGCATCCTTGAAGATTGCCTGCTCGGAGATGGAGACGAGCAAGCCTCGCTGCTTCGTATTCGGTGTGGTCGGCTGCGGATTGAAAGTGTTGAGTCCGGCGAAGCGTACCTTCTGCGGGAAAAATGCCGCGACAAATTTGGCGCTGTTAGTCTTGTTGATGTTGAGATCAAACTGCGTGAATGAACTGAGGTTCTCGGAGGTTGACTCGTCTCCCGGGGCTGCCAGGCTCGGCACGCGAGTGCGCGTGAAGCGGTACTCGAGGGACTGCAGGAAGAAAAGACGATCGCGGGCTACCGGGCCGCTGAAGGTGATGCGCGGGCGAAATGAATCAATCGAGCCGGTGAATGTGTTGCGAAAAGTTGGAAAGAAGCGCGCGGCGGTGACTTTAAATTTGTTGCTGCCGCCTTTAGTTTCGAGATCGGTTGCACCGCCGGTAAGCCGGCCAAACACCGCTGAGTATGGGTTCTCTTCGGTTCTCACGTTTGCTGCCGCTTCAAGCGGGATATCGAAGGCGAGGTTTCCAGTAACAGGATCCGTGATGTCCACACCGTTGACTGTGTAGGCGCTCTGACCTGCGCGGGCGCCTTTCTGGTGGTCTACTCCGTCCAGCCCCTTCACAACACCGGGATTCAGCAACGGCGCGCTCTGATAGTTCTCTGCCGGCAGCGGCACATCCGTCAGTGTTTTGGAGCGAACGGTATTGCTGGTGGTTGTTTCGGCCGCACTGAGCAGGCCCTCTTCCTCACGAATGGTAACCGTTTCGGCAATCGTTGCTTTCATCACTATTTCAACGGCCAGCCCTACACCCGACGCCAGGGTGATTTCACGCTTCACTGTGGCCAATCCATCAGCCTCAACTGTCAGCACAAACGTCGCCGCCGGCAGATCGGTGAAGATAAAATTGCCCACATCGTCAGT
>JBGPWS010000325.1:0-5188 GCA_041492345.1 Pyrinomonadaceae bacterium | reverse complement strand
GCGTGCGGTGTATGCGGCCCGCGAGCCGCTCCTGCGCCTGTCGAATGAGATCAAACGTCAGCATGAATTGACCTTTCGTTATCCGCCGACCAAGGCTGACGGAATTTGTCACCAAACTCCGGTGTTTCCGCTCAAATAGTTCTTGTCAGGAAATACCGCCAGATTATAGTATCGCTTTTGGTGGCTCGGTAGTCCCAACTGATCGAGTCGAGCCGCCGGTACCTCTCAAAGCTTTCCCATTCGCCCCTGTTTCGGCACCAAGCGCCTCAACTAAAAGATTCTCGACAAAGGAAAAGCCTATGAATAGCGTCAAATGCCCACAGTGCGGACTCGTCTACTGGAGCACGGCGGAAAACTGCAGACGCTGCGGACTGCTTACCGGGGATATCCCGACCGTCCAGCCGGAGTCTTATGTGCAGCAAGCACCGACCCCAACCAGTGGTCGTCATAGTCAGATCTCAGACGCTGACGCAGAGCGATTGCTCCGCAACCTCAAGAAAGATTCGCGTCTCTTCTACTTCATCGGCGGGCTACAAATCCTGGCCTGGTTTTTCATCGGGCAACTGCTGATCGTTGACGCGTTTTTCAATATCGGCTTGAGCTACGTGACTAATAGGTTCAGGAGCCGAATCGCAGCTAGTCTGCTTCTGCTCTTGACCTTGCTGAGCGTGATGATCGGGTTGCTCGGCATGGCAATGGGCGGCATAAGTTTCAACCTGTTCATCCCCCTGATTCTGCTGTGGCGGCTCGGATGCAGCATTCGCATGGTCTACACCACCTTCAAGCTAAACGCCTATGAGGAGGTAGACGTCACCCGTATGATGCCGCCGCTGCCACCGGTGTTTCACGAGGAGGAAGACGCATCGCAGTGGGGCCAGCCGGCTGGATCTCCGCAATGGCAGCCCGAGTGAACCGGTTGATTCGATTCGCCGGCTGAGGCGGTGGCAAGACGATCACCCAGCGACATCTCGAACACTTCCGCGAAGTTCTCGATAATCCGATCTTCGACCTCGGGCATTTCGACTTCGCTGCCCAACAGTTCTTTCATCGAAGTCACCGGCTCGCCTTCGCAGGCGATAATCAAATTAAAGTAGCTGAGATCAGTATTCACGTTCAGCGCGAATCCGTGTGTGGTCACCCAGCGCGCGATGTGCACTCCGATGGCGGCAACTTTGCCACGCGGTGTATGGACGCCGGTCAGGCCTTCGATGCGAAACGCTTCGATCCAAAATCGTTCATCGTGCGAATCAGGACTTCTTCCAGATCACGGACAAAGCGATGCACGTCTTCGCGATCGTGACTCAGTTTAATAATTGGATAGCCGACGATTTGACCCAGGCCATGATACGCAATTTTTCCGCCCCGATTGGTTTCAAAGACTGTCACGCCGCGTTCTCGTAAGACCTCTTCCCTGGCAATGATTCCGCCTTCGGTCGCCCGGCGGCCGAGCGTGAGGGTGTGCGGATGTTCGAGTAGAAGCAACGTGTCCGGCTGTTCGCCCGTCAAAACCGCGCGTTCGGTTTGCTTTTGAAGGTCGAGCGCCGCGCCGTATTCAACGCGGCCGAGCCGTTCGACTTTCAGAGTTCGCTGTCGCATGATTGCCAGAGTAGAATCTGCAATTGTACCAGCATGCCGATTAGGTGACGACACGGAGGGGTTTTATGAAGCGCATTGTGATTATGGCTTTCGCATGTTTATTAATTCTGCCGATTACTGCGCTGGCCCAGACGCGCTCGCGCACTACTTCAAAGCGCGGAACGCAGTCGGCGAAGACTTCCGCGCAGCAAGCCAGTGCCGAAGCGAAGACAGCCGGCGCGACAAAGGTCGCAGATCAAATCAAGATCCTGACAAAGTTTCTCTATCTGCTTGGCGGCGCGGCGAAAGGAATCGAGCAGATAGATGAAGAGGCCCGGCGCAACGAAGCTTCACCCACAGCGCTGCAGCAGAACGATCGCAACAAGGCTAGTTTCAAATCCAGCCTGGAAAACGTGCGCGTAGGATTAGACCAACTGGAAATCTATTTTCGCGGCACGCCGGAACTCCAGGGTTACTACCTGAAGCTTGCCGGCTCAGCGGCCGGCGCTGCCACCGCCGAAGACCAGGCGGCCGCAGGCCATTTCGATCAAGCGGGGCGCACGCTCCTTGGAGTCGTAAATCGTTTGACTGATGTGTTGTTGGTGATGCGGTGAAATGAAAATTAGACAGGATTTACACGATTAACAGATTGGGAAGACAAAAGCTCTTTCTATCCGTGTAAAGTTCTTTTAGATCCCTTCTTCCCATCTTGTGAATCTTGTTAATCCTGTCAACTTCTCTTCCGCTTACTTTGTCCAGTCCTCAACACGGGATCTGCGATACTTTCGCCCGGCCTCTACCATTTCATCGAATAACGGATCGTCTCTGAAGGTTCCGGCAAGACGTTCCCACCAAGGCCCCTTGCTCTTGTTCTTTCGAACGGCCGATTTTAGCGATTTGAGCTCTCGCTCTAATGCGTCAACACGTTTTTCCAGGTTCGCAGCCATAGACTCAATCTACCATGAACGCTATTCCAATCTATAGTTCGGCGCCTCCTTCGTAATCACCACATCATGCACGTGCGACTCTCGCAAACCCGCGGGCGTCACGCGTAAGAAGCGCGTCTTCTCCTGAAACTCCTTAATCGTCCGACAACCGGTATAGCCCATGCCTGAACGCAAGCCGCCGACAAGTTGCGTGACCATCTCTGCCAGCGTCCCACGATAAGGCACGCGGCCTTCGATCCCTTCGGGCACCAGTTTCGATTCAGATTCGGTTTGCTCCTGCGCATAGCGGTCGCGCGAACCTTCGCGCATCGCGCCAATCGAGCCCATGCCGCGATACATCTTGAAGCTGCGGCCCTGGTAAAGAATGACTTCACCCGGCGCTTCTTCAGTGCCGGCGAACAGCGATCCGACCATCACCACGTCGGCGCCGGCCGCAATCGCTTTGGCCATGTCGCCGGAAAACTTCACTCCGCCGTCCGAAATGATGGGGACGCCGGTGCCCCGCGCCGATTCGACACAGGATTGAATCGCCGAGATTTGTGGCACGCCCGCGCCGGTTACGACGCGCGTCGTGCAAATCGATCCCGGGCCGATGCCGACTTTCACTCCATCAACGCCGGCATCGATCAACTCGCGAGCCCCATCGCCGGTGCCGACGTTTCCCGCAATCAGTTGCGTGTCGGAATGGCGCCGCTTGATCTCGCGCACGGCTTCGATGACCCGCAAAGAATGACCATGCGCGGTATCGATTACCAGACAGTCGACGCGGGCCTTAACCAAAGCATCCGCGCGTTCTCTGAAATCTCCGGTGGCTCCGATCGCCGCGGCCACGCGAAGTCGACCGAGATCATCTTTCGCGGCAGTTGGATATTTGATCGCTTTCTGAATATCTTTGACCGTGATTAAGCCCTTCAGATGTTTGTCTTCATCGATCACCAGGAGCTTTTCGATGCGATGCTTTTGCAGGACTTGCTTGGCCTGATCCAGCGTGGTGCCCACCGAAACGGTCACCAGGGGTTGCTTGGTCATGACTTCAGAGACGGGTATGTCAAAGCGTTCTTCAAAACGCAAATCGCGATTAGTAATGATGCCGACTAAATGTCCGTCTTCATCGACTACGGGCACACCACTGATGTGATAACGTTGCATCACGTCGAGCGCCTCGCGGACCGGCCGGTCCTGCCAGATCGTCACCGGATCCACGATCATGCCGGATTCCGAACGCTTCACCTTGTCAACTTCTTCTGCCTGGCGCTCGATGGTCAGGTTCTTGTGAACGACGCCGATGCCGCCCTGCTGGGCGATGGCAATTGCCAGCGACGCTTCGGTCACCGTGTCCATGGCCGCCGAGCAGAGCGGAATCTGCAAGCGAATGCCGCGCGTGAATTGGGTCGAGGTGTTGGTTTCCGTTGGCAGCACGTCTGAACGCGCCGGCACCAACAGCACATCATCGAAAGTAAGTCCCTCTGGCAGCTTCTCAGTTATCATGGTTTTCTAACGTTACTCCCGGGGTTTTGCTTTGCCTAACTCTAACGCAAAAAGAAAATGCCCGCAGTTCGCTGCAGGCGGCTTCGGAATAATTTGCTGACGGCAGCAAGCGGTAATTCACTAAACGACGCAGGCTGGCGCACACTGCCGAGTCGCGCAGCGTCATTCTCATGGCCGCACCTACACACCGAATTCGTGCTCGCCCTCCTTTGTCTGATGAATGCGTGGAATACGAATCAAAGAATTTGCGCTGGGCTTGCCCGGTGCAAATCGCTGGCCCGTCCCCGACCGCGCTTTTGGCGCCTGACTGCGCTGATAAAAATAAAGGCCGGCCCAGACACAGAGCGACAGAACCGCGAGTATCACCAGGGCCAGCAGAAGTGTCATCAGTGGCGAGCGGTTGTGGCCATCATCAGTATAGACGAGCGACTTATGCGGCTTAGGTGACGATTCTTCCTCTGGCTCGCCGCGGTCACGCAACGTGCGACCATAGTCATCAATCGCTTGTTGTTCGTCATAGCCGACAAACTTCGCATAAGCGCGGATAAAGCTGCGATTAAAAATGCCGCCGGGCAGTCGCCGGTAATCATCTGCCTCGATCGCTTCCAGATAGCGCATGGAGATACGGGTCTGTTCTGAGATGTCGCGTAGAGCAATCCCTCGCGTCTCGCGTGCGAGTCGCAATTTTTCTCCAATGCTTTCAGCCATTTTCAGTTGTGCCGGCCTCAGACGCCGCTGATCATGCGAGGGTGAACGAACAGCCCCTTTAAAAATGAACGAGTGCCCTCACCACCAAACCTCACCGGTGCCCTCAAGCTGTTCTTTGGCCGCACTATAGCGCCCGCTCGCAAACGTTGTCAAACTTTATTGATTTCGAGTTTGACGTCTCTTGATTCTTATCGCGCAGGGTGGTAGCTTGAGTCGTTCGCAGAAACCAATCTGCTTTGTTTTTAACTTCTACAATCTTGAAAAGTGAGGACTGACGGAGATGCCTCTTGAAGCACTCGGAATGATCGAGACCAAAGGCTTTGTCGGCGCTGTCGAAGCAGCCGATGCAATGGTCAAAGCAGCCAACGTGCAACTGTTGGGGAAGGAATATATCGGGGCCGGATATGTGACTGTGTTTGTGCGTGGAGACGTTGGCGCAGTGAAGGCGGCAACTGACGCCGGCGCAGCCG
>JBGPWS010000023.1:0-22498 GCA_041492345.1 Pyrinomonadaceae bacterium | reverse complement strand
GGCGCGAGTTGGTGGTGGCGTTTCTGTCGGTGCTCGAGTTGGTTCGCATGAGCGAGATCTCGCTGGTTCAGAGCGAAACTTTCGGCGAGATCATGGCGCGCACAGCGGGCCCCGAAGCGGCGCGCTGAGAGCGCATATTAGATAGTCCGGGCCAACGCCTGGGTGGGAAGCCACAGAGATGTTACTAAGCCTGAAAGGGCGTGCTAGGCAAAAAGAACCAGGCAGAGTGATTCATGAGCAAAGCAGCGAAAGCAACCAACGCTGAGACAGCGCTCCCGTCGCAGTCAGCGTCCGACGACGGCGAAATAGAAGGGCAGCGCGACATCAGCAGCGCTGAACTCAAGGCGATCGCCGAAGCGATGATCTTTGTCGCCGATGAGCCGCTGAGCGCAAAAACAATCGCGGACGTAATCAAGGTCGACCGCGACACCATTGATAAAGTTATAGTCGACTTAGTAGCGGAATACGACGCGCGCAATAGCGGCTTGCAGTTGCGGGAAATCGCTGCCGGCTGGCAGATTGCGACGAGACCCGAGCACCACGAACAGATTCGAGCGTACTTGAAATCAAGGCCCAGTGCGAAATTATCGCTGGCCTCGCTCGAGACACTGGCAGTCATTGCTTACAAACAACCAGTGACCGTGCCGGAGATCCTCGAGATTCGCGGAGTGCAATCGCCATCGGCGGTCAAAACACTGCTCGACAAGCGCCTGATTGTCGCCAAAGGAAGAAAAGAAACCGTGGGCCGCCCGATGATGTACGGCACGTCAAAGGAATTTCTTATTCAGTTCGGCTTGAAAGACCTATCGGAATTGCCCAGCATCGAAGATTTTCAGGATCTCGCCGGGGGAGTGGATTCCTAGAGGTATCGCCACATGGTTGAAATGAAGAAAATAAGAGATCTCAGCTCGCAAATAGCACGTGCGTTTAGTCCGGACAGAATCATCCTGTTCGGATCCCATGCTTATGGACAGCCTGGTAACGACTCGGATGTCGACATTCTTGTAGTGCTCCCCTTCAAGGGTAAGCCGGTGCGCAAAGCAATTGAAATCCGCAATAGAGTCAACGCCGAAATGCCCCTTGATTTAATCGTTCGAACGCCGGAGCAGTTAGCTGAGCGCCTCGCCCAGAACGATTGGTTCATGCGCGAAATTGTCGAAAAGGGCCACACGTTGTATGAATCAAATGACCAGTGAGTGGATGGCCAAGCCTGAGGGCGACTTTGCTACGGCGCAGCGCGAATTAAGCGCGACAGATCGTCCTAATTACGACGCGGTATGCTTCCACGCCCAACAGTGCGCAGAGAAATACCTCAAAGCGTTTCTGCAGGAGGCCAACATTGCCTTCCCCAAAACTCACGACCTTGCCAATTTGCTTGCCTCGGCGCTTTCAATTGATCCCACATGGACATCTATGACGGCGGACCTAAATACCCTTAGTGCTTTTGCCGTAGAGTATAGATATCCGGGTGAATCGGCCGATCTAGACGAAGCCCGAGAAGCTTTTCAAAAGTGCGAAAACGTTCGCGAGGTCATCCGTCGGGCATTGCAGTTGTAAAAAGCTGCCGTTCTCTGGCGGTATGTAGTGAATGGAACAGCGCCTTCAAAAACTAATTTCCGCAGCCGGCATCGCTTCGCGCCGTCACGCAGAGGAACTGATCACGTCCGGACAAGTCAACGTCAACGGAAAGGTCGTAACTGAGCTGGGCTCCAAGGCTGATCCCGCAAGCGATCACATCAAGGTCAAAGGGCGTCTGATCAATACGCTCCTGCAGAAACACGAAAACATCTACGTGCTCCTGAATAAGCCCAGAGGCTATTTGAGCAGCATGGCCGACCCCGAGGGGCGGCCGCTGGTGACTGAACTGATCCCGTCCTCGCTCGGTCGGCTGCATCCGGTTGGGCGACTTGATTTCAATACCGAAGGCCTTCTCGTGCTCACCAATGACGGCGAGTTCACTAATGTGGTAACCGCCGCCAGGAATCGAATTCCCAAGGTCTACAAAGTTAAAGTGAAGGGAATGCCGCCCGAAAACGCCATCGAGCGGCTGCGTCGTGGGATCGCGATTGGCGAAGGCGAACGCACCGTGCCGGCTGAAGTTCGGCAATTGCGCTCGAGCGAAGCCAACGGATGGTTTGAGATCACTCTTCATCAAGGTCGGAATCAACAAATCCGCCGCATGTTCGACGCCATCGGCCATTCCGTGACCAAGTTGAAGCGAACGCGCATCGGACCACTGGATGATAGGTTTTTAGCTACGGGCCAATGGCGCAGGCTGACGGAGATCGAAGTCAAACGATTGAAGAACGTGCGGGCGAAGAAAACTGCGACGGCGATGAAGAACGCGCGCGCGAAGAAAAGCGCGCCGCCGATTCGTCCAAAGCGTGCTTAGACTGGTGTCCTATTTTGAGAAATATTTCTGCTGTGTAAAAATATCCACGAAAGAACACGAAACGGAGATGACTTCATTCGTGCGATTTCGTGTGACTTCGTGGATCGTTCTTGTCCAAGCGGAGAGAAGGCACGAAATCAAATAGGGACACTCTAGTTCCCTGGCTGCGGTCACGCTTTCAGACCTCATTGAGTTACAATGTTATGGTTTCATAATCTCGCGACAGGCATCATTGCCTGTCGTTTGAGTGTTGGCAGGATGTGACGCGCTCGCGGTTCGTAACAGCATAGATGGATTTCGAACTCACTGAAGAACAAATGCAGATGAAGATGAGCGTGCGCGAGTTCGCCGAAGGCGAGATCGCGCCGCATGTGATGGAATGGGACGAGGCCCAGCATTTTCCCATCGAGCTGCAACCCAAACTGGCTGAGCTGGGACTGTTAGGCATTCTGTTTCCGGAAGAATATGGAGGGGCGGGCCTGGGTTACGTCGAATACGCCACGGCGATTGAAGAGCTTTCGCGCGTAGATGGATCGGTCGGGATCTCTGTCGCCGCGCACAATTCGCTTTGCGCGAATCACATCTATCAATATGGGAACGAAGCGCAGAAGCAAAAATATCTGGCGCCGCTGGCGCGCGGCGAACACCTCGGCGCGTGGGGATTGACTGAGCCCGGCGCCGGCTCAGATGCCTCCGGCACTCGCACGACAGCGGTAAAGAAAGACGGCGGTTGGATGGTCAACGGCTCGAAGAATTTCATTACTCATGCAATTCATGCCGACACCTGCGTCGCCTTTGCCTCGGGCGATCGCGCGAAGCAGAGCAAAGGAATTACCGCCTTCATCTTTGAAAAAGGCATGCCAGGGTTTGCGCCGTCGAAAAAAGAAAACAAGCTGGGTCTGCGCGCGTCTGAGACGGCCAGTGTCGTGTTCGAAGATTGCTTCGTCCCGGATGAGAATCGCCTGGGCGAAGAGGGCAAAGGTTTTGTCAACGCGATGGAGATTCTGGATGGCGGACGCATCTCGATTGCCGCTCTCGCGGTCGGCATCGCGCAGGGCGCTTACGAATCGGCGATCCGTTACTCAGGCGAGCGGCAACAGTTTGGAAAACCAATCCGCGAATTTCAGGCAATTCAGTTCAAGCTGGCTGACATGGCCACGCAGATCGATGCCGCGCGTCTCTTAATGTATCGCGCCGCCTCGATGAAAGACGGCGGGAAGAAGACTACCAGAGAGTCTTCGATGGCCAAGCTGTTCGCGTCGGAAATGAGCGTGCGGGTATGTGAAGAGGCAATTCAGATTCACGGCGGCTATGGCTATACCAAGGATTACCCGCCAGAGAAATACTGGCGCGACTCGAAGCTATGCACGATCGGCGAAGGTACCTCAGAGATTCAGCGAATCATCATCGCCAGAGAAATTCTGAAACAGGCGTAAACGCGTAATGAGTCAGTCGCTCATAGATCGAGTTACAGCCGGAGAGCCGACTGCGGTGGCGCGCGCGATCTCCAGGGTCGAAGATAACGCGGCTGATAGTGCGGAGTTGATGAAGCAAATCTTTCCGCGCACCGGCCGGGCACTGATCATTGGGATCACGGGATCGCCGGGAGCGGGGAAGTCATCGCTGGTTGATAAGCTGGCTGCGTTTTATCGGAAAGGCGGCGAACGTGTCGGCATCATCGCCGTCGATCCTTCGAGCCCTTTTTCCGGCGGTGCTATTCTGGGCGATCGGATTCGAATGCAGACCCTCGCTCTTGATAAAGGGGTTTTCATTCGCTCGATGGCGACGCGCGGAAATCTGGGCGGGTTGGCGCGCTCGACGGTTGAAGCGGCGGCCATCCTGGATGCGGCGGGCTATGAAAAGATCATTATCGAAACGGTGGGTGTCGGCCAGGATGAAATCGAAATCGCCAAGACCGCGGATGTTTGTGTGGTCGTGTTGGTGCCTGGAATGGGTGATGACGTTCAGACAATGAAAGCCGGCATCATGGAGATTGGCGACGTGCTGGTTATCAACAAGGCCGACCGCGACGGCGTTTTGCGAACTGAGAAAGAGCTGGAGTCTCTGTTGTCGTTCGCGGCACACGCCGACTGGCATCCGCCCATCGTCAAGACGGTCGCGATCGAAAGCAAAGGCATCGAGGACCTGGCTTCGGCCATCGATGCGAGCCGAGAATTTCAGCGGAAATCACCGGCGTCCAGCGAGCGTCGCCAGGCGATTGCGCGTTGGCGGATTCTTGAACTGCTGCGCGAGCGCCTGGTCGCGCAAACGATGGCTGGCGATTCCGCATCAGAGAAACTTGATCGGTTGGCCGCGGAAGTAGCCAGCAAGAAGCGCGATCCGTATTCGGCGGTCGATGAATTGATCAAAAGCGTCAGTAGTCAGTAGTCAGTTGTCAGTCGCACTCTGGACAACTAACAACTGACCACTGACAACTGACAGCGTAGATGAAGATCGATCACATCGGAATTGCAACGCGAGGAATCGATGATGCCGCGAAGTTTTATCGCGACGTGCTGGGCCTCGATGTGGCTGAAACCGAGGAAGTGGCGGAACAGATGGTGCGGGTCGCGATGATGCCCATTGGCGAATCGCGCATCGAATTGCTCGAGGCAACGTCTGAGGATTCGCCGATTTCCAGGTTCCTTGAAAAACGCGGGCCGGGAATCCATCATATCGCAGTGCGTGTGGATGACATTCGCGCAGCTCTCGCTAACTTAAGAGCGAAGGGCGCGCGTCTGATTGATGAAGAGCCTCGTCAGGGTGCGGGCGGTTGCCTTGTGGCCTTTGTTCATCCATCATCGGCAGGCGGAGTGCTGTTGGAATTGGTTCAGAAGGTGTCTTAGTTTGAATAACGGCGTTTCGGAGTACCGACTTTAGTCGGGTTTTTGTTATCGAGAAAGAACTCAACTGAAGTTGGCACTCTAAACACCATTGAAAGGAAGAGTTTTATTTTGAATTCAACCACAAAGGCTTGGATTGCCGCTGGCGTCGGCATCCTTCTTTCAATCGGGCTTATTTTTTGGCAAGTGAAGGCCAGTCATGCCGCGGCGGTTAATCTGAGCGCCGACGATATGACGCAGATCGCCCAGGATCAGGCGCCCCAGGCGCGCCAGCGCCTCGCCACGGACGACGCAGCCCGGAAAGACTTTGCGAAAAACGTCCGCGAATTGCTGGCTGTTGCCGAAGAGGCTAAGTCAAAAGGCATTGCCTATCGTCCGGACATCAAGCGTCAGCTCGAATTGGTTCGCGCGATTGTGATCTCACAGAGCTACGCTGAATCGCAAGCCGGATCTCCCGGCGCAGCGCCGGCTTCAGATGCGGACATCGAGACATTTTTTAAAGAGCCGGGACAGGAAGATCGCTTTAATCAGTTCCTGAAAGATGCCCAGGCCAACAACCCAATGATGGCCGGACAGCAGATTCCACCCGAACAGCTAAAAGAGATAAAGAAGCAGTTGGGTCAGGTAATGCTCGGCGAGCGGCGCGGGACCGCGGCCGGCATCGACAAGAAGCGAAGCATCGAACTGCAGATCATGCTTGAGCAAGCCCGGCTGCTGGCTTCGACTTATGCCAAGGAAACTCTGATTCCGAATACAAAAGCTACCGACGCCGAGATTGCCGCGTACATCGCAAAGCATCCCGAGCTCGACACGAAACAAACACGGGCTAAAGCTGAAGACGTGCTGAAGCGTGTGCGTGCCGGAGAGGATTTCGCCACGCTGGCAAAGGAGTTCTCGACCGATCCTGGCAGCAAGGACAAGGGCGGAGATCTGGGTTGGTTTGGCCACGGACAAATGGTCCCTGAGTTTGAAAAGGCCGCGTTTGCATTGCAGCCGGGACAAATCAGCGACATCGTCGAGAGCCAGTTTGGCTATCACATTATCAAAGTCGACGAGAAGCGTACCGAGACGAAGGACGGCAAGCCTGAAGAACAGGTGCACGCTCGTCACATCCTGATTGCCAACGGTCCGCCTAATCCGATGGGAACACCAAAGTCTCCCAAAGATCAGGCGCGTGATGCCGTCGAACAGGAAAAAGAGAAAACGATGATCGACGAGATCGTAAAGCGCCAGGGCCCGCACATCACTATTGCCGAGAATTTCGCCGTGTCGGCGCCGCCCCCGCAGCAAATGCAGCAGGGACTACCGCCGGGCATGATGCCCTCGGGTCCGCCCGATGAAGGGCCGCCGCCACCGGCCACGAAGGGAAAGCCGGCTCCCAAGGCGGGAGCGAAAAAGTAATCGATCAAGAGCGATGAAGTTTGGTGACTATCGCGTCGAGGTCATTCCTGATTGTGAGTTTCGTCTCGATGGCGGCGCGATGTTCGGCGTGGTTCCGCGCAACTTGTGGTCAAAGGCCTGTCCGCCCGACGAGCAGAACCGCATTCGCATGAACATGAATTGCTTGTTCATCGAAGCCCGGGAAGAGCGGATTCTGATCGACACCGGCATCGGCGATAAGTGGTCGAACAAGCATCGAACGATGTACGGGATCGATCGCAAACGATCGTTTGCTGAATCCTTGCGTGCCATCGCGGGCGTTGGCCCGGAAGAGATCAGTATAGTCATTAACACTCATCTGCATTTCGATCACGCTGGTGGCAATACGACCCTAGACGAGTCGGGAAAGGCGTCCGCGGCATTCCCGAACGCGCGCTATTTCGTCTCACGAGCCGAATACGAACACGCGGAAGCGCCGTCGGAACGCGATCGCGCCAGTTATCTGCCGGACAACTGGCGTCCTTTGAAAGAGACGGGACAACTGGAGCTTAAGGAAGCTGAGTACGAGGTGGTGCCGGGGCTGAGCATGGAAACTCACGCCGGCCACAATCGCTCAATGCAATGCGCGCGGTTGGAGCAAGCGGGCGAAACGCTTTTTGGTTTTGCCGACCTGGTTCCGATGCGAGCGCACGTGCCGTTCGCGTGGATCATGGGATTCGATCTCTACCCGGTTGAAACGCTCGAGGCCAAGAGGAAGCTGATACCGCAGGCGGCTCGCGAAGCGTGGACGTGCTTGTTCTATCACGATCCGGATGAGCCTCTGGGCCGAATCGTGGAAGAAGATGGGAAGCTTCGAGCTGTGAATCTATGAGCAAGTACGAGGTCATCATCTACTGGAGCGAAGACGATGAGGCATATGTCGCGGAGGTTCCTGAGCTGGCCGGATGCATGGCTGATGGCGCTACATACCAGGAGGCGCTTGCTAACGCTGAAGTCGTGATTCAGGAGTGGCTTGAGACTGCACGAGAATTAGGTCGCGCAATACCAGAACCAAAAGGGCGGTTAATCTACGCATAAGCAAATGGCAGCAGCAAGAATCGGCATCATCGGCGGCAGCGGCCTCTATCAAATGCCGGAACTCAAAGACATCGACGAGATCGAGGTTGAGACTCCGTTCGGCAGTCCTTCGGATAAGTTCATTCTCGGTACGCTCGAAGGCGAACGCGTTGCGTTTCTCCCGCGCCACGGTCGTGGACATCGGTTCACCCCGACTGAAGTTCCCTTTCGCGCCAACATCTATGGAATGAAGCTGCTCGGAGTCGAGCGCATCCTCTCAGCGTCTGCCGTTGGTTCGCTGCAGGAAAAGTACGCGCCGTTGGACATGGTGATTCCCGATCAGTTTTTCGATCGCACACGCGCGCGCGCCCGCGAATCAACCTTCTTTGGTGAAGGCGTCGTCGCGCACGTGACGTTTGCGCATCCGGTTTGCACCCGGCTTGGGGACACGCTGGAGCAGGCTTGCCGGGCCGTCGACGTTAAAGTTCATCGTGGCGGAACTTACATTTGCATGGAAGGGCCGGCGTTTTCGACGGTGGCGGAATCCAACGTGTACCGTTCGTGGGGCATGGACGTGATCGGCATGACAAATTTGCAGGAGGCTAAGCTCGCGCGCGAGGCCGAGATTTGCTATGCGACGCTGGCGCTGGTCACGGACTATGATTGCTGGCATCCCGGCCACGAGGCGGTTACTGTGGAAGCGGTCATCGAATACCTAAACAAGAATGTACGGAACGCTCAGGTTATCATGCGAGAGGCGGTAAAACATCTGGCGACCAGTCCGCGCGAATGCAAATGCGGATCGGCTTTAAAGAATGCGATCTTTACCGCTCCCGATTTGTGGCCGGAAGCAACCACGCGCAAGCTTGCGGCCATCATTGGAAAGTACCGAAACTAGTCTCCGGGGTTTCGAAGTTTTAGTTGGGGGAGTAAGACTATGAAAAAGATTTGTTTGATCGCCCTGATAACTTTGGCGTTGTTCGTGGTGGCGCCCCACGTGGCCCGGGCCCAGGGCGGTGCGAAGCAGGGTCCCGATGTTATGCGCGATCCGGATATGGAGAAGGATTCGCTGCATAACCTGGAGGTGGCGCGGCAATACTTCAGACTTAGAAAAGCCTACAAGGCATCACTGGCGCGCTGTGAAGAGATCATCGCCGGCAATCCGACTTTTTCAAAGATTGACGAAGTGTTGCTGATCGCCGGGGCAAGCAGTCTGCGATTGTCTGAGAACAAGGGCAAGCAGGCAGTAAAGACCGGGACCGACAAACTGAGAGAAGACGCGCGTGACTATCTGTCGCATTTGGTAAACGAATATCCTGACAGTAAGTTCAGGGACGAGGCCCTCGCAGACTTGAAGGCCCTCGGCGGCCCGAAGCCGAAAGACAGTAAGCAGTGAGCAGTAAGCAGGAGACAAAGCACTAAGTACTAAGGACCAAGTACTGAGCAGTAAAGCGTTCTACTAATTCGCAATTCGAATTCCGCAATCCGAAATTACCTATGTCATTACTCGTCGTAGGTTCAGTTGCATTTGATGCCGTCGAAACGCCTTTCGGCAAACGCGATCGCATGCTGGGAGGCTCAGCTTCACACTTTTCAATTTCGGCCAGTTTCTTTACCGACGTGCAAGTCGTCGCAGTGGTCGGAGGCGACTTTGGCGCGGCTGAGAGAGATGTTTTCGCTCGCCACAATATCGATACGACCGACCTGGAAGTAATTCCGGACGGAAAGACATTTCGCTGGCACGGCCGCTATGAATACGACCTGAATGTGGCGCACACGCTGGAGACCCAACTGAATGTCTTTGCCGGTTTTGAGCCAAAGCTTTCCGACAGTTCGAAAGAGGCACGCCTGGTCTTTCTCGGCAACATTCAACCGGATTTGCAGCGTGGCGTGCGCGCACAGATTCCCGATGCAGAGATGGTGGCGCTGGACACAATGAACCTGTGGATTGAGACGACCCGCGATTCATTGCAAAAGACCATCGAGGTGGTTGACCTCGTCATCATCAACGACGCCGAAGCGCGCCAGTTGGCGGAGGAACCTAACCTGATAAAGGCGGCCCGCAAGATTCTCTCGTGGGGACCGAGCACGCTGATCGTAAAGCGTGGCGAATACGGCGCTGCCATGTTCACCAAAGACGAATACTTCGCGATTCCGGCTTATCCGCTGGAAGCTGTTTTCGATCCGACGGGAGCGGGTGACACTTTCGCGGGTGGTCTAATGGGTTACTTGTCGAGCCAGGAAAAGCTCGACCACGCGGCGCTGCGACGCGCAATGATCTTCGGGTCAGTGATGGCTTCTTTCAATGTCGAAGAATTTGGTACGGAACGCGTGCAAAGGTTGACACATGACGAGATCAACCAACGCTTTCGTGACTTCAAACGCTTTACACATTTTGAAGAGATTCCGTTTGAACAGAAGGTTTCAAGTTCCAAGTTTCAAGTTTCAAGTTAGGTGCGCGGATCCTTTTCCGGGCGCCCGACTGAGACTCCGAAAATGAAGCTTAGAACTAGAACCTGAAACTTGAAACTTGAAACCTGAGACTCAATTATGTTCTGTCCATCCTGCGAAGCGGAGTACGAACCGGGAATCACGCGTTGCACCGACGATGGCGCGGAGTTGGTCGACCAACTGAACGTAGCGGCCGGCGCGCACGACGACAGCGAAGCCCGCTTTGTGACCCTGCACACGTTGTCGTCCCCGGCCGAAGCGGAAATGGTAAACGATATCCTGCAGCAAAACGGGATTCGCTCGGTCGTCCAATCTGGAGCATCGGATCAATTCTCGCCGTTGTTTTCAGTGATGGCGCCCGGCGCGCAGGTGCTCGTTGACGAACGCGACCTCGATCGCGCCAGAGAGCTTTATGCGTCTTTCTTTGGCGAAGACACTTCGCCGCTCACCGGTCCGGCGTCGGAAGAAGACGAGGAAGAATCGGAATGAGTGGCACAGACTGAAGGGAACTCTGGACAAGTTGGTGAAGAGTTTACATTGAGCCCGCGAAGCGGGGCGATAGCATGAAGCCTGGGGTGGAGCGGAACCCCAGGATCATTGGAGTACAAAGGACGAGCCCGCGGAGTGGGCGATAGCTATTCATCACGAATAAATCGCAGCTATTGCGCTTTCGCACGCTTCGCGCGCTCGGTTTTCTCACTCTTCGTTATCCTGGGGGTTCCGCTTCGCTCCACCCCAGGCTTTATGCTTCCACCCGCTGCGCGGGTTTGAAAAAGCGAAGGCGCATTAACTTGTTCAGAGATTCCTTTAGTCCTGATCTCGCGCAACAAAGACAGACTGAAGTACGGGCCTTTCCATGAGCACCAATCCCTCAGACCCAATTGTAGTTCTAATGACTGCGGCCAACCGCGAAGAAGCCAACCGAATTGCAGAAATGCTGGTCAACGCGCGTCTGGCTGCGTGCGTGCAAATCCTACCTGAAATCCAATCCGTCTATCGCTGGCAGGGCGAGGTTGCGCGCGAGAGTGAAGTAATGCTCCTGGCCAAGACCACCCTCGACAGATTCGATGAAATAGATCTTGCGGTGCGAGAGAGCCACAGTTATGAGACGCCGGAGATTATCGCCTTGCCCGTCACAGCAATATCCGAACCTTATTTGGCGTGGTTGCAGGAAGAAGTGACGCAGATGTGAAGGCGGGAAAAACTGTTAGCCCTCAGACTTTTCTCACCAACGCGTGCTGGAAGCGAGAAATGATGTCGACAATCTCTGACGGCGAGTCAGTCAGATGAAGCAACTTGAGATCCTGTTCGGCGATCTTGCCCTCAGTTAGCACGATGTCTCTAATCCAGTTAATCATGCCTCCCCAATATTGCGTGCTGTAAAGCACCACAGGGAAGTCGCGAATCTTTTTTGTCTGAATCAAGGTGAGCGACTCGAACAACTCGTCGAGCGTGCCAAAGCCGCCGGGGAAAATGATGAAGGCGTTGCTGTACTTCACGAACATCATCTTGCGGACGAAGAAGTACTTAAATTTGACCGAGAGCGTCTGGTACTCGTTCGGCTTTTGTTCGTGGGGCAACTCGATGTTGCAGCCCACTGAAGTACCGCCGGCTTCAAAGGCGCCGCGATTCGCGGCTTCCATTATCCCGGGACCGCCGCCGGTAATAACCGCAAAGCCCGCCCGAGCCAACAGCGCGGCAGTCTCTCTGGCTGCCTGGTAAACGGGATCATCGGGCGAGGTGCGCGCCGAACCAAAGATCGCCACGCCGTTGGTAATGTGCGCCAGGTCTTCAAAGCCCTGAATAAACTCGCCCATGATGCGAAAGACACGCCAGGTGTCGGTGTGCAGAAACTCATCGGACCGTCGCGGCGTTTCGAGCAGGCGCTCGTCCTGAGTGCCGCCTGTTGGTGTTTTGTCGTCTTCGTCCTGGTTCATTTGCTGAGTGGCAGACTTAAGTTCTGTGCTGAAGATTAAACCGCTTCTCCCTTCTCCCTTTGGGAGAAGGGCTGGGGAAGAGGGGCTTAGCTGATGCGGGTTCAAAACCTCAGGCCCTCTCCCCGACCCTCTCCCAAGGGGAGAGGGAGTTCAGCCACTAGAGGCCCATGATGTTATAGCCGCAATCGACATAGATCGTTTCGCCGGTAATGCCGGATGACAGTGAGCTACAAAGAAAGAGGGCGGTGTTGCCGACTTCGCGCGGCTCGACATTGCGGTGCAACGGTGCGCGCTCGGCGTGATGCTTGAGCATTGTGCTCAGCCCCGAGACTCCGCGCGCAGAAAGCGTCTGAATTGGTCCGGCGCTGATCGCGTTGACGCGGATGTTGCGCGGACCGAGATCAGCCGCGAGATAGCGCACGCTCGATTCCAGGGCAGCTTTGGCAACGCCCATCACGTTGTAGCCCTGATAGACCTTCTCGGCCCCGTGAAAGGTCATCGTGACAATGCTGCCGCCTTCAGTCATCAGCGGGGCCGCCGCGCGCGCAAGTTGAGTCAGCGAGTAAGCGCTGATTTCCAAAGCCGTGAGAAAAGCCTCGCGATCCGTTTTCAGGTATTCGCCTTCCAGCGCTTCTCGGGGCGCGAAAGCAATGCTGTGAATGAGAAAATCAAGGCGACCGAACTCTGCGCCGACGCGCTTAAAGGTCTCGTCAATTTCTTCCTGTTTGGTCACGTCGCAGGAGAACAGCGGCGAATCGGGCATCGCTGCTTTCGTCAGGCCTTCGACGTTATCTTTCAGGCGATCGCCCTGATAAGTGAAAGCCAGCCGCGCGCCGGCCTCGTGCAAAGCCTGAGCTGTCGCCCATGCGATCGAGCGCTTGTTGGCTACTCCGAAAATGATTCCTTGTTTATTTTCCAGCATTAAGCGATCTCCAAAGTTACTCAGTTATGAGCCTCATAAATACAGTCTTCACGAGTTGGGAAGTGAGACGAAACAATCTGTTAGCTTGGTCTGGAGCCAAAGCGAGGCCGGTCGCAATCGTGAACATCACACCAACGGCCGTGTTGGCCCAGTCCATTTTGGTTTGTCGCGTTGCGGCGCTTTCCAGATACGACATCTTCTCGTTGATTAACCTCAATTGCTCCGTAGTCGGTTCAACCTGAGCAATCAAGAAGTCTCTGATAACGTTTAGGTGTTCCCGCATTGTCGCCAACTCTTGCTCTTCAAAAGTCTCGCTATCTTGAGCGGATGATACCTCGGCTCCAAGTATCTTAGCCTCGTTCAGTAATGTCCACGGCTCCGGTTCAAGGAATTCGCTCCTGATCACTTCTAACCAGGTCTTAAACTGCGTAACGATCTGCGACCAGCTTACAAAATGCCAGTCGTTGACGCGGCCGCCGGAACCCGGAAAATGCCGACAGTCTCGGTCGGATCGAAGCTCAAAGAAGAACGTGGTGCCTTCGCAAACGAGTCTGACCGGAAGCTCAACTTGGAAATTAGTCGTTACCGGTTCCGGCTCGAGCCGAAAGGCATGCATGGAAATATCGCAGTACGTAGGAATCAGTCGAATTAGATTGTTCAGCTGTGAACGAAGGATGAACTGGGGTTGTCTCGCCATTGAGCCTTCTCGTTTTTATTACCAAGCTGGAGCGCTTTCGGAAACATTCATTACCTCAAAAGCTCCGACGCACAGCTGTCTACGGCGGCGTCTAGAACTCAACCTTCTCGTAGATATCGTTGAGAGATAATTCGCAATCGATCGAAGTCAGCTTGATGCTGCCCTCAGCAGAGGTTTCTGAATACAGCCAGCGACCGTCTGGTTGTCTGAGGAACTGCTCGACCCTCGGTCTGTCTTGCGACACCAACACATATTCCATCAGCGACACTATGCGCTGGTAGCTCTCAAACTTCTTGCCGCGGTCGTAACTCTCGGTGGCAGGTGACAAGACTTCGACAATAACAATTGGGTTCAGCAGGTTGTCTTTGAGGTCGTCATCAAGTTGAGGCTGACCACAAAGTACCACAATATCGGCATAGGTATAGTGCGGAGTCTGCGGAATGGCAATTCGCATATCACTGGAGAAAGAGCTGCAAGGGCCACCTCGCAGTTGTGTGTGTATAGTCGCCAGAAAATTCGCGGCGATCAAGTTGTGTCGCAGGCTCGCACCGGCAAAGGCGAAGACTTCACCTTTGTAGTACTCGCTCTTGTATTCAGCTTTTCGCTCAAGAGCCAAGTACTCTTGCGACGTAAGAAGTGTCTTTGGCTGGGATGACATATGACAATGCTACAGCTTACTTTAATGGGCTTCAACTTCCGCCGAGTTCTTGATGGCTCACGCGGCTGCGCTTTCGGGAGCATTCATTAAAGTCTGATATTCGCCGCTCTCAACCCATTTCAGAACCTCAGACACGCGCCAGACCGGAAAAGGATGCGATAGGCCGGCAATGATGATGTCGGCCCAGAAACGATCGAGCGCTTTCTCGTCGTAGTTCTTCTGAAAGTCGCGACCTTGTTCCAAAAACAATTCGTAGTCAACCTTCGATGCAAATGTGCCGCCGGCGAGTTTCATCATGGTGCGTCCGACTACATCCTGATCCTGCGTCACCAGCAGCGCTGCGCGATCGCAGGAAAGCTCGGCGCGGCGCGCCCAGGCCAGCAGAGCATACCGCATTGTCAGCGACATTAGTTGTTTGATTAGCATAGCCAGCGGCGCGGCAATGATGGCCGCGTTAGCCGCTAACTCAATTAAGCGCGCGGCGGTAAGATAAAGAACATGCTCGGCGTGTATGTGTCCGACTTCGTGTGAGACCACGGCCAGTACTTCTTCGTCAGTCAGTCGCTCAAGCAAGGCAGAGTAAAGCACGATCACCGGACGCTTGACGCCTCCGGTGAAGGCGTTGGGAATCGGACTCTGTTGCACGAACAGCTCGGGCATGTCCACGCCAAGCGTGGTGCAGGCGATCTGAAGCTTCGCGTACAGGTCGGGACACTGCTTTTCAGTGACTTTGACGGCGCTGGCGGTGAAGATGACGCGAATGGCCGATTCGCCGGTGACTTCAAGAAGTTTCTTGAGCGCCGTATCTATGCCGGGAATCGCGCGCAAAGCGGCGAGCGCGCGTCTGTCTGCTGGATGAACGTATTGGTCTTTATTTAGAGCAGCGAACTTTTTATGAGGTTCTGCGGAAAGCAGCAGACGACAGCGACCACAGCGCGCTTCGACGTCCTCGCCCTCGCGGATCTGATTGCGCTGGCCGCAGTAGCGGCAACGAATCGATCTGCGGGTGGTGTCCAGTGCTGAGCTTTCGTCGTCCGGCATATTTTCTTAACGCCGCAAGTATTAAGGAAGTTCGGGCGAAAGAGCAAGTTAATGCCGGCAGGCGGACGTCTCGTCCGCACACGCGAGCAAAGCTCGCGTACCGCTGCATGGCGAAGAATTCCAACGAGTCTTGTTCGCGCTGGCGCGCTCAATGCGGACGAGACGTCCGCGCTCCCAGCACGAGGGCGCGCTCTTAGTGCTTGAAATGCCGTACGTCGGTGAAGACCATCGCCAGGCCATGCTGATCCGCCGCGGCGATCACTTCCGCATCGCGCACCGAGCCGCCGGGCTGAATGATCGCGGTGATTCCATGCTTCGCAGCCTCGTCAAGACCGTCACGAAAAGGGAAGAAAGCATCTGAGGCCAAAACCGATCCTGTGGTCGGCAACTGTGCGCGCATCGCGCCAATCTTCACGGAATCCACTCGCGACATCTGACCGGCGCCAACGCCGACGGTTTGCCGGTCGCGGACATAAACGATCGCGTTGGACTTCGTATGTTTGCAAACGGTCCAGGCGAATAGCAGGTCGGCGATCTCTTCTTCCGATGGCTCGCGTTTGGTAACGACTTTCAAACCCTCGCGCTTCAAACGGTGCGTGTCGCGTGTCTGTACCAGCATGCCGCCAGAGATTTGCTTGTATTCGAGTGCTTCATTTGTTTCCGGCGTACTGGCGCGCAGCACGCGCAGGTTCTTCTTCGCTTTCAAAACGTCAAGCGCTGCTGCCTCGTAATCGGGCGCGACAATAACTTCGATAAAAATCTCGGTCACCGCGTGTGCGGCCGCTTGATCGACGTTGCGATTGAAAGCGACAATGCCGCCGAACGCCGAAACCGGATCGCAGGCGAGCGCCTTTCGATAAGATTCTTCGCCTGATGCTCCCAGCGCCACTCCGGCGGGATTTGTATGCTTGATAATCGCGCAAGCTAAATCATCGAAATCAGAAACAAGTTGCCACGCCGCGTCGGCGTCGACGTAGTTGTTGAAAGACATTTCTTTGCCGGACAAGACCTCGGCGCCCGCGATGCCTCCCGCACGGCCAATACCAAACAGCGCAGCAATTTGATGAGGGTTTTCGCCGTAACGAAGGTCGTGGAGTTTGTCGAGGTACAGATCAAAGTGGTTGACGAGAGATCGCGATGTGGCAGTCAGAGTGAAGGTGCTGCCCACTGAACCTGTAGCTGAGGCCTCGGCGTTTCCCTGAGTTTGACGCTCTTCCGTCGCTTGCGACGCCAGGTATTGAAATACCACTGAGTCATAAACGAAGGTCCGATTGAAAGCGCGTCGCGCGAGGCGAGAACGCGTATTGAGTGATAGTGCTCCCTGGGACCCTTGGATTTCACGCATCACTTCAGAATAGGAGCCAGGACTTACTAACACCGCTACAGTTCGAAAGTTCTTCGCCGCCGATCGAATCATCGCCGGCCCACCGATATCGATCTGTTCGATTGCTTCTTCAAGGGTGACGCCTGCGCGGGCGATCGTCTGTTCGAACGGATAGAGATTAACAACGACCATATCGATTGGCTCGATCCCGTGTTCGCGCATGGCCGCGACATGGCCATCATTGTCTCGCAAGCCGAGCAAGGCGCCGTGAATCTTCGGATGCAGTGTCTTGATCCGTCCATCCATCATTTCGGGGAAGCCGGTGACATCAGAGACATCACGTACCTCGATCCCGGCATCGCGCAAGGCTTTCGCAGTGCCTCCAGTGCTGATGATCTCGACGCCGAAGCCTTGCAGCTCGCGCGCAAAATCGACAATGCCGGTCTTATCCGAAACGCTAATCAGGGCGCGGCGAATCTTTACTAACTGTGATTCTTTCATGGTTTCTTGTCAGAACCACCTGCGGTAGCGGGTGGTTTTTCTTTGATGATTATGATCCAGGGAAGGACCACCCGCTACCGCAGGTGGTTCCGACAAAACCCTATCCCGGTTTCAGGCTGTAGCTGGTTCTGAGTTGACGTACTTTCAGTTTGCGATTTGAAACAGTGATAGCCGTGCGATGCATTTGCCCGTCCCGTGAAGCTGCGGTCGGATAAAAGCCGATCACATATTGGCTGCGCAAATCGTCTTCTATCGCCGCGAACACCGGCGCCAGATCAATCGGAACGTTCGGATCCAAAGCCGACTTGGCGGTGCCGGCGATGAAATATCTGCCGCCGGTTCTCTCGGCCAGGTCGCGAAAGCCTTTGGCTGCCGGGCGGGGCACCAGGCGCCCTTCGCTGGGAGTAAACAACGGCAATTGAATTACGTAGAACGACACATTCATCCGATTCGCGGCGGCGATAACCTGAGGAGCGTTTGACCTGCTGGCGGTATCGAGTCCATCGCTAATCATGATCGCAATCCGCCGCTCCGCTGAATTCTCACCCCGCGGCGCATAAGCCTGGATCGCCGCCATGCCGGCATCAAATATCGCCGTTCGCTCGCTGAG
Source organism: Pyrinomonadaceae bacterium (assembly GCA_041492345.1). Classification (GTDB taxonomy): domain Bacteria; phylum Acidobacteriota; class Blastocatellia; order Pyrinomonadales; family Pyrinomonadaceae; genus UBA11740. The sequence goes on along the minus strand of JBGPWS010000023.1, from coordinate 4,686 downwards.
GTTGACCGGAACGCTGAAGGCCGCTCGGGCGCTTTCGGTCTCGCTGGTGAATGGCGCCAGCATTCTCGCTTGTAGTCCAAAACGAATTACGGCCACGCTCGATCCCGCACCGAAACGCGAGAATAATCCTATGGCAGCGTCGCGCTGACGCGAGAGTTGTTCGCGCAGGCTGCCGGAATTGTCCAATACAAACGCCAGCGCGATCCTTTCCGCGCCGGACGCGAAGTATTCGATCCTCGCGTTGCGGTCATCGTCAGTCAGAACAAAGTCTTCCTGCTTCAAGTCTGAAATGCGGCGCCCGCGCGAGTCAGTGACCGTTACGGGCACAGCAACGAGGTCCGTGCGAACTCGAATGACATCATCCGGCTGTACCTCCTGCGCCGTAACGAGAGACGAACACAGGAGCAAGCCTATAGCTGTAATTAGACAGAGAGGGGATCGCGGTCCGCGCCGTGTGTGCGGGTTGTGCCCTGGCATGCTCAGGCGGGCTAGAAAAGAAAGCGCCCGAAGAACAGGATGCTCAGGATTATCAGGACCGTAATGACGATGATCTTAACTAGACTCATGGTCGTTCCTCGTGCAGGAAAACCCAATTACTTTAGGTCGTAATTCTAGTCGCGTCGATGGGCCATGTCAATAGGGGTTTAGCCGCCAATTCCCCGCGTTTGACCGGCCCCGGGCGAGCGCAGCCAGCAACAGAACCGCAAGCATGCGGGCCCGTTTCACTGGGCTACTGAAAAGCATTTGTGCTGGTTTACGGACCACGGTTCTGAAGTTTGATGCTAGACTTAACCCGTAGTTTAGTCACGCCTGAAAGGCATGTCAATCCAAACTTTCCAAAGCCTGCGAGGCGATTTGTCCCCAGTTTCACGGCCAGTTCCAAACAACTGCATGGGGGCGTTTGCTTGTCAGCCGGTTGCTCGTGAATCGGAAGTTCGTCTCAGAACTTGTCGACGCCTGGTGCTGACACTCTTCTTTACTGCTTTGCTGAACTGCGTAACCTCAATAGCCAGTGCGCAGCAAGCCAACGTAGTGATCCGAGTCCTTCCCAATCCGAACGGGCGGGTAGTCGTTGAAGGGAGTTGTGCCCCGGCCACGGTCTGGTCGTTCCGCGATAGTTATGCGGGCGTCCTGAATCTGGGTAGTCGAGTCGAGGGGTTAAAGCTGTTCGACGCCGCCGGCACAGAAGTCACTAACCGAAAAATTGCGCCCGGCCAATTCCATGCCGCAGCACCTGCATCGAAGTTTCGCTATGAAGTCAGTCTCGCCCCGCCCGTGCGGGCCTCGGATGCGGCCCGCGTGTCTTGGCTGAACTCCGAGCGGGGCTTGTTGATGTTAAGAGATTTGCTGCCGGTATCACCATCGGGTGCTTCGGCCAACGGACACGACAGAACTAAGGACAAGGCGGTGGGAGAACGCGTGACCTTGCGACTTAGCCTTCCGGAAGGTTGGGTCGCGCATTCAAATGAAGCACAGAATGCCGCGGGCGAATTCGAAATCGCGGATGCAGACCTGGCTGTGTTTGCGGTCGGCAGACAGATTCGCATTTCAACCACCACTACATCAGGAATGACGTTGAGTTTGGTGGCCGATGGCGAATGGGCTTTTACCGATAGTGACGCGCTCGAGCTGGCCGGCAAGGTTGTTAAGGCGCATCGTGACGTATTTGGCGCCGTGCCGTCACGACGCGCAACATTAATTCTGTTTCCGTTTCCGCAAAGCGGAGCGCCGAACAAGTGGAGTGCTGAAACGCGCGGCCCTTCGGTTATGTTGTTGATAGGAAGGCTACCGTCGAAGGTTGCGGCGCTGGCGCAGTTGAGTGTGCCGCTGACGCACGAGCTTCTTCATTTCTGGGTGCCGAATGGGCTGAATCTCGATGGCGACTACGATTGGTTCTATGAAGGATTCACGATCTATCAGGCAGCACGGATTGCCGTGCGACTCGACCTGTTGACCTTTCAGGAGTTTCTGAATGCCATTGGCCGCGCATACGACGGCTATTCTGTCGGGATCGATCATGATCGCTGGTCACTTGTTGAAGCTTCAAAAAGAAGATGGACGGTCGGAGAGTCGTCCGTCTACTCGAAGAGCATGGTGATCGCGCTTCTTTACGATCTGAAGCTGCGCAGTCTGAGTCATAATAAACATTCGCTCGATGATGTCTACCGGAATATCTTTCGCGAATATCGCTCGTCGGAAATACGCGGCCGCCAGGCGTGGCAGGGAAGCGACGGCAGTGAGGTAGTCTTAAGGGCGCTCAGTGCTTATTCCGGCATGCAGGATTTTGGGCGGTCATTCGTTAGTAATCCCGCCGCGATCAATTTGGCGGAGCAGCTTGCTCCATTCGGATTGCGGGTAGAAACATTTGGTTTGCGAACGCGCATTAGCGTGAGCGAGGCTCTCACGCGACAGCAGCGCGATTTGTTGCATGACTTAGGTTACAATGACTATGTTCGTTCGCCGAGGCAGAGGAAACCATCCTGAGCCTAAACGCGTTCGCTCTAATTTCAGATGAAGATTATGGAGTTTCGCAACAGAATGAGAGATCCGGGACGTCAGTCGCTATTCGCTACACAGTTACTGCTACTGGCAACTTTGGTTCTGGGCGGTTGTAGCTCGCTGGCAAGTCGAAGCAACACCGGTGTGGTGGTCAGCCGCAGCGCGCAGATTCGCAGTTCAACGGCCGTGGTTGCGGCGGATCTGCTTGAGGTCAACCGGGGCGATGTGATTGATATTCTGGATTCAATCGACATTCCAGATCCGAGTGATAACAGCAAGAGGGAGCGCTGGTATCGTGTGCGCGCTCACGACCAGGATAGAACCGAAGGCTGGATCGAAGCACGAAACATCATGCCGGACAAAGTGCTCGAGAATGCGCGGAAGCTGGCTGAAGAAGACAAGGGGACGCCGCCCCAGGCCACGGGCCAATTGCACGCTGGTTCGAACCTTCGACTAACGCCTGATCGGAGCAACAGCGAAAACATCATGATGCGGCTCGATAGCGGATCCAGCTTTGAAATCATCGGGTGGAAACGCTTGCCCAAGCTCAAAGGATCTGAAACCAGTGAGAGCGACACAGCGCCAAAGGCCGGAAGCGCGACCTCAGGGAGAAACAAGGGAGCGCAGAGCGACGAAGAGAACCCGGAGGACCAGGAGACCACAGAACTCTGGTACAAGGTGCGCCTGTCGCCCGCGATTTCACCCGCGCCTGAAGGATGGATTTTTGGGAAGCAAGTCGAGCTGATGGTGCCGAGCGATATTATCTACTACCGTACGGGTCGTGAGTTTGTGGCCTGGCGTCGACTTGACGACGACAGCAGCGATGAAGGATCTGCAACCAGGACCAAAGATGTGGCGAAGGAATCCCGACCCGGCAGTTGGGTGATTTTGGAAAGGAGTTCTTCCAAGGAACCTCACAAGCTGGACGAACCGGATTTCGATCGCATTTACGTGCTGGGTTACGAAAAACACGATCAGGATCACTACACCGCTTATCGCAGTCCTAATTTGGAAGGCTATCTGCCGTTGCGTATCGAGGGGCGCGGATCGGACAAGACTTTTGTGGTCAGAATCAAAGACGACCGCGGGCAAATCGTTGAGTCAAGATACAGCTTATATCGTGACGACCGCGGAGTGATGCGCGTCGCCGCCCCGGGCGAGGTGAAGGGAAAGAAGAAGAAGTAAGAAGGATATTATGGGAACTCCCGCAGAGAATCTGATCGCTACGTTCGAGCAATTGGCGGACATGGAAAAACAGGAGGTCGCGTCCGCCATTTTGCGTCGGACCTTGCAGATCGAATTTCCGCCGGTCTCTGATGAAGAGCTTGTCTTGGGCGCCGAGGCAACATTCCTGGAGCTTGATCGTAGAGAGGTTTCGTTTACCACGTCAAATCCTTGACAGCAGTTTTCATTCAGATGATGATTCGCCCATGAGCCTTGCATCTATTCAAAAGGAAATTGTTCAGCTCAATTCCAAAGAGCGAGCGATGTTGATTGACCTCCTGTGGGAAAGCCTTGATGAAGAGCGCGTCAAAGAAATTGAAGCCAAATGGGCTGCTGAATCAGAAGATCGAATTGACGCTTACGAACGCGGTGAATTAGCCGGTGTCGATGGACCCGCTGCCCTCCGAGATCTTCGTTCGTCTCTGAGGAAATGACGAACTACAGATTCACGTCCGCGGCGCTCACCGAGTTGAGACAAGCGACGCTGTACTACGAGGAACAGGAGAATGGGCTGGGAGTAGTTTTCTTGGACGAAATAGACGCTGCTGTTGCAAGGATTCTCGCCAACCCGCATGCCTGGCATCAGTTGTCCCCGCGGACAAGGCGGTGTCGAACCCATCGGTTTCCATTCGGTCTCATTTACCAGATTCGGTCCGATGAGATTCTTATCACTTCGGTAATGGACTTGCGTCGAGATCCGACGAGATGGAGAGATTTGCTTTAGCCGTGAGAGCCGAGAACGTCCTCCTTACGAAACGCGACTTGATAATTGGGCTGAACGACACACGTTCGCTTTCGGTGCCGCTGGCGTGGTATCCGCGGCTCGTTCACGGCACGCCCGAACACAGAAGGGTGCAGCATTGGCGATGGATTGGAGCCCGAGAGGGAATTCATTGGCCCGATCTCGACGAAGACATTAGCGTCGAGAATCTAATCCTTGGCAAAGCTTCAGGCGAAAGTCAG
>JBGPWS010000390.1:0-3608 GCA_041492345.1 Pyrinomonadaceae bacterium | reverse complement strand
CGCGCTTTGATTCGAATCGGCCTGACGATTTTTTGGTTTGCGTGACCGAGACAAATACGCGCGAGCAGATTGATGCGCTCGTTGAAGGGCTCAACCAAATGTCAACCACAAAGCCACCAAGACACAAAGCCAGCTAAAGATGATTCTTCTTCGTGCCTTCGTGTCTTCGTGGTAAATGTTTGCAGGGAATCACACATCACCAAATTAACCACGCACATCAGTCACAACGAGTCGTTGATTTTCGAGCGATCCCATCCGGGTCGCGCGGGCTTCAGTCTGCCGCCGCTCGACGTTCCGGAGAGCGCCCTTGACGAAATCATTCCGGCCCAATTTCAGCGCGAAGACGATCTCGCAGGCATGCCGGAAGTCACGGAAGTCGACGTAGTGCGCCACTTCACCCGTATGTCGACTTGGAATTATTCGATCGATCTCGGCCTGTATCCGCTCGGCTCGTGCACGATGAAATACAACTCGCGACTGAACGAGAAAGTCGCGCGCATCGCCGGTTTTGCCAATCTTCATCCACTGGCTTCCGAAGGCGAAGCGCAGGGCGCGCTGCAAGTAGTTTACGAACTTCAGCAGCACCTCGCCGAGATCACCGGCCTGCCGGGAATTTCGTTGCAGCCCGCCGCGGGCGCGCACGGCGAGATGACCGGCATCATGATAATTCGCGCGGTCATCGATGCGCGCGACGGCAAGGAGAAGTCGGCGCAGCGGCGCACGATGTTGATTCCCGATTCGGCGCATGGAACTAATCCCGCATCGGCGCATCTTTCGGGGTTCGCGGTGAAAACGATTCGCTCAACCGCGGAAGGATTGACCGATCTCGATCACTTGCGTGAGCTTTGCGCGCCTGGCGATGTGGCGGGTTTGATGTTGACCAATCCCAACACGCTCGGCCTGTTCGAAAGAAATATTCAGGAGATTTGCCGCATCGTACATGTCGCGGGCGGGTTGGTTTACATGGACGGCGCCAACATGAACGCGCTGGTCGGTGTGGCGCGCCCCGGCGACATGGGCGTCGATGTCATCCATTTGAATCTGCACAAGACTTTCTCGACGCCGCACGGCGGCGGTGGCCCAGGTTCGGGCCCGGTCTGTTGCACGAAAGAACTCGAACCGTTCCTGCCGGTGCCCCGGGTAATCAAAGTTGAAAGTGGCACGGGCGTCCCCGCCCGCGATGGCTCCGTCTTCAAACTCGATTTCAATCAACCACAATCGATCGGACGCGTCAGAGCTTTCCTCGGCAACTATGGAATGATGTTGCGCGCTTTGTCCTACATTCTTACCCACGGCTATGACGGTTTGCGCGAAGCAACCGAAGCCGCGGTGCTCAACGCGCGCTACATCGCGCACGGCCTGCTCTCAGATTACGAAAAGCCTTTCGACGCGCCGCCCATGCACGAGGTCGTCTTCACCGACAAACGCCAGGCGCGCAAGGGCGTGCACACGCTGGACATCGCCAAGCGGCTGATCGACTATGGATTCCATCCGATGACGATCTATTTTCCTTTGATCGTTTCCGGCGCGATGCTGATTGAACCTACCGAATCAGTCGGGCGACAGGAACTGGACCAATTCATCGAAGCGATGCGCTCAATCGCGCGCGAAGCTGTCGAAGATCCTGAACTGGTTCTGAACGCGCCGCACACCACCCGCATCGGCCGCCTGGACGAAGCGGCGGCGGCGCGAAAGCCTGTGTTACGTTGGAAGCCCAAACAAGTTGATACAGAGCCGCGAGCGGTAGCGAGCGGGTAGTCTTCCGGACCGGCACCCTTTTTCGCCAATCGCGGACGTAAAGCTGGGAGCGCGGACGTCTCGTCCGCACTGAGCGCGCAGCGCGAATATTGGTTAAGCCAAAACGCTTTGAGCGCCTGCGGCGCTGTGCGGGCGGGACACCCGTGCTCCCGCAAACCAAACTGGATCAGCACCAACGCTTCTCTTGCTAAACCTCCCCACCCGTTTATAATGACTCGCTGTCAGAGCTAATAAACGGTTGGTCTCCCCCTCAGAATCTGTCATCCGAGAGATACGATGATGTGCACCTTTAACAGCCATCGCCTGTCTAACTATCTCGTGGTCCTGGCCGGGCTCGTCCTTATGCTCCCGACGGCTACCGCGCAAACCAAACCAGGCAAGCAAGATCAGGCGGAAGACGTCATCCGCGTGGACACCACGCTGGTGCAAACCGACGTCATGGTCTTTGATAAGCAGGGCCAGTTCGTCGATGGCCTGAAGCCTGATCAATTTGAGTTGAAGATTGATAATAAGCCGCAACCCATCGCTTTCTTTGAGCGCGTCGCATCCGGAAGTCAGCGCGAAGAGAGGAAGTCACAAGCAAGTGCCGCCCCTGCTTTGACGAATCCTTCATCTGCAGCCCGTGGCAGGACTCTGATCTTTTTCGTTGACGATCTTCACTTGGCGCCGGATTCCCTAGTGCGCACGCGCAAGGCACTCCTCGAATTCATCGATCACGGAATGAGTGATCAGGATATGGTCGCGATCACCTCACCAAGCGGCCAGATAGGTTTCCTCCAGCAGTTCACCGATAACAAGATCGCTCTGCGAACCGCGGTCGCGCGCCTCAACTATCGCGCGAACACCAAAATGGACATGGATAACCCGCCGATGTCTGAATACATAGCGCTCAAGATCCGTGAGGGCGACGAACAAGCGATTACTTATTACGCCCAGGAAATACAAAGGCAGAACTGCTTTCGAATGGGTGGCGCCCTTATTTGTACGGTCTCGCCGCAATCGGCCATACAACTTGTGAAGGAGCGCGCCCAACAGATCGTGACGATGGCCGCGCCTGAAACAGATAACACCCTGCGCCTGTTAGAAGGGCTGATGCGGAGTGCCGGCCAATTGCCGGGACGCAAACTGGTCTTTCTCATTTCTGACGGATTCTTTTTGAATGACTTCAAGACCGGCTCACGTGAAAAGATAAAGCGCATCACCGATGCGGCCGGACGTGCCGGCGTGATCATCTACACGCTCGACGCTCGCGGGATCATCAGCGAGGCTCTCGACGTGACCAACAACCGGCCCATAGATTCAAAGGGCATGACCGTGAGTTCGAGCATAGGTGAGATCTCCGCGTCGCAGGACGGCCTCAACGCTCTCGCCGGAGATACCGGCGGACGCGCTTTTCGTAACACGAATGCTCCGATGTCCGAGTGGGTAGATAAAGTGCTGGATGAAACTTCCAACTATTATCTGCTCGCGTGGCGACCGGATACCGAAGAGCAAAAGAGAGGCAAGTTCAATCACATAAGCGCGAGCATCAACGGCCGGCCAGACCTAACTGTGCGTTTGCGTGGCGGATATTTCAAGACCGCGCCGTTGCCGATTTTGACGACTAAGAAAAAGCCGGACAAGGATCCGACCAAAGCGCGCGAAGACGACATGCGTCTGGTAATAGACGCTCCCGTTTCGCAGCGACAAATACCAACCGAACTGGAACTCCGTCTGGCCCTGATGCCTGGTGTCGGCACCAGCACAACAGCCACCATCGAAATCAGTCGAGCGGCTCTGACGTTTGACCTCAACGACGGAAAGCGAGTAGCCGACTTGGATATTGGCGGAATTTTTTATAACGATAAGGG
>JBGPWS010000078.1:0-14525 GCA_041492345.1 Pyrinomonadaceae bacterium | reverse complement strand
TCCTTGCGGCCAGCCGGAGCCGATGCCGATCGTGTCCCACTCGCCCGCGCCAATCCCGCGCCAATAATTAACCGCCACGGTTTCCGACCCCGCGATCACGACCGCATTGCGCGGCATTAGATTTAGCCGGGCATCGTAAGTTTTGGCCAGTGCCAGATGGTTGAAATAGGCGCTGCTGGCAGGTCGAATTAGGAGTCCCATCAAGCCGGCAACCAAAGCTACACCCACGACCGCGGTGACAAAGCCGCGCCGTTCACTCCCTAACCTCTCAGTCTGCGATCTAACAAAGTAGTCGCCCACCAAAGGCGCCAGAGCCGGCACGCCCGTCAAAAAATATCGCCAGTTAATCGTGGTGCTGTAGTTGAAAAACAACATCGCGGTTGCAAACAAACCGACCGCTGCGGCAGTCAGCGACAGCGTCAAACCGCGCTTGCGCCATTCCTTCCAGGCGGCTATTGGCAAGGCTACGAAAACCAACGGCGCTGCCAGAAAAAAGTAGATAAAGAAAGGCCGCAGGTTGGCGATGCCGACCGGATGTCGCGACGATTCGCTTTGCATTAACGAAAACCAGACGTGCCAATTCTCGCGATACGCCGGATTGGAAAACCAGATCGCGAAGATCCCAAACGCGAAGAGGAAAAAGACAATCAACGATAACCCGACCACTGCGATGGTGCGGCGATCTAATTTCCAACCGCCCACGAACGGAGCGATCACCAGCCAGGGCAGAAAAAGCCCCACGGTCTCTCGCAGATTCACACCCAGACCCAGCAACGCGGCGCCGCCCAGAATCAACCACACACGCCGACTTTGCACTCCCCGAAGATGGACCACTAACGCGGTTGCCGAAAACAGGACGGAAGGAACATCGGTCATTATCTGGCCGCCATAGATCACCAGCATCGGCGAGAGCGCCACCAGCAGCGCCGCGATGGTGGCCGAACGAACTGAGCCGGCGAGATCGCGGGCCAGAATCCAACACACGATCACAGCCAGCGGAGTCTGTACCACCACTGCGTATTTGAAGAGGAGATACGCCTGTGCAGGTCGGACGCCAAACAACGCGTGCGCCAGCGCATACAACCCGTGATTGAAAAGCGTGAAGAGGGAACGCCCCAGGGCCATGGACGAAGGTTCGCCCCGCAAAGAGAACACCGTGTAATCAAGTCCGTCCCAATCGCCAATGAATGGATTGAGGTAGACCAGCGTGAGGAAGAGCGCGACCAACGCCGGCGGCAGCCAGAAAGGATAAGAGCGCAGAAAACTCTTGCCGGAAAAAGCGCTGTCGGTCGTAAGTCTTGAGGCGGCCGCGAGACGCGCGGCGGCAGGAGCTTCGCTGGCGGGCACTGCATTCATATCAGTTGTGGAGCATCAGTTGGCAGGAGCGCCCGTCTCCGGACGCTTCACCATCTTGAGTCGGGTGCCGCGTTCGCTGTACTCGACTTCGTCCATGATGTTGTAGATCAGCAGAACGCCGCGACCGGAGGACTTGAAAAGATTAGCCGGATCGCGCGGATCGGGAATCTCGCGCACGTCAAAACCGTCGCCTTCATCTTCGACCGTGAAGATTGCTTCGTGGGCCGACAGCTCAGCGGTAACGCGCAGCAGCTTCGACGGATCGTTGCGATTGCCGTGCTTCACCGCGTTCACAAACGCTTCGTCCAACGCGACGAACAAATTCGATTGCTCTATTTTGATTAAGCCCAACTTTGCTACCCGGTCCAGCAGGTACTCGAGCACGGCATTCATCAGCGTGAGATCGCTGGGCAGCTCCAGGTCAATCTTTTCACGAACGGCTTTCTGATCGGCATCTATGCGCTGAAGTTTGAATAGGAGCGTCTTCTCGATGATGTCGTGCAACTCGGCAATGGTACGTCGCGCCTGTAGGCTGGTCACGGCCATCTTGAACGATCTCACGCTCTCAGGCTCAGTTGCGGGGTCGCGATCAACCAGATCGCTAACCAGCAGATCAAACTGCGCCAGGTCTGCACGAGCCAGGGCTTTGTCGCGGTCGCTTTCTAAAGTGACTTCATGGCCGAGCTGGTTCAGCTCCCGAGCTAAACCGGCGCGAATATCGTCGTCGTTCTCAACGATGAGGATCCCGCACTTGTCGTGACCGCTCTGGATCATTTCGTCGAAATATTCGGCAGCGGAGAGATTTAGCCGAAGGCCTTTCCTGATTGTCGAATACGAAAGGTTCGCCGATCGCGTTGCAGAATATATCAGAGCAAGAGACACCTGACGAGCAAGGCGCTGCCAGGCAGACTCTTATCGCCGTGCTTTGTACTTGGTGCTTTGCACTTTGTGGCTATCCAGGTAACGCCACCCGGAAGCCATATTCAACTGGGCCACCACATGCAACGCGCAAAGTTCAAAGTACGAAGTTCGATTCTTCCGCAAGGTGCGCTACACTCACCTCTCAATCGCTGCCGCTGATGAGCAAATCCAACCTGCAAATTAATCTCGAGTACCTGATTGCCGGCTCGCTGCTATTCGTTTTCGGCTGGCTGCCCCTGCGGGTGGCTTTGTTCCTGAGCTCAAAGGTGGGCCGTGGCGCTTACTATTTTTCCGGCCGGTTGCGGCGCACAGGCCTCCGAAATCTGGAGCTCGCATTTCCCGAATTGAGTCAAAGCGAGCGCCGGCGTTTGCTGCGCGGCTGCTTTGAGAACCTGGGCCGGCTGCTGGGCGTCTTCAGCCAGTTCGCGACCGCCGCCCCTCAGACTTTGCAAAGCGTGATTGAGTGCGAGGGGCTGGAACACATCGAAGCGGCCCGTCAGAGTAACCACGGCATAATTCTTTTCACCGGTCATGTGGGGGCCTGGGAGCTTTCGAGTTTTGCGCTTTCGCTGTTCGGATATCCTTTGAGCTTTCTGGTGCGTCGGATCGATAATCCGAAGATTGAAACGCTGGTCGCTCGGCGGCGTGAACGACTCGGCAATCGCACTATTGACAAGCGGTCGGCCGCGCGGGAAATGCTCCAGATCCTGCAGGGCGGCGAGACCTTGGGAATTCTGGTTGATCTAAACACACTGGACCGCGAAGGAATTTTCGTCGATTTTTTTGGCCTGCCGGCGTCGACCACATTCATGCTGGCCAAACTTGCGCTGCGCACCGAAGCTGCCGTGCTGCCGGTGTTTGCTCCATGGGATCGACACCGCCGGCGCTTTCTGCTGAAGATTGATGAGCCGCTCAGCTTCGAACGATCCGGCGATGATGAAGATGACGTGCGTCGCCTGACTCAACTGTTTACCGATGTAGTTGAAAAGTACGTGCGGCGTTATCCTGACCAGTGGCTCTGGATCCATCGGCGCTGGAAGACCCGGCCGCCGAGCGAGCCGGAGATCTATGGTTGAGTAATCTGCGGCTCGGCCGCTCAGCAGTGCGGTAAGGGCGGGGTCCCCAGCGGGGCAGCCCCGCTGGGGTGCTAGTCTCTGCCTTACCGTCTACGGTTCAACAAAAAAGCTGTGCCTGATCGTTTCGAGGCTGAGCCTCGAAACCGTAATTTATGCTGCACTCGCCGGAAAGGCGGAGCCTTTCCGCACTGGTAAGCGGCAAAGCCGCCAGACTTCTTCATGCAGGCTACACATCAACGCGATTTGCCAGTCACTGGTGGTGAGCGCCGATCCCTCAATATCAAGCGCGCATATTCCTTCGCCAGTCTCTCGGCTTATTCCTTCAAAGATCGCATCCTGATTCGTGCGGCCGATCTGGTGTTCTTCATTCTCATCAAGATCCTTGGTCGCACGGTTAAGTTCGAAATCGAAGGTTGGCAGAATTGGGAGGCTGCATCGCGCGACGGCAGGTTGCCGATTTACACGTTCTGGCACAACCGGGTATTCCTCTCGACTTACTTCTGGCAACGACGACGGATCGTGGTGATGACTTCGCGGAGTTTTGATGGCGAGTACATCGCCCGCTTCATTCAAAGGTTCGGGTATGGCGCGGCCCGCGGTTCATCGACTCGCGGCGCTACGGGTGCGGTCGTTGAGATGGTGCGCCTGATGCGCGCCGACTGTCCGACGGCGTTTACCATCGATGGTCCGAAAGGGCCACGCTACGTGGCCAAAATGGGCGCGGTGTTGCTGGCAAAGAAAACCAGCAATCCTATCCTGCCGTTTACGATTACTGCCGAGAGATTTTGGAAAGCAAAGAAAAGCTGGGACGGGTTCCAGGCGCCAAAGCCTTTCACCCGTGCGCGCGTGGACATCGCGCCGCCAATCTACGTCGCTGCTGACGCGAATGAAGACGAGCTGCAAGCGAAGCGCGACGAACTTCAGCGCGCGCTTGATGAGATCAATCAGCGGGGAGATGAATGGCGTGCAGCGCAAGCCGTCTAGCTTCTTTGCACCTTCTGACTTTCTTTGCATCTCTGCGTGAAGGTATTTCGCGGCCATTGGTTCACGCAAAGGCCCAAAGCAATACTACATGCGCAAAGAAAACTGTTAGCGGGTAGCGGGTCAGTCTGAAGTGAAACGAACCTCATTAGCACCTGGCTTCAGCCAGGTGGTTACCAGCCATTGATCCCTAAACCGTTGGAAACGGTTACTGTCACATCGTGATCTCCTGCTCACCGCACTGAAGTGCGGTGCTAATGAGATTGCAAATTTAGCCACTACCGCTTAGCGCCTCGATTTCATAGCTTCGTTCTCTTGTAGTAGGATTGGCCGAACCCGAAAACCGTTGACGGAGGTCAAATGATTAACCAGGAACGCATCAAGAACCTTCTGCTCGAACTAGTGCAAATCGACAGCCACTCTCGCAAAGAACGCGACGTCGCGCAGCGCATCAAGAAGTACTGTGAAGAAATGGGCGCCCAGGTCGAGATCGACGACGCGGGAGAGAAGGTTGGCGGCAACACCGGGAACGTCATCGCGCGTTTTCCGGGGACGATTCCCGGCGCTGAATCGATCATGATGAGCGCGCACATGGACACGGTCGTTCCCGGCGAAGGCGTCAAACCAATCATCGAAGGCGACATCATTCGCACCGACGGCACGACCGTCCTGGGTGGCGATGATAAGTCGGGCTGTGCCGTGGTCATCGAAGTGATTCGCTGCCTGCAAGAGCAGAACGTTCCGCACACGCCCATCGAAGCTATTTTTTCCATCTGCGAAGAGGTGGGCCTGCTCGGCGCAAAGAACGTTGATGTCTCGAAGATTAAGGCCAAGTACGGAATAGTATTCGACTCAGACGACCCGGGTTTTCTCTTCACGAAGGGCCCCTCATCGAATCACATGGAATACCAGATTCATGGACTCGAGTCGCACGCGGGCGTTGCTCCTGAAGATGGGATTTCGGCGATCAAGATTGCCGCCGAAGCTCTGGCCGTGATGAAGCTCGGCCGCATCGATCAGGAGACGACTGCCAACATCGGCCAAATCGAAGGCGGCATGGCTACGAATATCATTCCGAATCTCTGTGTATTGAAAGGCGAAGCTCGCTCGCACAGCGAAGAGAAGCTGGAAGCTCAAACGCAGCACATGACCAAATGTCTGGAGGACGCCGCCGCCAAATATGAAGTCACCGTTGAGGGCAAAACCACAAAGGCCTCAGTCGAAGCGCACATCGAACGCGACTACTCATCGATGGACGTGCCCGACAGCTCGCATGTCGTCCAACTGGTGATCAAGGCGGCCCAGCGCATGGGTCTTGACGTCAAGACGATGGCGTCCGGTGGCGGCTGCGACGCAAACGTCTTCAATCGCAAAGGCATCGAGTGCGCCAACCTCGGGACGGGCATGCGGGCGATTCACACCGTCAAGGAATGGCTCGACGTGAAAGACATGTACGCCGCGGCCGACATGACGCTCGAGATCATGAAGCTGAACGGTGAGATGGCTGGGAAATAGACCGAGCCCGCACATCCGCAGGGGCTTTACTTCAGGTGAGCGCGCTGCCGTAATATTGGCGGCGCGCTTTCTTTGTCAGATGGCTGCAAGATAACAATGCCGACTCGCTGGACACACATCACGATCAACGCAACCGATCTCGACGTTTCAGTTGAGTTCTACACATCGTTCTGCGGTCTTTCAATCGTGCGTGACCGTCGACTCGAAGGCCGGCACAATGTCTGGCTCGGTCCAGCTACTCCCGCTGGAGAGGATCCCATCTTCGTGCTGGTCATCGTGCAGGATGAAGTTAAGGCGCGTCTCGATCACTTCGGCTTTCAATGCGACAGTCGCGAAGAAGTCGATCGGATCGCCGACCAGGCGCGGCAGCAAAACATTCTGGTGCAGCCTCCGTTAGATGCTGGTGGCGTGGTGGGTTACTTCGCGATGGTGCGCGACCCCGACGGGCATATTGTCGAATTTACTTTCGGTCAGCCGTTGAAGGGTTTGTCGTGATAAGCTTGTCGTCGCATTCACTATGGACAAGGAAATCAAGCTAACCAAACGACTGTTCATCGACCACGGCAAGGACATCGAGAAAGTCTTACAGCGTGCCGTCAATCACGCTTTGCTGATGCACAAGCGCCTTGGCAATCCAATAGCTACATGGAAAGACGGCAAAGTCGTCATCGTCCCGCCTGAAGAGATAGTTGTTCCACCGGATGTCCCAGAACCAAACGAATAATCTCGCGGCGGGTTATCGCGCCGGCCACGTCGCGCTAATCGGCCGGCCGAATGCGGGCAAGTCAACGCTGCTCAATCGACTGGTCGGTGAAAAGATCGCGGCCGTCTCGAACAAGCCACAAACAACTCGGTTCAAAATTCTCGGCATTGTCACGCGACCCGAAGGCCAGATCGTTTTGGTGGATACGCCGGGCGTGCATAAACCCGGGTATGAACTGAACCGCCGCATGATGACCGCGGTCCACGATGCCTTGCTCGGTGTAGATCTGGTTTGCCTGATCCGCGATGCTTCGGCGGCTACGGGTAATGGCGATCGGTTTGTGCTCGATCTCATCAAGCAGTCCGATAAGCCCGCCCTGCTCCTGCTTAACAAGACCGACAAGCTGAAAGACAAGTCACAGTTACTGCCGTTGATCGAGTGGTATCAGAGCGAGCATGAATGGCAGGCTGTCGTGCCCATCTCGGCTTTGAAGGGCGATCAGATTGAGCAGTTGCTGGCTGAGATGACCCGGCACTTGCCCGAAAGCGATCCGCTGTTTGCGGCGGATGAACTCACCGACCAGCCGATGCGGGCGCTCGCTTCCGAAATCGTGCGCGAGAAAATCCTGGAAACCACGGGCGAAGAGATTCCTTACGTGACGGCGGTCGTAACTGAACGCTTTGAAGAGATACGGGAAGATTACTCGCGTATCTACTGCACGATTTTCGTCGAGAGGGCTTCGCAGAAGAAAATCATCATCGGCCACGGCGCCCAACGCCTGAAACAAATCGGCATCAGCGCGCGTCATGACATCGAAGCAATGCTCGGCCATCGCTGTCACCTCGAGTTGTTCGTGAAGGTCGAAGAAGACTGGCGCGAGCGTGCGCACCTGCTGGATGAAATGGGAATCAAGCAGTGAGCGATTCATCCAAAAGGTGGCACGCACTTGATGCGATCGCGCTTCGTGAAGCGTGCGAAGCGATCGAGTACGGCCTGATGGAAGCTGGCGCCCTGGGAACTGAAACGAACGAAGGCGGCAGCGCGAACGTGATCGTGAGCGGCTATTTCGATTTGAATCCTGAAATCGAGATTGTGCGCAATGCCTTGCTCGACGCGCTACGGATTTACAACTTCGCGTCGGCGTCGTTAATCGATCTGAAAGTCCGCGAAGTAGCCGATCGTGATTGGCTGGCCGAATGGAAGAAAGACTGGCAACCAGTCGAAGTTGGACGTTTCATAATCGCGCCGCCCTGGAGCGAAATCGCGAGCGCGAGTGGACGCATCGTGATCCGGATTGAGCCCGGCATGGCTTTTGGCACCGGCACGCACGAAACCACGCGGCTGTGTCTGAAAGCAATCGAGAGATACTTCCGCGGTGGCAGCTTTCTTGATGTGGGCACCGGCACCGGCATTCTGGCGATCGCGGCCGCGAAAATGTTTCCCGACGCGCGCGTCGAGGCCGTCGACACGGACGCCGAAGCCGTTGAGATCGCGCGCGAGAATGCGCGGCTGAATGGCGTTGGCGGCCAAATCGATTTCCGGGCCGGCAGTATTGATGAACAGACACAATCTGCTGACTTAGTTTGCGCGAATCTGACCGCGCAGGCAATCGTCGACCTGCTTCCGGCGCTGCTCGGCGCAAGTTGCGGCCGTCTGGTTCTGTCCGGAATCCTTGATTCCCAACTCGAACTCGTTCAGTCACGTTTGCGGGAACTGGGAGCAGACAGCTTTGAACTCGATCAGGATGGCGAGTGGATCGCGCTGGCGGTCTAGTCAGCCTGCCGAAAAACTGGTTAGCCACAGAGACACGGAGACACAGAGAAAGATGAAATCAAGAAGAGAGGTCAAGTTTATTGGCATTTCTGATCAATTCTAATCGGTCTTTTCTCTGTGACTCTGTGCCTCTGTGGCCGATTTCGCCTTTTTCAGCAACCTGCTAAGTGAACAGCGGATTCCTACTGCAAAAAGAACGATGACCCGTCGAAGATTCTACGCACCGCCGGTGGCTTTTGCGCCGGATGAAAAATCCGTGATCCTGGGCGCCGAAGAGACGCGGCACGCGCGCGATGTCTTGCGTCTGCAAAGCGGCGATGAGATTTACGTGTTTGATGGCGCCGGACGGGAGTTTCAATGCGTGGTCCAATCCATTGCGAGAGACTCGGCTGAACTCAGCGTGATTGCCGAAGTCGAGCCGACTCGTCCCGAATCACCACTGAATCTCAAGCTGGCGATCGTTCTGCTGAAAGGTGAGAAGTTTGATCTGGTGATCCAGAAAGCTACTGAGCTGGGCGTCACATGCATTGTGCCGCTGGACTCGGAACGCGCGGACATTCGACTCCGGGATAGCGAAGACGCACACAATCGCATCACTCGCTGGCGGAGGATTGCTCGCGAAGCTGCTAAACAATCGGGGCGGGCTTGCGTGCCCGAAGTTGCCGCGCCCCTCACTTTCAATTTTCTGCTTATGATGTCGGCCGTTTCTGAAAAGAACGATTCAACGGACGTTAGACGACTGATGTTTTCTGAGCGCGGGGGCAAGTCGTTGGTTGAAGCGCCGAACCGCCTTGTCGAGCGCCCGTCTGAGATTGTAGCCCTAGTCGGTCCGGAGGGTGGCTGGACCGACCAGGAGATTGAACTGGCCCGCGAGGGCGGCTGGGAGATTGTCACCCTCGGCGGGCGTACCCTGCGCGCCGAAACGGCCGCAATTGTCGTTGCTAGTCTGCTTCAGCATCGCTGTGGAGATCTTGTTTAGTGGCGGGGAGAGGGAGTCAGGATGAGGGAGTTTGTCGACGCTGATTTGATATCTCCCTTCTCCCTCTGGGAGAAGGGCCGGGGGAAGAGGGGCGTAGCTGTGGCGGCTCGATACTCAAGCCCTCTCCCCAACCCTCTCCCAAAGGGAGAGGGAGTCAGAAGAGAAAAGTAGGTCGATGCACAGAATAGCTTTGACTGCTTAGACTTTTTTCGGAACAGACAAAGGGATTTGATCGTTGTTCCAACTGAGTCCGAAGAACTTCAGTTTGTCGGACATTTCATAGAGATTCTTCCATGGAGCTAAACCAACAACAGGCAATCGATCGAGCGCGCCGCGACCTGGCGCAGCGCCTCAGTCTGAGCGAACAGGAAATCGTTTTGGAATCAGTCGAGCAGACTGACTTCCCGGATGCAGCCCTAGGAGCGCCGATCGAAGACGAGATGAGCGCGCAAGTGATTACGCCCGGCTGGCGCATTCGTCTGAAGGCGGACGGCAAGACCTACGAGTATCGGGCGAGCGCTCGACAGTTGAGGCTGTTCAACTTCAATGGAGAGAATTACAAAATTTGAGCTTTGTACTTTGATCTTCGTACTTCGCTCTTTTGGCCGAAAAGAATCGACTCTCAAACACAAAATCTAAGAACAAAGTACAAAGCACTAAGTACAGGAATTTGGTTATGTCTCGCAATAAAATCTGGGTCCATCTGACAATTGCTTTGGCGCTGATTCTGATCGCTGCGTTCGCGGGCGGCGTGCGACGGTGGCAAAAGGGATTGCAACGGTCGCGTCAATTGGCGTCGCACCCGCAACCAGAATCCGACCAGGGCAATGATCAGGAGGGCAACGCAAACGAGCAGTTTGATACAGACAAGGCTGAAGTGCTGGTGCGTTTTCGGTCCGGCACTACTCGGGAAACTATCAATCGCATCACCGCAGAATTCAATGACGAAGTCGAAGATCGCATTGAATCAGTCGACGGTCTGGATGTGATAGAAGACGAGGACGGAACCAGCGCCGACGATGTTGCGGCGCAATACCGGACTCTTCCTGAAGTCGAATACGCCGAAGCCAACGGTAGAATCACCCTCGATCATGAGGACGGCGGCCGCAAGCATATACATGCCGACGACGAGATGTTCTTTCGGCAGTGGGGACTTTTTAATACCGGCCAGAACAATGGCCAGGCCGGCGCTGACATCAACGCGATGCGAGCCTGGGCCGTGACAAAGGGCAGCGACCAGGTCGTGGTCGCTGTGCTCGACAGCGGCGTGGACTATACGCACCCGGATCTCGTCAGCAACATTTGGACTCGTCCGGAGATCATCAAGGCGTACCAAGACGACGATCTGACGTCTGATGGCCCGGTCGATGATCTGCACGGTTTTAATTTAGTGGAAGACAACGGCGATCCGATGGATGACAACGGGCATGGCACGCATTGCGCCGGTATCATTGGCGCCGAAGGTGGCAATGGAATCGGAGTCGCAGGTGTCAACTGGAACGTGAAGATCATGCCGCTGCGATTCATGGACGGCGACGGCACGGGCACCACTAAAGACGCGATTGAAGCAATCAACTATGTAATCGATCGAAAGCGCGCCGGCGTTAACGTGCGCATCATTTCGGCAAGCTGGGGATCCACCGCCAGGTCGCGCGCACTAGAAGATATGATCCGTAAAGCCTACGACGAAGGGATTCTGTTCGTTGCCGCGGCAGGCAATGCCGGCTCAGACAATGATCAGACGCCGCATTACCCCTCGAGCTACAACCTGGGCAATGTAGTCAGCGTGGCGGCCACAAATCGCTACGATCAACTGACATCGTTTTCAAACTACGGAGCAAAGTCGGTGCACGTCGCTGCCCCGGGCGAAGAGATCCTGAGCACCTGGCTCGAGCACAGCTTTGCCGAAAAGAAAGGCACCTCAATGGCGACGCCATTTGTCTCCGGTGTCGCGGCCTTGATTCTCTCGCAGAATCCAAAGATGTCCGTCGACGATCTGCGCGCAAGGCTTTTGAAGTCAGTTGACCTGCTTACTTCTTTGAAGGGTAAAGTCTCGAGCGGTGGCAGAATTAATGCGGCGAAGGCGGTGGGGGCTGAGTAAAAAGTCGCCCGTTCCTTAAGCCGCATTCAGGCGGCTTTCCCGAAGGGTCTCTAGACCGGGCGTTTTACGCCCGGGTGGTTAATCAAGGCCTAATTTCCAAGCACGCTGAAGCGCGCTAACAATCAGCGGGCCCGCGTTGACCCAGCGCTAAAAGCGCTGGGCTATTAAACCCTTCGTGAAAGCCGTCTGAAGACGGCTCCGACTGTCCACTGCCAATAGACTTTTTGCCACGTCCAGATATTTTGCCACGTCCAGATATTTTGACGCGCTAGCGACGCGCCACCACGGCAATCCGGTCTCCTTTCGGACTGACGGCGATGCGCGTCATGTTTTTCAGTCCGGCATTTGAAAAATCCGCGATCTCGACCCAGGCCCAATCCGATTTCTTCCGCGCGAATAGCTTTGAACCGTTCGCCATCAAGAGCACGCCGGCAGGTGTCCAGGCATAGTCTTCAACACTGGGAAATGTTTTGATGAACGTCGCGATATTCCGGATTTTTAAGTCAAAGGTTTTGATCAGCCACTCCTGATCCGAAGCCTTGTGCACGAAACTGAATTTGTCTTCATGAGGGACGCGCCGCAGAATCCGGCCCGGGTTGTCGGCAATCACTTCTGCCTTTCCGGAGCGCAGATCCGCCAACTGCAAGGTGTTGGGTTTTCCCAAAATGAAAAGTGCGAGGGTATGATCATCGACCCACAAGTGATAGCCGACGGGCTTAATGTTTTCCAAAATCAGTGAAGGCGCGCCGCCTGTGAGCGGGAACTTCCATAAGCGCTGCGTCCCATCAGCTTCAACCCGCACCACCGAAATAGATTTCCCATCCGGCATCACGGTTGGAGAGAATTCGCTTTCGGGTGTGTTGGTGATTTGGGTCGTCGCGCCGCCGTGAATTTCGTAGCGATAGATGTCTGCCTGTTTGTCTCTAATAGAGGTGTAGAGAATGCTTTGACCGTCAGGCAGGAACGAAGGTTGATTATTGTAGCCAACCCAGTTCGTGATCTTTACCGGCTGGCCGAGTTTTAGTTTACCCTCGCCCTTCAGATCGATGATGAAAATGTCGCTGGCTGGTGGCGCGGGCGAAGGCGAAGGTGTTTGGGTTTGAGCGAATACAGCAGCAGAGAAAATCAAAACTGCGAAGAGCAAACTCACTGAACTAATGACGCGATTCTTCATAACGTGAGATTAGCTCAGCTTAGCCAGAATTAAGAAGCTCGCGCTTGAGTTTGTGAAGCGGACTGGTCGTCAAATCACTCTATGACGTCATCAGCCCGGCAGCGATATCGAACAACGATAATGACTAACCGATGAGCTGTCTCAAAAACTCGCTCTCAAAGTCTTCGGGATCTCGTGTCTTTGAGAGAAACTGAGGCACTCTGACCACCCATCGCTTGCCAGTGACCCGCTCCCTGTGTGATTATTGGTTCATGAAAGCAATCATTCACAAACCCAATCTTGCAAGGAGTCGATAAAGAGTGAAAGCAGTGTTAGCGCAGTTAATAGCTTTGCAGAACGCTGATACCAATATAAGAAGACTACAGGCCGAAATAGAAAGTATTCCTGAGAGGCGCGCCGAGATCGAAAGAGAGTTCGATCAGCGCGCCTTTGAAATTCGCGCGCTGGAAGAGTTGCGCGACAATGCCCGTAACGAACGCACTCGCCTGGAAGCCGAAATCTTCGAACAGAAACAACGCGCCGATCGCGCCGATCGAAACCTGATGGCCGCGAAGAAGCCCGACGAATACACGGCCGCGATTCGCGAAGCCGACGCCGCCCGCAAACAGATTTCGGCGTTCGAGACGCAGGTCCTCGAGCAAATGGAAATCGCTGACCAAGCGGAAAAAGACTTGAAGGAGCGCGCGCCGGAAGTCGAGAAGCTGGGCACAGACATGGAAGCGCGTTTCAAAGCCTTCGACGAACAGGTGCGGATGCAACAGCAGCAAATTGCAAACGCGCGGGAGGAACGCGAGCGTTTGACGAATGAACTGCCAAAGGCCACCAGCGCGCTTTACAAACGAATCGCCGCGCGCATTCGCGACGGAGTAGCGATGGCCGAGGCCCGCAACGGCGCCTGCACGGCCTGTCACATGTCTCTGCGCCCGCAAATAATGGCCGACGTGCGTCGCGGAGTGGAAGTGATCACCTGTGATAATTGCAATCGGATTCTCTACTACACGCCGGCCAACGCGGCGCAACCTGTAGGCGCTTCTTAGCCGTTTTGGAGTGCGGTGACTTGTCACCGCTTTTTCTCTCCTGCCAACAATAAAGCGGCGACAAGTCGCCGCACTCCAAAAAATTCAAACTCCGCGAGCATCGAGATCGATCGCACCTCGGTACTCGCGGAGACTATTATTAACCCCAGGCTACTTAACGAAACAGCAGTTACTTCTTCTTCAAAGTGACGCGCACGGGATCACCCAGGCCGTCGGCCGGCACATCCAGTTCCTGCGGTCGATAACCTTTGGTCTTGACCTTCAGCTTCAGACTACCCATGTGAATTGGCAGCAGCGCGATGACGCCGTGTGCGTCAGTCTCGCCCCAACTCTCGCAGAAAAAGCCGTCCGTGCGCGTGGATTCTAGTTTGACGTAAGCGTTTCTGATAGGATTGCCCCCTTCGTCAAAAACGCGAACATCAGCGCGACCGATGCCATTGGGCACTTTTGGTGCGATGCCCTGGCTGGGCGGAGTGTCATTGTTCCGCGCTGGTTCCTGAGAGAGTGCAATCGAAAACGTGGCCACAATAATTAAAAGCGCTGAGAGAACTTTCGACATAATCTAAACTCCTGCTTGAAAAGTGATGCCGACCCAATTTGCGATGTCGAGGAAGGCGATTCGGCTAGTCAATCGATGGGCAAGTGCTGTTGACTTAACGACCCGGGGAGAATCCCCACGGCCAACGAACTACGGCAGATTATACGATATTAGCCAGGTGGTTTGGAAGACTAATGTCCGACAAACTTCAGTTTGTCGTTGGAACTCGACAAGCTGAAGCTTGCCGGACTAAAAGGGAGAAACTTTCATGCTCATTCAACTTCTGGTGCTGCTTCTAATCGCAGGTGTTTGCGGCGCGCTGGGCCAGGCCATCGGCGGATACTCGCATGGCGGCTGTCTGGTTTCGATCG
>JBGPWS010000041.1:0-18297 GCA_041492345.1 Pyrinomonadaceae bacterium | reverse complement strand
TGGGTCCTTGCCACCCAGGCCGAAACCATGCGGTCCGCGCTCATATACATGAAGCTCAAACGGCACTCCCGCTTTTCTCAACGCCTCGACGAATCGCAGGCTGTTTTCGACCGGCACCGCCGCGTCGCTCGCCGAGTGGACCAGAAATGCCGGCGGTGTTTCTTTCTTTACCTGCTCTTCATTCGACAGTAGCGTTACCAGATCGGCGGAAGGATTCTCTCCGAGCAGCAACCGTTTTGAACCGGCATGAGTGAACTCTTTCATCGTGATCACCGGATAGATCAGAATCATCAAGTCGGGTCTGGAACTCACTCGCTCGATCAGATCGGAGTCGCCTGGCTTGCCCACGTCGAAATGCGTGCCAATCGTCGAGGCCACATGACCGCCTGCCGAAAATCCAAGAATGCCGATCCGTTGCGGATCGATTTGCCACTCTGCGGCCCGCGCCCGCACCGTTCGAATTGCCCGCGCGGCGTCCTGCAATGGGGCGGGATGCTGATAGCGAGGGCCCAGACGATACTTGAGCACAAAGGCGGTGATGCCAAGCGTATTGAGCCATTCCGCAACCGGACGTCCCTCGTGTTCGGCCAGATGACTGTAACCGCCACCGGGACAGACGATGATCGCCGCGCCGGTCGCTTTGCCTTTTTCAGGGAAGTAGGGCGTCAAGGTGGGAGTGTCGACCGAGCCAATCGCCCCCGGCGCACCGGCGGGCCAAAGAACGATCGGTTCATCGACGGAGCGGCTGTTGCGTCCCATGGCGCTCGACCCGGCGATTAAGATAATGAACAGCGTTAAGATGATCACGACTTTGGCGCGCATTTATTCTCCCTTCCGAACCCCGGTCATTGCCCACTTGACCAAGAACCTGCGACCGCTGCGGTGATTGGTTCGTGGCTTGAGCACGCGATTCCTGGTTCAAGTCGGGATCGAACCAGACATTCAACCGCAAAGGACGCGGAGGATTTCGCAGAGGAACGCAAAGGTTTTCCTCTGCGACCTCTGCGGGATCCTTTGCGCTCTCTGCGTTTAATCCCAACCCTCATTGTCATTCAAGCTGGACGCGATGCGATCTGCTCAACGTTGGACACTAGCAATCCAGATCTCAGAACCACTGAGACCTCCGGATTCCACCTTGAGCCTGATGCGCCCCGTCTGGCCGGCTTTGCTGCGAATGACTACGAGGCAAAGACCGTTGAAGGCATTGCGCCCCTTCGACTGGAACGATTCAAGATTAGTGGGGTCGCCGTTGTCGACTGCTACGATCTCTCCCGGGCCTGACAGGTCAAATGTGATTCGATTATGTGAGCGTGGAACCAACCAGCCGTCCTTGTCGGCGACAGTCACAGTCACGAAAGTTAAATCTTCGCCGTCGGCTTTCACTCGATTGCGGTCTGCGACGAGCATCAGCTTCGCGGCCGGACCGGTTGTCTTCACTACATCTTCCGCCCAGCGCTTAGCGTTCT
Organism: Pyrinomonadaceae bacterium; assembly: GCA_041492345.1. Lineage (GTDB taxonomy): Bacteria > Acidobacteriota > Blastocatellia > Pyrinomonadales > Pyrinomonadaceae > UBA11740. The sequence goes on along the minus strand of JBGPWS010000041.1, from coordinate 16,831 downwards.
TGTACGCGACGACTCTCAACTCGCCCGGCTCGTACTTCACATCGTCCCAGCGCAGCCGATATTCGTATTGCGCCTTCTGCTTCCGACCGAGCGAGCGGCCATTCAGAAAAAGCTCGGCTTCGTCACCGGAAGTGTAAACGTGCACCGGAGTGATTTGGCCCACGCGCTCGGGCCAATTCCAATGCGGCAGAATGTGGGCCATCGGCAATTCAGGCCGCCATCGCGCCTGATAAATGTAGAACCGATCCTTCTTGAACCCGCACAAATCGACGATGCCGAAATAAGAACTGCGGGAAGGAACTTTGATCTTGCCTGATTCTTTCAACTGCGCGTTCATCGTCGCCTGCACCGACGGGTCAGAGAAAACGAGCGGATTTGCCGAGTCGCCGCCATAGGGAGTCGGCTCGCCAAGATAATCAAAGCCGGTCCAGACAAACTCGCCGCCAACAAACGAAAACTCGTCCTGTCCGCGGAACTCAGTGTCTGGTGGCGTCGCCCAGCGTGGGGCGTACAGATCGTACGCGCTGACTTGAAAATCAGATCGGCCCTGACTCTTGTCGGCGCTAACGGGAAAGAAATACTCGCCGCGCGAACTAACGGTCGACGCGGTCTCGGTCGCAATCAAAGGGATGTTGGGATTGCTCAGGCGGAACTTGCCGTACTCGCCCGGTTTGTAGTTGTAGCCAAAGACATCGACCGTTTTCTGAAACCCGTTGTAGCCCGATTCGGTAATGTTCGCGGCCGCGATGACCGGTCTGGTGAGATCCTCTTCGTGGACTATCCTTGCCAGCGCCGCTGAGATTTCGTGCCCCGCAGCATCGCGCTGCTCTCCGATTTCGTTGCCGATGCTCCACAGAATCACTGAAGGATGATTTCGATCGCGCCGGATCATCGCTCGCAAATCCTTCTCGTGCCAATCGGCGAAGAGAAGATGATAGTCATTCTTCTTCTTGGCTCGACGCCAGGCGTCAAACGCTTCGTCCATTACGATGATTCCCATGCGGTCGCACAACTCAAGCAACTCCGGCGCCGGCGGATTGTGACTGGTGCGAATTGCATTGACTCCCATCTCTTTCAGAATCTCGATCTGGCGCTGCAACGCTCGCACGTTGATCGCCGTGCCCAGCGGACCGAGATCGTGATGATCGCACACGCCGTTAATCCTCACGTGCTCACCGTTGAGAAAAAAGCCGCCAACTCGATCGAATTTGATTGTTCGAATTCCGAATACGGTTTCGTAGCGATCGGCAGGCTTTCCGTTCTGCTCGATCATAGTGGCCGCCACGTAGAGACTCGGGCTTTGCAGGCTCCACAGCCTCGGTTTGTTAACGCGTAAACTGACGTTGCCTTTGGCCGTCGCGCCGGCATTAACACCAATGTTCGGCAGTGAGGACGCAACCAGAGGCTTGCCGCGCTTCTCTCCGTTAGCGTCGAGTTCGTAAATCCGGGTCCTAACGACGACATTCGCTAACGCCCCTGAGTTATTCTCGATTGACACGCCTACCGCCACCGTGGCGAAGTCGCGGTTAACCTCTGGCGTGGTCACGTAAGTCCCCCAGTGACTCACGTGCACCGGCCCAGTCTTCACCAGCCAAACGTTGCGATAGATGCCACCACCCGGATACCAGCGCGAAGACTCAGGCGGATTGTCCAGCCTGATCGCAATCACGTTGTCCGTGCCGAAATTGATGTAGGGAGTCAGATCAAGCTCGAACGATGCGTAACCATATGGCCACCCGCCGACAAATCTTCCGTTCAGCCAAACCGTCGCATAGGCCATCGCTCCGTCAATATCGAGATAGAATCGTCTTCCCTTCTCTATCGACGAAACGTTGAAATGCTTTCGATACCAACCAACACCCCACCACGAAAGCTTGCCGGTTTCACCTGGGTTCTCTTGTTTGAACGGCCCTTCGATACCCCAGTCGTGCGGCAGATTAATTTGTCGCCAGCCGCGATCGTCAAAACCGCTTTGGGTGTAAGAAATGTCCGAACCCAGACTCCCTACTGGTCGCGTCCGTTTGCTTCCGTCGCTGACGAACTCATTGCCCGTCGCGGTCATCCAGTCTTTGATCTTTTCGTAACTGAGGCGTCCCTCGGTGCCAGGCGGATCGTCCTTCTGAAATCGCCAATCCGCGTTGAACGACAAGCGCTCGCGAAGGGACGCGGCTTGAGCGCTCGCAATCGCCGGCAAAGCGCAGATCGCAAGCGCAAGCAAACAGAAACGCGCGATGCTTTTGTTATAGTTCATTTCGCTCCATTCAGCAGGAAAGCAATTAACGAACCGATTTTCGTCATCACCATGTTACAGCACTCCCTCTCCCTTTGGGAGAGGGCTGGGGAGAGGTACTTAGACAAACAGTAGCTAATTCAATTGATGTGCCGCTGTTTTCGGTTCCGCAGTCACGCCCTCTCCCTAACCCTCTCCCAAAGGGAGCGGGAAACGAACCCGGCTGGCGACGCTCTGATTCTTTATGGTCGCTTTGGCGATGGCGATGGAGTCGGCTTCGTCCGCTTATCGACACCGGTCCCTTCATCAATGTCGGGCGTCGCACTTCGATTACGCTGGTACTCGATCGTTCCTTTGCTGTCGTTGAGCTTGGGCCCGGCGTACATCACTGCCAACTCGGCCAGTGCTGTTGTTTTGTCCGCGCCGAAGCCGGAAAGCGAGATGAGTTTAAGGTATCGGGCCGTGATCGTTTTCGGGAATTCAATCTGTTGTGGCGCAAAGGTTGAAGGCAGTTCGCCGCGGAGCACGTCGCGCCACTCACTGCCGTCGTCGCTCGCCTGCACAATGTACTCGCGGATGTCGCCTTCGTGCTCGCGATGATTTTGTCGCGGCATCAGCACGAGTCCGGACATGGTGACGGGTGCGGGAAAGTTGATCACTACATCTACCGGCTCGCGTATTTGTGCGCGCTGATCGCCTGCCAGCACGAACGTGTTCGGATCGCCATCGATCAACTGATTCGCGGGCACGCCAGCCACCTGGGCCACGGCGCCAAGCTTCTTCATGATGCGGTTGTCGAAGAACAAGCTGCGCATTTGTTCACGCGACACGGGAACGTTCGGCTGAAAACAATCGGTGCTCATGTAGTTGAGCAGGGAGCGGCGCAGTTGTCGCGCGACAGGATTCGAGTCAGCCGGTTTTGTAACGTCGATCGCAGAGATTAGAAGCCTTCCGTCTCCAACGGCGCATTCGAAGATAACGCCAAGCTTGTAATTGCGATTCCAATCATCTATGGCCCAGACAACCGGCTCCAGCTCAGGCGGCAAGCGATCGAGATTCACCGCACGCACACTTCCTATGATCGTGGCCCACTGCCAGTCGAAATTCGACGAGGTGATGAAGCCATCGAGCGCATGACTCTTCGATTCTGTAATCTTCCTGTCAATGAACAGCCCCAGCATGCGGCCCCACGCGGGGCCCATCAAACGGTTCCAGAAGACGGGCACGGTGTCGAGCGGCGGACTGCTCCAATCCAGACCAGAGTTGAGCGGAACTAATAATACCCGCCCACCTGCTGCTAACTTCTCCTCAGCCTCGTCCCAGGAACGGGTGATGAGAATGTCAGCGGAGCGCGAGCGAGGACAGTCCGGTGTACCAGAAAGTTCGCTCACGTCCGCTCCCGGATACAGCCAAAAGTTCCATTCATTCTCAAAATACGTGACTCCGCGAATGACGTTCGGCCCAGGCACGATCTTCCGATCTATGGAGCTGAAGAATGAAGCAGGCGCCACGGTAACTATCAGCTTGTATTCGCCCGGGGCGGCAACCGTCGCCAGATTGACGGAAATCCTGCCGAGCGGAATGTTTTTTCCGATCGGGATCGTGCGCGTGTCCCATTCACCCTGCGCAACTGCAAAATCGCCAGCACCGATCCGCCAGACAGCTTTGGCGTTTTCAATCGGCTCGGCGCCATAATGTGCGACTTCAACGTCAACATTGAAAGCATCAGCTGTTGTGAAAATGCGGCTGGGCAAACGCGCCAGCGGGACAGTCGTGTTGCAGAACTCTTTGAACTCGCCCGCGTCGACGTAACCCTTCGGTTGCCAGAACGCGTCGAGCAAACCCACCAGCGCCGTGCCCTGACCAAGATAGTCATGCAGGTCGAGCAGTTGAAATCCGCCGAGGCCCGGCGTGCGCAAGTTCGCCTCGATCTCTTCTTTGTAACAGGCGAGCTGAAACCGACCCGATGCCTGGGCAAAGGCTTTGTCTTTCTCAAGCAGTCCGTGCGCGGCCATCGAGTCTCGGAAGATCTCGTAGTTCCTCGGGAGCATGTACCCCGTGAACTTTTTGATCACGTCATAGTCGGGATAGGCCGCCCACTGCCCAACCTCGTGCGAGATAACCGGCACGTTGACGTCGACTAAAGATTTTCTGTAGTCACCACCGAACCAGGCAGACTCGCGGCGCATCATCATCGGACCTATGCGCTGGATCGCCAGATAATCAGTACCCTCGGTTATATTTGGCACTTCCTTTTCGGTGTGTCCGGTCCCACTGGTGTAAAGCCGGCGAGGATCTTCCTTGCGATAATGTTCGACCCACTTCGAAAGCGACTCTTGCCACTTCCCTTTCGGCTCGTTGCTCGCCGACAATAACATGAACGAAGGGTGGTTCCCGTAAGCTCTGATCATGCGGTCTGTTTCTTCGTAAAGCATCTTTTCCATCGGTGTATCAGGACTGATCTCGTTCCACATGCCCGGCTCTGGCTGCAGATAGAATCCGATCTGATCCGCGGCTTCGAACGCTGCTTCGGGTGGACACCAGGAATGAAAGCGCATGTGGTTCAATCCCCAGGCCCGACAGGTCTCAAAGAGCTTTGTCCAGGACGCAACATCCGTGGGCGGATAACCTGTCAATGGAAAGTCGCCGCCATTATGTGTGCCGCGAAAGATGATTGGTCCGCCATTGAGGATGAACTCGCTTCCTTCAGCGTGAAAATCACGCAGCCCGACTTTCAAATCCCTGTATTCATCAACACCGGTTGCTTTTAACCACAACCTGAGCGGCTGCAACTTCGGATGAAACTCGTCCCAGGTCTCAGCGTCTATACGCAGCGGCACTTCAACTTCAGCAGTTCCGCCGTGTTCATCCCAACTCACCGGCACGATTCCCACATCCGGCCAAATTGCCGTGAGCGTTCCCGCTCCGCTTCGTCCCGTCACGTTGCCGACCCGGACTTTGATGAGCATTGATTTCTGCGCCAGATTCGGAAAGACCTGGACATCATCGATCCAAACTCGGCCCGTATCCGTCAGCTCAATCTTGCCGACGATTCCGTTCCAACTGCCGGCAAGCGAATCCGAAACGCTGTGCGCATCAGGCCGATACGGCATGAGCATGCGGTTGTCGACGCGAATCGTAAGGCGATGCCGGCCTGACGAGACGGTGCCAAGATCGTAGCTGTGCGGTGCAACCAAACTCTTGTCAGAGCCGATCTTTTCACCGTCAACCCAGACAGTCGTTCCCCAGTGAGGACGTTCCAGAGTCAGCACCACGCGGCGGCCTTGCCAATACTGCGGGACTTGTATTTCCCGCTGGTACCACGCGACGCCGAGATAGTGACGCGGTGGCTGAGATAGAAACGGAACTTTGATGTTTCCCGGCTCTGTGTATGGCTTGTAGTCTTCGCGCAGGTACCAAAAGCGATCGTAGAGGGTAAGCACCCAGGGCGTCTTCGTACTGAGCTCGTCGCCGTAGTTTTGTGATTGAAGTATACCTGGGAGCTTGATTGAGTTAGGCAAATTTCGATTGAACCACTGCTGCCGCTCTCCCGCGTCTGTCGGGTCCAGTTGAAACTGCCAGTACCCGGCCAGCGAGATAGGCGGTGCCGCCCACGAGGATTCGGGTGCAAGCAGGCAGACTGCGGCGCATAGCAGGATAGTCAGCGCTCTAAAATGAATCTTTGACAGGACATTTTCCATTTGTCGTTCGCCATTCTTCTTCGGGTCCGTTCGTGTGAGTTCGTGGATCGTTCTTCATTTCTCAGCCAAGCGAACGATCCACGAAGTGACACGAAGCAACGCGGAATAAATCCAGCAAATGGCAGATGAAAAATGTCAAATGGGCAATGGAAAATGAACTCCGCCTCACCAGTAGTGTTGCACCAGCGGACGGATGTTCTGCTCGTACAATTCTGTAACGGCCTGCATCGCCTGATCAGAAAGTGTCGGAAGATCGGCGGCGTGAACGTTCTCTTCGACTTGTTCAGCTCGCTTAGCTCCCGGAATCGCGCAGGTGACGGCGTCGAACATTAGAATCCAGCGCAGGGCGAATTGCGTTAGCGTCATCCCTGCGGGGACGTTTGCTCGCAGTTTTTCAACTGCCTTCAATCCCGTTTCATAATCAACACCCGAGAAAGTTTCGCCGCGATCGAAGGACTCGCCATGCCGGTTGAAGGCGCGATGATCTTCCGGCGAAAACTGACTCTGCTTTGTGAATTTGCCGGTCAGCATTCCAGACGATAGCGGCAGGCGCGCCAGGATGCCGACTTTGCGGCGCTTCGCTTCAGTGAAAAGGAGTGATGCTGGACGCTGACGGAAGATGTTGAAAATGATCTGCACCGTCTGGACGTTGGGGTATTCAATTGCCTTCAGCGCCTCCTCGACTCGCTCCACGCTCACGCCGTAATGACGAATCTTCCCTTGCTTCACTAACTGATCGAGCGCCTCGAAGACTTCGGGTCGGTAGTAAACATCCGTCGGCGGACAATGCAGTTGCAAGAGATCCAGAGCTTCTACTCCTAGATTCTGCAAACTACGATCGATGAAAGCCGTGAGGTTCTCAAGGTTGTATCCATCGGCCACATGCGGGTCCAAACGCCGGCCGGCTTTAGTGGCAACGATGATTTCTTCAGAGCGTTCATGCTTGAGTTGAGCCAGCAGGCGCTCGCTGTGACCGTCGCCATAAACGTCAGCAGTATCGAAAAAGTTGACGCCAAGATCGACAGCTCGGTGCAGCGCCTTGAGAGAGTCACCTGAATCCACTGGGCCCCATGCGGAACCGATGCCCCAGGCTCCGAAGCTCACCGCGGAAACACGCCATCCGGTTCGTCCAAGTTCACGATAAATCACGCTGTGACAGCCTCCTCACTTCCGAATCCTCGTTTCCGTCGGCCCGAGATAACTGGGACGGAGAGCCCCCGTGTCCATGACGATCTTGTCCAGCACAACTCCGGCATCGACCATATAGACTTTCAAGACGTGCGGTCCGGCCCTCGTGATTTCGTGATTCGATCTTCCGGTTGTGCTGGCGTTGAGCACGTTCATCGACCACTGTCGCGATGGCGTTTGTAAGTCAGCTCCAACCGTGACGATCTGCGGCGGCTGATCGTCAAAGCCGATGGCGTAGCGTAATCCTCGACCGGCTTGAATCGGATGAGTCGGCACTAGATAGCACGTCACATTGAAGTTGCCGGGCGTAAACAACAGTAGACGATATTCGATTAGCGGAGCGTCGCGACCAACCTTTGCAGGATCGACGGTCGCCGCGGTGGTGGGAAAGATCGCGACGGAATCGCCAGTGCGGCCGAGCCCGGGAATTATTTGCCAACCCACGCCGGCGCGGTCAATCCGGTTGGTGAAATGTTCAGCCTCAATCGACACGACACCAGCGGATTCGACAAAGCCGGAGAGCGTTTCCGGTCGCGGTGTTTTCGGATTGAAGAGCGACACGTTCACCACACGTGTTTCGCCGGCGCCGCTGATTTCAACTTTACCCTTGACGTTGTCTCCCTTTGGCGCGTTGACCCAATCGATTGAAACAAAAATGCGAGCGTCGCCACGCAGATCGCCTTTGGCACGACTCAACTTGATCCAGGTGTTGCTGGTCTTCGCCGTCCAGTCGCCGGCTGCGCGGCCAGTATTGAAAACGTCGATGAAACGAACCTCACGAGTAAACACGTTGAGCGTGGGCAGCGCTGCGTCGCGATCGCCTTCACGCAGCGGCTCGCGTCGGCCTTCGATCGCAACGCCAAGCCCTGCGGATTCGGGCACGGACATCTGCGCCAGCGCGGCCGGCGGCGCCGGGTTGGTCATGCGCATATTCTGCCATTGGCCGTTTGGTGGCTCGATCATCATCATGCGCCGCCACTTGCCACCGGCGAGCTTCTCGTTGTAGTAGTCCGTTTCCGCTTTCATCTGCGTGTCCGCCTCGTTCGCTTGACGCGCCCACTCGTTCGCACTTGCTCGCCCCTGTTCCAGATGCTCGGCACTCTTCTCGAACGAAAAGTAACGACGGTTTGCCAGCGCGGCGGCCCTCACCGGATATGCGATCAACTCATAAAAGGCGTCCTGCTCGTGGTCGGGAATCCTTTCGCGGAGTTGATTGACGCGCGCCATCAACGCATCGTAGGCGTCAAGTCTCACCTGGATTTCGTCCCCATAATCGGTTGCAGTTAAGTCGCTCGGTCGTGGTTTCTCGTTGGCCAGATTCCACTGCAAATGTTCCGGCTTGCGCGCAAAACCGAGACGATAATACTCGTCCATGATCGCCGCGATCTCACTAGCATTTCCGGCCCCGAACTTCGACGCGGCCCACTGCGCCAGGAAGTCTTGCAAACTATTTCTTCGCCAGCGAGAGATGTCCCAGCCCATCTGCATGAAGAGGTCGATGCTGATCTCAGCCGGTTTGAGATCGCCGACGTTCAACATCCAGAACCTCCGTACGCCGTGATCGTAAGCCCTGGACATCTCTTCCCAAATCAGCGCCGGCGGCGTCGTGTCGAGCCACAGATAAGACAGCGGCCCGCCCAGAAAAGAGACGTGATAATAGATGCCAAAGCCGCCCGATCTTTTCCGCTCTTCCGCGGAGGGCAGATAACGAATATAGCCAAAGTTGTCGTCAGGCCAGACGATGGTCACGTCGTCGGGAACCTTCAGACCGTTGCGATAATCCGTGAGCACTTCTTTGTAAGGACAAAAGATCTGCGGGACTTTGGTCGCATCGGGGTTGACGTGTTTCGCCAGCAGCGCGCGCTGGTCGGCAAAAATCTGTTCGAGGACTTTGATTCGCTCTGGTGAAGTCTTTGGTCCCACGATCGGACTGTCATGGATCCCGCGCATGCCCAACGTGTAGATGTTTTCGTAACCACCGTTCTGAGCGACGCGACCGTCCCAATACTTCCGCACGCCGTCGGCGTTCTTTGTGTAATCATAGTTTTCCGGCTGATCAGTCCACTCCGTAACGTTGTTGCGCAACATCGGCTCCGCATGCGACGAACCCATGACGATGCCGTAGTCGTCCGCCACGATCTTGTTTTCGGGATAAAGATTGAAGGCCTTAGTGCAGCCGTGCATCGCCGGCCAGAGCGTGTTCGCTTTGAGGCGCAGCAATAATTCGAAGACCCGAGCGTACGTCTTCGGCCCAATGTCGCCGAGTTGCGGATCGAGAGTCTTCGCCGCCCACGGTTGTAAGCCAAGGTCTTCGTCGTTAAGGAAGATGCCGCGATATTGAACTGAGGGAGGGCCTTCGCGACGAGACCCGGCGGCGACAAATAGATTATCTCGGTGAACGGGCGACACATCCGCCCACCAATACCACGGCGAGACCCCGATGGCTTGCGATAATTCAAACACGCCGAAAGCAGTCCCGCGTCGATCGCTGCCTACGATTACCAAACCCAGCTCGACTCCGGGCAGTGGGTGCGGCACTGTCGCGATGACGAAACTCTCCCATTGGCCCGGTAACTGTGAGATTTTGAGCTTGCCGGTGCGAACCAGCGAATCGATCAATGCGCTCTTGCCGAGCGTTCCCAAGATGACGACGTGGCTGCTCAAGCCGGCAGTCTCATTACGCAGCGTCGGTTTCTTCCCGCTTACGCGTTCGATGTCGTCTGCGAGATCGGCGGCGGCAATCCGCACGACTTTATAGTCTTCAGGCGAAATGAGAATGTCAGCAACCTGCGCGCCCTGAGCAAGTTTGAAATCGCCTTTGTTGTAACGGTCGTGGACGAAAGCTGTGTCGAGAGGGACAGCGAACGATGTCCGCAACAAGACAAGCAACATCAGCAAAGGTAGGAAGACAAAAAACCCCGCGGTCGTGAAGTATCGATGGACCAGGCTTTTATCTATGATATCTATGAACATTCGCGTCCTCCGGGACCTTTTTCTCGGTACGCCTCTAGCTCGCTAACAGAACAGGCTGACTGGCAAAAAACCAAGACGACCCACGAACCCACACGAAGCAAACGAAGAGCACGCCTTAATTCAGTTATTTCGTGTGATTTCGTGGATCGTTTCATCGATCTTTATCATTGCTCACACAGAAGCCCTCCGGCAGGTTGCTGAACATGCCAGGCTTAGTCCTATCGATCGCCATTCACTTAGCCAAAGGATTCCACCCATCCGCTCCACTGAGAACTCTCTTAATCGTAACTGCTTTCGCCTGAGCTTTAGTCAACTGATGCGACCAGGGCACGCGCGCTTTCGAATTTGAACCCGGACCGCTGCTGTTGAATTCTGAATACCGCGCCGTCTTTTCACGCTCAGGCAGGTTCCAGTTTTGCCAGCCCTCTGGCCGGACTACATCGGACATTTCGGTATTCATATAGTTCGCATTCGAAAAATCGCGCCAAGGTCGGCCGAGATAAGTCTTCGCCTCAGGCTCGCCGGTAATCTTGCAATGCGAGAAGACAAAACCGAACGGTTGATAGTCATAAGTCGAAGCGGCGCTGATGTAACCGCTCCTCAAACAGTGAATATGGCAGCGTTCAAACCAGGCCGTCGCGGCGCCGAAGATGAAATCCACGTGCCCGGCAATATAACAATCCTCAAAGTACTGGCGTCCGCGATTGAGAAACACGGTGTCTTGCCAACCCAGAAAACGGCAGTGTCGAAACACGACTCGATCACCATCGACGCGAATGGCGAGCGCCTGACCGACAGGTCCAGCAGTGTTTTCGAAGGTAAGGTTCTCAGCGGTGACATCGTCGGCATCAATCACCGTCGACGGCGTGCGAAACGTCGTGATTGGCTTACCATTTGGGCCGATCATGTTCGCGTGCAGATCGAAAGTAAGAATCGTCTTCTCAGCATCTTCGCCAACTAATCGAAAGAAGCGCTTCTCATGCTGAATGTAAATCAGCTCTTTGTAAGTGCCCGGCTTGATATGAATCACGACGGGATTTGCAGGGCTGCCCGAAGGCACGGACATGATTGCTTCCTGCACGGACTTGAACTGGCCGCTGCCGTCGAGCGCTACGACGATCTCAATTGGCGCAGGCTTTGCACCACGAGAGACACCAAGCTGCGTGGAGAGCAGGACAATGACAAGTGTAAACAACACTCTCGGAAAAGCAGCGACGTACATTGATTCACAAACTCTAGAGGTCTCTGAACAAATGGCTAACTGTAGCTCGCGAAGCGAGCGGAAGCATAAAGCCTGGGGTGGATCGAAGCGGAACCCCAGGATCTGAAGTGGAAAGCAACCAGCCCGTGAAACGGGCCACAGCAGATGTGTCATAGCCAAACAATTATCGCTATTCTGTCGCCCGCTCCGCAGGCTAAGTTCGATACCCCGACCCGATCGCCAACTTCTTCACAGGTTCCTGAAATTTGTAGGACACTTTCATCGATCACTTGATCCCCGCGCCGTGCCTTTGAAACCACGTCTTCAGTTCGGCATCGAGGGCCTTCAGGTCGGGTTTCTTCTCGGCGATGGCGTAGGATTCCCTCCACTCCCGATTCAGATCACCAATCTTTACGCTGGAGCCGACGCGAATGAACAAAGGCGTCTGGTGCAACTCGGCGTTGACCGAAATCGTCTGTCCGCCCTGGTAAACTCTGGCCGGATTCCAGGCATCACGCCATTTGTCGCCCCCGGGCAAGTAGACTTGCTGTGCGCGTTTTCCCTTCTCCCAGATCGGTGAAACCAAAAGGTCGCGCCCGTAGAGATACGTCCACCAGTTTGACCATGCGGCGGACGATTTTGGATCAAACAGGAAGAGCGGACGAACTATCGGCACTCCGGTCTTGGCGGCTTCCGCAGCGTATTGATAGCTGTAGTCGATCAGGCGTTGATGCAACCGCGCATAGAGACGCCAGATGGCGATTAGTTCGGTGTCGTAACTCGGCTGGCGCGGAAGATTCCAAAAAGCGACATTGCGCGTTGGCCCAACTTCCATGATGGGCGTGAAGGCGCTAAATCCAAGCCAGCGACCGCAGACTTCCTGCTCCAGCAATTGCTGGTTATAGCCACACGTGTCTGAGCCCCAGTTCGGATATCCCATCACCGCGGATCGCTGGACAGCGATGATTGAAGCGCGCAAACCTTCCTGCGTTCCGCCAATATCGCCACCCCAGAAGACACCATAGGCAGAGCTGCCCGTGTACGCCGCACGCGGCATCAATACAAAGTCGTCGCGATATTCCTTAGCGACATCGTAAGTCGCCTTTAGGTACATCGGCGGATAGCCGTTGCGGTTCTCGCGGATCGTGCGACCGTCAAAGACTTTGAAGGGCCCACTCTCGGGAATGTCCTCTTCAGAGCGATCTAGTTTGAATGCGGCCACGCCAAGTTTAAGCAGCTTTGCTACTCCGCTCTGCCAGAATGTCCTGGCCCCCGGGTTCGTCAAATCAACCATCGGATAGTTATTGCCGTTCGCCGGCCGCACCTGGCCCGCGAGTGTATATCCTTTCGCCAGCGCCTCGGTCTCCATTTTGCCCTGAAAGAACGGCGCGATCCACAACAGCGTCTTTGCATCCTGGCCCTCGAGCCACTTCACCATCGCGGCGAAGTTCGGCAAACGCTTTTCATCGATCTCGAAATCGTCATAACCCCATGGCAATCCCGGCCCCCAGGGACGATCGATCCAGTAAACGCCGTTGGGAATTCCGTAAGCCTTCATCAACAGGACGTCTTCCATGACTTCCGAATTGAACGGCCCAGTCACGGGCGTGCCGTCATAGTAGGCCGCCCGTTGCGTGTGTTCGTCGCGCCAGCGCCAGGGAGTGAACATCCACTTTGGCGGCAGGAACGGCGGACCGGCGTCCATCGCGTGGGCCCGGACCAGCGCGGCCGGAGCGGCAGCCGTGTAGACTTTCATCTCAAACGACGGTCCCTCAAATTCGATCTTCACCCTGTTTGAATCGGCGACCGCGAAATCGAAATAGCCCGGCCAGTTCCCTTTTACGAAGACCGCGTAGCCGCGCGACGACAAATAGAACGGGGCGTAGACGGACGTGGTCGGCTTCACGATCATGTCCACCTTCTGCCCGCGCAAATTCATCGCGGCTTTGATTCCGGGCGCCCACGACGCGGCTTGCGGGCCATCGACGACGCGCTCCAGCAAACCCGTGTAGTATTCATCGGCGCGAGCGTCAACCGCCAACCCCCATTTGATAATGTCCGAGTCGGGTTGGGCTTGCAGGCTTAGGTTGAAATTCCTCCCTTCCGGTTTGACGGAAACGGTTACTGTTCGCCCATCGGCCATCTTCTTCTCAACGGACCACTGTTTGTTGTCGACATTTCCTTTGAGTTCCGCGGACAACATGACGCGCCCTTGGTTTGTCTCATAGAACAAGCCGTCCAACGTGAGCGATCCGACTTCGCCACGAAAACCTCGCGCCAGGCTGTTCGATCGCAAGATCAGAACCGCGCCGTCGCTGGCCGTCTTTGGCTCCGATTGTGCCTCGGCGAAACCGAGCAAGCAGCATATGACTAAGCAAACTCGCAGTTGAAATATCAAACCAGTTTTCATTCTCATTCCTTCTCCGCGAGACGTACATGGTGTTTGAATTCGATCTTCTTCGCGTCTTCCGTATTGCCTGGCGCCTTTGCGCGAATCATCCGGCCCGCGAAGAATGCCTTTCCCGCAAAGGGCCGAACGAAAGCTTGGGCCAGGCAAAGCATCCTTTTGTGTGCCTCAGTCCGCCGGCACTACTCATCTCGATTCGTCGATCGGTTCAATTTACGGCAAATCTATTGACTTGTGTCGTCGGATAGTTTAGAAAAGTACGACTATCACCTTATCCCAAGCTTTAGGTCGCGGGCACGTCCCCGTTTAGAACTGAAAGGATCATCAGAATGAGAAAACTAGCTCTTGCTTCTGTCTTCGTCTTGTGGGCTTCGTTGCTGTCCTTGCCGACCCTGGTGGTCAGGAGCGAGCGCCAACCGAAAACATTTGCAAACGGGCGCGAATCATCCCGTCTTGAAAGATTGTGGCAAGGTGCTCGGCCCGTCATGGTCGCTGCTTACCACGGCGACGACGACGCTTATGTAGTAAAGCCAGGCGCTAACGATCAAACAGGCGGCCTTAAGGAAGTCATTCTCGATAAGTACAAGCCTCGATACCAGCAATGGAAAAAGGAGTTTCTTTCCACCGAAGTCGGCCGCCAGCAATGGGCCCGGTATGAACACAATCCTGATTTCACTTTGACGATCACGATCTCTACCGACAATCACGAAGGCGCCGGGACCGGCAAGTATAAATGGGACGAGTCCGGAAAGTTGATCGCGGCAACGATTACCTTAGGCGATCGCCTGAGCGAAGGCTACCCGAACCCAATCTATTTTCCGGTGATGAACTCGCTGACGCCGCACGGCACTTCAGATTCAATCAGTCAAAATACTCTGGCGGCAACTAAGCTGGCCCATGAGATCGGTCACGTCATCAGCACCGCCAAAACCGACGCGGCTCTCTATCAACTACAGAACCGATTGATACCCACCTACAACAAGATCCTGTTGAGCAACGGCCGTGATCCGAACGATCCACAGTTATTGGAACTGGCGCAACAAATGGACGGAACGCCGGTTCAGGTTTGGCAAGACCGTGAATACCGAAGCGAAGCCAACGCCATGTTGTTCATCCGCGACCGGTTTAGCGATGAGGGTCTGCGCTGCGTGTTCTTTCACCGCATCAAGCAAAGCGTCGACACGTACGCGAAGGATTACATCGAACGCTTTCTTCAAGTCGCGCAATCGTCGCCGTCGCCTAACGGCTGTTGGTAGGGCCGGGCCGCTTCGGATTTTTAAAGCTCACGCAAGAGCGAGTGATTCAACTTCTCAGACCTGACTCGCCAGGAACCGTCAGCGGGAAAGCCGGGCGCTGGTTCGCCAGGAGAGCCTCGCCAACCACCTGCCATCATCGCGGACGCGTAAAGTAAGCCGCCGTTGCCTGGCAAATAGCACGGCAGATTATCCCTTTGCCAGTTATGACCGTTGGCGAGATATTGATTTTTCTCAGTTGGCATCAAGAGTGCATCGACGGCCATTCCTGTTTCACCAAGACGCGCCGCCGTCATTGCCGCGAGCGGATAGTCCCATCCCCACGTTCTTTCCCATTGCCACTCCTTCATGACTCTCTTGAGCGTGCGGCGCATCGTTTCGCGATCCACGCGGTCACCCGGCAATACTCCCAGCGCGCCAAGCATTGACGGATGATCGTAATTCCGCCCGCTATAGGTCTCGGGACAATTCTCGTGGGCCAGATAGACGCCGTCGCGCGCGGGCAAATGTGAAAGCTTCGAGATCACGCTGTCCCACTCAGGCTTGCGTTTCATCCGCAAGCGTTCTCGCCAAAGCTGCGCGATCTTCAATCCATAGGCCCAGTAGACCAGTTCGAACGTTGGATTCCAGGTTTCGCGCGGCGGATGATTTTCCTGCGCCGGAATCAGGGGAGGACCAAGCACGTACCGTCGGTTCTCCCGATCGAAAAAAGCATAGGAAGCCATGAACTCCGCCGACTCAAAAACAATCCGTCGATAGCGTTCCAGCGTGGCGCGATCGCGATGCGTTTGATAACAGAGTTCAGCGTAAAAAATCGGATGCGGCTGTTGCCATATGAGTAGTGGCCCAATCGGAGAAGGACTGTCGCGTCCTTCGGGTCCGACCATCTTCGGCCAACGCGCGCCTGAGTAACCTTGCGATCCAGCGAGATCTCTGGCCCTGGGCAGAATCGCGTGGTACCAGTTAAGGCTCTTTTCCAGCAGCGCTATTCGATTCCAAAGCGCGAAGTGCGCCGCATGCCACCAATGCATCTCCAGGTGGAACTTTCCGTACCAACTGTTGACGGTCAGCCCCGTTTCCTGCGGCGGCATCGACCCGGCACACTGGATCGTCGTCAGATACTGCGAGAGCACTAGCCTTCTTTCCAACTCCGGTGCCCGAGGATCTTTGCTGTCGGCAAGTTCAATCGCGCCCCCTGCTGTCCAAAACCGCTGCCAATGATCGGCGTTCGCTTTGAAAGTCTCACTTGCCCCCGGCAAGCGACGCTGCCAGGCCCTGGGCGAAAAGGCAGTGACGAATTCAATTCTCGGGCTTTCACGTAAAGATGTCAGAAGAAACGTATGCTCATCTTCGAGATCAAAGGATGCGTCGCTCGGCCAGCCGATAGCCACGAAGTATTCATCGGCATCGAGTCCTCGACGAAGGTCGACCCGCCCAATCTGCTGATGAATGATCTTTGATTCGTGTTTCCTGGGTTGTTTCCAATCAGCCGCCTCCATTGCCGGCGAGCCATATGGGAAAGCAAAGCGTACTGCCAGCTTTCCTTCCTGAATCAATCGCGATTCGATGGCCACCGCCAGCAAATCGAGCGTGGGATGCACCGCTGTCTTGACTATGACTGGCTGTCCGTTGAACTTGAATCGGCTGGTCAGAATGCCGGCCCAGAGATCGAGTCGTTGTTCGATGTCAGAGATGTCCTGCGATTGCGCTTCACCTTGATCTTCTCGTTTCAGGCGAAGACCTATGCGGCCGAGATGCAGTCGATGAGGATTCTCTCGCAACCAATTGTAGAGTTCAGTCTGCCCTTCGGAACTCGTTCGGTAACCAACCGATCGGCCGTGCGTATCGTATTGAGTTAAGCGAAATCCGTTCGGGTCA
>JBGPWS010000289.1:0-5877 GCA_041492345.1 Pyrinomonadaceae bacterium | reverse complement strand
GCTAAGTCACGGCGCTTATTACCATCAAGCTTCGGTAGCCAAAAATCCAACCGCGATTTTGGCATCCGATATTGGCGACAATTCTTGTGTTGGTGCCAAAAACAACCATGAACCAATATTACTTTGCTTCGGGATCTGAAGACCAAGTCGGGACTTCCCGGAAGCGACCGAGAGTGCAGGCCATACCGATATCCCAAAGCATGAACCAGTCGCCGCACAATCATTTCAGGCTTCGTATCCGCTTGACGAACGCGGCGCATTCGCTCGCTACGCTCGGCGCGTGAGAGCGGATCGTAGGACTTACCGGGCTTAGGACCCGCCTTAGCTTTGACGTTCACTTAGCCCCGACAATTCGCCAATTATTATCTGCTTGCGTGGGAATCATCTTATTTCGCTCGACCCAGTCGATGATTAGCTCGCGCACTTCTTCGCTGGATCGATAAACCACGGGCGCGTCTTTGTACATGGTGAAGCCGCCACCTCCGTTGACACGATAGTTGTTAGTCACTACTCGGAGCTTTTGCGTGGGACTGAGTGGCTGACCCTTGAACCTCAAACTCTGAATACGCTGGCCGAAAGGCTTCGTGTTGTCGAGTTCGTAAGTAACTCCCTCAGCCATATCAAAGTTGTATCCAGGAATACGTTGATCGACGAGTTCAGCCAGGCTCTTGCCCGGCTGATATTCACGAAAGTAACGCGCCGAATGTTCCAGTGCATCTTTCAACTGCTGCCCCGTCAGTTCGAGGGTCACGAGCGTGTTTTCGTATTCGTAAAGCCCGGCGATGTCGCGCACCGTGACCGGGCCTTTCGGGATGCGCGCCTGCGGATTGAAGCAAGCAGCCATCGAAACGTCAGCCTTGCCCGCTTCCAGCTGCACCCGCTGAATCAGATCGATGATCGCCGAGTCGCGAAAACGACAATCCTGCGAAGTCAGTTCTTCTGACGATTCACCAATCCGGCGACCGAGCCAATCCTGTGTTTCCTGGTCGTAAGGTTGACCAAGCTGGGCGATTTCGGGATCGAGGTCGGTCTTCTCCGTAACCGGAATTGTGCGCGCAGATTTCGCCACCACATGCCAGCGACCGTCGCTGTTCTTTTCCATATAGACGTCAACGCGCGCGAGATGACTGGCCCAACGATTTGCCTGCGTCAGCAGCACGCCGTTGACGACCAGCGACGGCACGTCGCGATGGGTGTGGCCCATCAGAATCACATCGACGCCCGGCACCTGTCTGGCGATCGCAATTGCTGCGTTCTCATTAGCCACTTGCGAAGGATTCGTTGTCCCGGTGCGCAGGTCCTCTTCGATGCCCATGTGCATCGTGATGACCAGGAGATCTACGTTCTCTTTCGCGCGCAGAATGGGCACCCATTTCCGTGCTTCGCTGACGGTCTCTTTGAATTCGAGACCTTCATAGTTCGGCACGTTTTCCCAGTTGGGAATCCCCGGCGTCGTCAATCCCAGCACGCCCACACGCACTCCATTGATTTCTTTGACGATGTAAGGCTGGTAGTGAGTCGTTGGGGTCTCTTTGTTGTAGGTGTTCGCGGAAAGCCAGGGAAACTTTGCTTCGCTCCGCGCCTTCTCCAAAACTTTCAATCCGAAGTTGTATTCGTGGTTCCCCACCGCCATCGAGTCGTAGTGCAAAGCATTCATCGCTATCATCATTGGATCAGGCGGCGTGTTGTTCCGCTTGTTATGAAAGTATTCGAGTGGTGTCCCCTGAATCGTATCTCCAGAGTCCACCAGCAGCAGATCGGGATCATTCTTGCGCGCTTCCTTTACCAGCGTGGCGACCTTCGCGATTCCCACGTTGTCATACTTATTCGTGTAGTAATCGATTGGGAAAATGCGGCCATGCATGTCGGTCGTGCCCAGAATGACCACGTGCGCGCGTTGCGCTGTGTCGGGTCCGGCCGAGGTGCGGACCGAAATCGACAGCGCCACAATCGACAGCGCTAAGAAACCGATGGCAACGAATCTTTTCTTAAACATACTATGGTCGCGCATCGCCGCACGGCTTTACCGCCTCGCTCGGATTGGCTGACACGGCATAGACTTCCGCGGCCGTGTGGCCCTGGATACAGCCGGCATAGACCAGCGTAAAGCGATCGCGCACCTCCTTCATCTTGTTCTGATTCTCGAAATACGTGCGGCCTCTTTGCAGAATGACGTATGCGGACCCTTGTTCCGTTACGGTGAACTTCGGATCCGACAGTACGCGCGACTGCAAATCCGTGCGGCCAAGCTTCTCAGTGTAGTATCGGACGACGCCAGGTGTCTCGGTGACAATCGTGGCGCTGCGCGGCGCGCGCTCACAGACAGATCGAATCGCCTCGTCCAATCCGTCGTCATAGAACTCGTCGTGGGGAAAGAAATACGTTGCGTATCCCGCGCCCAGCGCGTTGGTGTAAAGCGCGTAATGCGGCGCTACAGCATATGCAGTCCATGCCGGCCAGACGACCAGGATCAGGACTAATATCGCGGTGGCGGCTCGGGACAAAGCGGGCCCGGCCTTCAACTGTTCCAGCCAGGCGGCAGACCAGCGAATCAAAGTCATCGTTCCGATTGCCGCTCCCATATACACGAACGGCATCAACGAAAGTGTGTAGCGCAGCCATTTCGCCCCTACCAGCGAATAGGGAACAATCCAGAAAAGGAGCATGAACAGCACGAAAGCGTGGCCCGGATGTCGCCAGCGGCGAAGACTGACAAACAGGCCCACGAGAAATGTACTCGTCACTGCAATTGGAACTTTGATGGCCAGGAACAGCAGATAGAAATGCACCGGCAGGCCCCCCAAAGGCGAATTCGACATCCTGTTTTTGTAGAGCTGATTTCCCATCAGGTACCCGGTGTGGGTCAGTAGTTTTTCTCCCGAATATGCGTCCAGATAGTTCCAGACGTTTGGCAGCAGCATCACCGGATCAGCCAACACCAGCGCTGCGCCGATGATCAGAAAGAAACTGAGCGGCGTCTTCCATGCAGGTTCATCGGCAGATGGTTCCCGCACCCGGAAGAAATGATGATAGAGCATGTTCAGTCCCAGATAGTGCGGGAAATACTTTGAAGCCATCATCAAACCAAAACTGACGGCGCTCAGGTTACGCAGGCGATTAACCATCTTCTGATTTGGCGCGTTGATCTGCTTGGCCCGGATAAACAGATAGAAAGCAAACAACATGAAGAAGACCATCAAAGTGTCTTCCTTGCCGACGCGGTTGTAGGTAATCGCGTTGACGCCGAATGACCAGAACGCGGCGGCCCAAAAGCCCGTGGGGCGATCGAACAACGCCGCGGTCAAAAGAAAAAGGGGGATTGCCGTCAGCGCCCCAAACAACACATTGGGAAATCTCAAAGCCGCTTCGTCGCTGATGGCCTGGCCGCTCATTGAGTTCCAGGCCCGTGCCCCGCGCATCGAGACGTCGATTAGCGCTTTCATCAGCATCGGATGTTCCGCGTTGGCCGCAAAATCGCCGCGGTCGTAGGCGCGCACGGCCTCCAGCTTATTGATCTCGTCTTCCGCGAATCCTATGCGACCAAGCCCAGCCGCACGCAGACCAAGACCCATTACAATCATTAACCCGATCACCGCCACGGTGGTCATTTCCCATGACCACGAGGTCGCGCGACTTTTTGATACGGGAATCGCGGGGCTCGATAATGGAATCGCCGAGCTCTGGCCCGCAAGGGCGACCTCACTCTTGATTGAATTGAAATCAACCGATGACAACTTTTGAAACTCTCCCTCTGTCGTTCTACTAACTGACTTCTTTTGCCGGCAGGCTCTGAAGCGCCGGTCCGTTTGTTTGTTCGGCGAGCGCGGCCTCTGCTTCACGCGCCACGGTGCGTAACGACAGGCCGCGCTGTAGCAGCAGCGCCATGCCCACCGCCGCCCAAAACACATCGCGCGCTTTGCGAACGATCGCGAGGGTCACGCCGGTGGCTTCTGTGAACAGCAATACTTTGGAAACCTTCCCGGTTCCTGCCTCGTCGACGCCCATGCGCAACGGAATAAACTTGAACGCCATCGTGATCACACGATTCACCGACTCCAGAATAAAGGCGGTGAGAAAGGTGGGCGGTTGCTGCGGGCTAATGAAGCTCAAGGTTACGTAAATTTCCCATACTCCCGCGAGATGAAAGCACGCTTCCAACAGCAGGATCGGCACGAACCGCGCTCGATTGCGACGATAGAACCCGTAGATTCGATCTTCGAGCGTTCGTCCTTTCTCGACCCATTTCACGTTGAGACCGCGGCGGTGTAACCAGCCGGCCGTGCCGCTGATGAATTTGACTTGCTTGCGAATCAGCAAAGTACCCAGCGTGATTACGACCATAATCACGACCAGCACGATGACGCTCCCCAGGCGCAGCCCCTGCGGCAGGCTAAAACTCAACAACAGGGCAATCATCCCGGAAGAGATGAACACGGCCACGGACAAGCTGTAAAAAATGTTCTCGATAGCGATGGCTGATAAGCCGGCCATCAAGGGCACTCGATCGCGAATCAAAGCGGGCTTGGCCGGTTCAGAGATGACGAAGCTGGCGAAGGGAAGTATGTTGCCAATGGCGTCGCCCATTACGCGCGCGCGAAATGCATCCCAGAACCGGAGCCGGTAAGGCGCTTCGACGCAGAGCGACCAGGCAAGCGAGCGCACTATCTGTCGCACGGCCGAAATCGCGATAATCAGCAGAAACCCGGTCCCCAGTCTCCTGATGCCGTCCGCGATCTGGCCGATCCCGGCCTTTTTCACGAAATAAGTGAACAGGGCGAGGCCAACGACAACAAATATTATGCTGAGCGGAGTAAGTCCCTTCCGTGATCCTTGCGCTTTCGTTTGACTCATCTGGGTGAAACTAAGTGAAGAAACAAAAATAGAGCATCGCGCGGACGATGTCCAAAGTGCAAAGTGCGTGCCCCCCGGTTCCAGAGTAAGAAGCACCGGCGAATCAATTTGGGTTGATCCTAATTGAGAGATTGGCTTGTCCGGTAGGTGACCTCATTGCCGGGCCGGCGCCAGCTAAGCCGAAAGAAAGCACGAAACCAAACCAGGACATCACCGACACCCGTCCGGTTTTGCCTTTTAGTCTGCCCGTTGATTATGATGTTGATTCAAGCTCGATCGACTTTCCGCGGGCCCCAGTCACACATGAGTCAAAGTCAAACTGCAACAGAACAATCAATAGCGCGTCCGCTGACGACGCTCTCTGAAGACGAACAAATGTTCCGCGCCAGCGTGCGCGAGTTTGCCGAAGGCGAGCTTCGCAAGCGCGTCGAAGAAATGGACGAGCAGGGACACCTCGATCCCGCCCTGACGAAACAATGTTTTGATTTGGGTCTGATGGGAATTGAAACGCCGGAAGAATTCGGGGGCGCCGGCGGCTCGTTCTTTCAGGCGATACTCGCCGTCGAAGAACTTTCGCGGGTCGATGCTTCCGTCGGTGTCTTTGTCGACGTGCAGAATACTCTGGTCAACAACGCTTTGATACGTTGGGGCAATCAGGAACAAAAGACAAAATACTTGTCACAATTAGCCAGCGAAAAGGTCGGCGCTTACGCCCTCAGCGAAGCCGGATCCGGCTCAGACGCGTTTGCGATGCAGACGCGGGCCGTTGATGGCGGCGATCACTTCGTCATAAACGGGCGCAAGCTTTGGATCACCAATGGCAAGGAGGCGGAGATTTTCATAGTCTTCGCCAACGCAAATCCCGAAGCCGGCTATCGTGGTATCACGGCGTTTATCGTTGAGAAGAATACGGCCGGATTCTCAGTCGGGAAAAAGGAAAACAAGCTGGGCATTCGCGCTTCATCGACGACTGAAATTATTCTGGAAGATTGCCCGGTGCCCAAAGAAAACGTCCTGGGCGAACTG
>JBGPWS010000209.1:0-8189 GCA_041492345.1 Pyrinomonadaceae bacterium | reverse complement strand
CTCGACTAAGCGCGAGCGGTACCCGCGTGTGCGACTCGCCAAAGCTCGAACCGTTCCTCGTCAAATCCCTTCAGAGGCATTTCAAACCGCGTAGCCGAAAGGCCTTTCTCCGGATCGCCCAACAGCTCGCGCACCTCGGGATCGGAATAGACTGCGGTCGAGATAACCACGTCGTCCCCGGTCGATTGTCCTTCCAAACGCGCAGCCAGATTGACCGTCGATCCAAAATAATCCAGCCGGTCGTTTAGCGTCACCGCAATACAGGGCCCTGTGTGCACGCCGGCCTTGAGAATGAGCGGCGACATCCCCTCCGGCGGAGAGCCCAGCCGCTGTTGCGCGTGGAGCATGGCACGCACCGCGCCCGCAGGACTACGGAAGACCGCCATCACCGCGTCGCCGATCGTCTTCACCAGCGCGCCATCTTCGTCGGCGATCACCTGTTTCAAGACGTCAAAGTGATTCATCACTCGTCCGAACGCCGTCGCATCGCCAATCTCACGGTACATGCGGGTTGAGTTTTTCAAATCGGTAAACAACACCGTCAGCGTGCCGACGGATATCTGTTCGCCGGGCCGCAGTGCTTCAGTCGCGAATAGATCGCGGAAGACCTGTAGGGCCGTGACCTCGGCAGCGGTAGCCGCGTCATCGCTCCAGGCGGCGCGTTCGAGAATGAATAACTGCTCGTCTTCGGTCGCGTTCTCAAGATTGATATGACCTGTCGTGTCGATCGCTATCTCGTCATTAGCCCAGCCACTGGGCGTCGCGCGCAACGTCACGACGCCCGGGCCGTTTTCCGCAGCGCGCAGGTGTTGCCAGCCGGCGAGACTCATCGTGCGCAGGCGGTATCGCCCGGTTTCCAGAGTCAAATCGATCGCCCGAGTCGAATGCGGCGCGAGGAGTTGCTGGGCCGCGACATGCGGTGTCACCTGCGGCCCACCAATGCAAAAGGTCTCGGTTTCAGTTTCACGTATCGACGGATTCGGTCGAAAAGTAAGCTCGACTGATTGTTCAAAGTTCACCGTGAAATCGATGTTGCAGCCAGGACAATGAACGTTTGACGCGATGTCTTTTAGCGAGCCCGTAGGGCCGCCGCCCCGGCACATCGGGCAGATCAAGTTCCACTGCAAATCGAGCATCCCGGTACGCGTGGCGCACAGGCACGTTTCGAGCACCGCGCGCTGAGGTTGCTTCCATTGTCTTGCCAATTCGTATGGCCGAATTCGCGAGAGCGCGAAATCATCGGCGTTCTCAATATGATCCACCAACAGCGCGACCAGCTCCCCGTCGCTTCCTTCGGCGGCAAGTCTTTCGCTCAGCGCCAGCAAACGGGCCCGGCCGCCGGGAACGAATTCAACCGTCGTTGAAAGGTTCGCGGCAGTGCGTCCATGCTTAGCCAGTTCGTCGTAGTCACGAAGGGTCTGAGCAAAGTTCCGTGCGCTCAAGATGCCAATTTGGATTGGAATAGCAATCAATCCAACAATATTCTTTGGCGTTGCCCAGACTTCATAAACCAGCTTCGTGCCCAATGGTTGATGCGCCTGAATCGGCGTCTTGCCTGGCGGTTTCTCGCGGGGCGTTAGTTCCACCAGGACGCGCAACTCGCTCATTGGTCCGCTGGTGTAGCGACGCACCGCGCCGAACCGACTTGGTCGTATCCACTCGAATGGCTGCTCTTCCCACTCGACCGGAATACCGAAGGCCGAAAGCCGCAGACGCCGGCGCGCGTTTCTTAAGTTACGGGTTTCGCTCTTTAAGATCTCAACCGCCGGCACTCCCGTGTCGCGATTGAAACGATTCGTATCAGCCACCAGCGGCCATAGTTGTTCGGGCGACGATTCGAGATCGAATTCCCAGCGATAATGGAATTCAGTGTAAGCCATAAAAAACTGTTTCAGGTTTCAAGTTTCAGGTTTCAGGTTCCAGAATGCTGAGCCGTGATTTCACGCAGCGCCAGCAATCGCAAACTGAAACAACTTGAAACTTGAAACCTGAAACTTGAAACTTTATGTCTAGACTTCTTTGTATTCGGAATCGACATCTTCGTCAGAGAAAGCAACGCGATAGTTCTTCGATTGTACTTGCTTGGTGATTAGCAGGTCGTCTTTTCTTTTCAGAAGATCCGCGCGGTTATAGACGGACAATTCAAAGTTGTAGCCGTGCGTGATCGCGTCTTTCGGACAGGCCTCAACACAGTAACCGCAAAAAATGCAGCGACCATAGTCGATGTTGTAGACCTTCGCATAGCGCTCATCGACGCCGATGCGTTCTTCGGGCGCGCGCGGATCGTCGGCGGCCTCGATGTAGATGCACTCCGACGGACAAGCGGCCGCGCAAAGAAAGCAAGCGACACATTTCTCGCGGCCCAGCTCATCGACGTGCAGCAAGTGCTGGCCGCGATAACGCGGCTGCACCGTAACCGGTTCCTCAGGGTATTGAACGGTTTGCTTACGCTTCGGCAGGTAAGACAGCGTGACGCTCATCCCCTGGATGATGGCCTTCGTTGATTCGATGACTTCGGTAATGATTGACATTGATTTTTGAACTTTGAACTTTGAGCTTTGAACTTTGAGCTTTGATCTTCGAATTCAACTTTAGGGCAATCCCGGACGATCGTTTTGCGTACAAAGACCAAAGATCAAAGTTCCAAGATCAGCTTTGCGTTTATTTTACACGACTGGTATGCGATGCCACAGCTTGCCAGCGATGATCCCGCCAAACGAACTTGTCCTCAAAGTCGTAAACCTCCGCGCCCTTCTCTTTTTTGTCGGTCAATGTTCCGTGCACCGTCGCACGGTCATCACTTTGGTCGACCGTCAGATCCCGTAGCTCCCAGGACTTGATCGAAGGGTCCGGCGTTAGCGAATCGATGTACTCCCGTTTAGTGTGCTCATTGGCGCCACCGGAATAGTCATCCGCCAGGATCTTCTCCAGCGCTTGCTTGTCGCCTTTGACGTTCGCTCGCGTCCATTCTTCTTCCAATTTACTGAGTTGGGCTAAGACCTCATCTTCGTCGTCCGGTACGTCGTCCGCCTCTTCGACCGGCGAAACCTTCGACGTCGGTGTAGGTGTGGCGGTGGACTCAGGACGAACCGGAGTCGGCTGGGCGCGATTGTCATCGCGCGAAGCGCGCAGCATCGGCGGAATCACCACTGCGGCAATTACAATTCCGCCAATCACGATGAAGACAACAACCAGAATAGCGACTACCCAGGGCCAGGTCCGACGCGGCGCCGGAGTGTAAGCCTGCGCGGCGGGCACGTTAAACTGCGATGCGCTGACGGTTGCTTTTTCCGGCAGCTGGCCATAGGTCTGCGTCGCCGGCAATCCGCCGGTCTCGGGCGGCGGCACGGACGGCGAGGGTGACACAAGGGTTTCCTGGGAATCAGGCCGCTGGGCGGAATCGCCGATTAAAGGTGTGCCGTCTTCCAGGCAAAAGCTCAGCGTGTCGTCATCGAAAGAGCGGTTACAGGTGGGACAGCGCTTCACGGTAAGTTTTCGTCAGACACTTGGCGTGCTACCGAGCGGACAAATACATCGCAACGTCCAAATTACTTCATGAAAGCAGCCACGCCGTAGAGCACGAGCACAAATGCCACAATCAGGAGGAAGATCGCGGCCAGGACAATCCCGGTAATCGCAACAGGCTTGCCACAAAACTTATCCGGATGATTCTTGATCTGGATCAAAGCAGAGATGCCCAGACCGATCGCGATCGGACCGGTAATCACCCCCAGATAGCACCACCCGAAAGTGACGGTGAAGATGCCTAAGATCAACGAAGCCACAGCCAGGCCCTGCTGCGGACGGGCAAAGTAAGCCGGTGGCGGCGGCGGTTGCCACATTGGCTGAGATGGTTGGGGCGCGGGAAATTGTCCGGGACCGAACCCGCCTGACGGTGTATTCCAATTTGCCTGTGGGTTTGGGTTCGAAAGCGGCGGAGGCGCCGGCGCCATGATCGTAGGCGGCGGCTCACTCTTTGAGACCGAATCATCAATCAAAGTGGTGCCGTCCTGAGTACAAAAACTCAGCCAGCCCTCTGAGAATGTCTGGTTACACTTTGGGCAGCGTTTCATAGTTTGAAAATCGATCTTTGGACTTTGATCTTGGACCTTCGATCTTTGGACGGACGTTGAACTCTGTAATCAAAGAAATGCAAAGTCCAAAGTTCAAAGTTCAAAGATCATTGGTTTCTAAACAATCTCCAGCCGGTTGAAGAAATACCCAATCTCGATTGCCGCGTTCTCGTCAGAGTCCGAGCCGTGGGTAGCATTTTCTCCCACCGAAGCGCCGAATTCCTTGCGAATGGTTCCCTCATCGGCTTTCCCAGGATCGGTTGCGCCCATGAGATCGCGCCAGGCTTTCACCGCGCCTTCTTTTTCGAGCACCATCACGACGCACGGCGCGCTCGACATGAACTCAGTCAAGCCTGCAAAGAACGGCTTGCCGCGATGCACATCGTAAAAGCCTTCGGCTTGCGTACGCGATTGTTGAATCATCTTCATGGCGCGAATGCGAAATTCGCCGCCAATTATCCGATCAATTATCTTGCCGGTGTAGCCCGCGCCCACCGCGTCGGGTTTGATGATTGCGAATGTAAGATTACCTGCTTGTTCTGTCATCTACCTCCCCTGAATTTAGCCACAGACTCGCACAGATGGAACACAGATAAGATACTTCTCTCAGATTCACTTTAATGTCTTTCTGATCTGCGCATATCCGTGTCAATCTGTGGCCGATTTCTAAGCCGCGGGCTGCGCTCCCAGCGCTTCTTTCATCGCCGATCCAATATCAGCCGGCGAGTTCACGACGTGAATGCCTGCCGCTGTGAGCGCCGCCATTTTCTCTGCAGCGGTTCCCTTCCCGCCGGCAATGATTGCTCCGGCGTGGCCCATCCGGCGTCCCGGCGGCGCAGTCTGTCCGGCGATGAATGCGACGATCGGCTTCGTCACGTGATCTTTCGCGAAGGCGGCTGCATCTTCCTCAGCCGTCCCGCCAATCTCACCAATCATCACGATGCCATCCGTCTCACTGTCTTCCTGAAACAATTTGAGAGCATCGACATGCGTCGTTCCCACAATCGGGTCACCACCAATACCGATAGCTGATGATTGACCAAGTCCTAACGAAGTCAACTGCCCAACCGCTTCGTAGGTCAGCGTCCCTGAACGCGAGACAACTCCGACGCGTCCTTCGCGATGGATATGGCCGGGCATGATACCAATCTTGCATTTACCGGGAGAGATAATTCCCGGACAATTCGGCCCAATCAGACGCGTTAATTTGCCGGATAAGTATTCCTTGACCTTCACCATGTCCAACGCCGGGATGCCTTCGGTGATGCAGACGACGACGGGAATCCCGGCATCCGCAGCTTCCATGATCGCGTCCGCGGCAAACGCGGGCGGGACATATATCACGGATGCGTTGGCGCCGGCTTCTTTGACTGCGTCGGCCACGGTATTGAAAACGGGAATGCCTTCGTGCGTCGTGCCGCCTTTGCCGGGCGTCACTCCACCAACGATATTAGTTCCATACTCAACCATCTGCTTGGTATGGAAGGTTCCTTCCTTGCCGGTGATGCCCTGCACGATCAGACGTGTGCTTTTGTCTACCAGAACGCTCAAATGCTTTTCCTTAAGATGACGTAGTGAACGAACGAATGGCGAAGTATAACAATTGGCGAGGATGGGAACAACGGCCGTAGCAATGGCGGAGTCAGTACCGGGAGCGGTAGCGACCGGGTCTCAATCCCGACGGTCAAGTTGCCATGACAACAACCCGGTCGCTACCGCTCCCGGTACTGACCCGTCACCCAATCCCATCCTTTACTTGGTGCGTTAAGATATTCCACGCCTAACCCAACTCAAACTTTTCCCCATACTGCGGCACTTCAATCTGCCAACCGAAGCGATCGCGAAGGTGACCGGCCATCGCATCCGCGGCATCCGGCTCGCCGTGAGTGACGAACACCCGGCGCGGCGGCGCCGGCATGTCTTCGAGCCACCGCACCACCTCTTTCCAATCCGCGTGCGCAGAGAAGCCGCCAATCTTTTCCGTCCGGCAGCGCACCGGGATCCATTGCCCCAGGACTTTCACTTCCTTTTCGCCGTCAGCGACGCGACGGCCGAGTGTTCCAGCGGCCTGATAACCGACAAACACCACGGTGGCGTTTTCGTCGGGTAACAGCCTCAGCGCATGATGAAGTATGCGGCCACCATTCATCATTCCCGACGCGGCGATGATGATCCGAGCGCCTTCGGCATCATTCAACCGTTTCGACTCTTCCCTGGTTGCCGACGCCATCATCGAGTGCGTGCGCAGCGGCGTGGGAGTAATCTTAAGAGCATCCGCATACTCCTCGTCGTGTTCGTCCGTTGGTCGGGCGTACGCCTGAGTCGCGGCGGCGGCCATGGGCGAGTCCACCGACACTGGCAAGATCGGAATTCGCTTTTCGTCTTCCAGCTCGCGAATCAAATAGACAATCTCCTGCGCTCGCCCAACTGCAAAAGCAGGGATCAGGATTGCACTGTTATGCGCCGCTGCATCTTTGATAATCCGCTCGAGCGCGTCCTTCGGCTCCTCAGTGTCGTGCAGCCGGTTGCCGTACGTCGACTCGACCACCAGGTAATCACACTCAGGCGGCGCGACCGGATCGCGAATAATCGGCTGATCGTATTTACCCAGGTCGCCGGAAAAGAGAACGCTGCGACCCTGGCGATCCTCTCCCGCGCCGTCTACCAGCACCAGCACGTGACTGGAACCGAGAATGTGGCCGGCAATCCGGAACTGCGCGTGAATTCCTTTCACGATTTGAAAAGGCTGGCCCGTATTCTTAACGACCTGAAACAGCTTGAGCGCCTCTCTCGCATCCTGCTCCGTGTAAAGCGGCAACGCCGGGAGGTGCTTGGTGATCTTGTGCCGGTTGCGATAGTCGGCTTCTTCTTCTTGCAAACGC
Source organism: Pyrinomonadaceae bacterium (assembly GCA_041492345.1). Taxonomy (GTDB): domain Bacteria; phylum Acidobacteriota; class Blastocatellia; order Pyrinomonadales; family Pyrinomonadaceae; genus UBA11740. Next base: position 1,234 of record JBGPWS010000209.1, on the reverse strand, counting down.
GCCGAATCCGGTAATAGAATTTTCAGCAAGTCGGCAGTCCCGCGCGAGCAATACACCGGCCCGCGAAAGCCCTGCCGGACAAAGCGCGGTAGATAACCGGTGTGATCGATATGCGCGTGCGTAAGGATGACCGCATCAACCGCCGCAGCATTGAACGGGAGTTCCTGCCAGTTGCGTCCACGTATTTCCTTCAAACCCTGAAACAAGCCGCAGTCGACGAGCACTCGCGCGCGATCAGTCTCGATCAGATACTTTGAGCCGGTTACCGTACCCGCTGCGCCCCAGAATGAAAGTGTTGACATAAGATGATGTTAACTAATTTATTTCGCGCGAGAGAAAGTATCGGAATTCCGGAGGCATGTCCATCACTGCTGAGAATTAGGTACTGCTGTATCACGTCACCCTCAACCGCGCGTGGGCGTCGAAGCTGGGAGCGCGGTCGTCGTCCAAATTGATGTATTATGTGTCGCTTCGATTTCGTCTCGCTGGAGCGAGGCGCCAATGATAACGAGAGAGAGAACCAACTGATGAAACAATCTTATCTTTGCCCCAAAGCTTTGCTATTAATCGTCTCCCTCATTCTTTGCGCAACTTCGGTGCAAAGCGTCGCTTTCACCCGGCAATCATTCGTGCGTGACCCAGGGACGGCAACCGCTCCGGTCCAATACGGTGATCCATACACCGACTTTCGCAACGCCCGCTATTCAAACGCCGGATTGTTGAACGAGCGCGACGAGATCAAGCTGGGCATGCAGCTTCATCGCGAAGTCACCAAGAAGTACAACCTGACAGACGTGGGACTCGACCGGGTCGAACGAATTGGCCAACGCTGCGCGAAAGCCAGCCTGCGCCCGGGCCTGCTCTACAAGTTCCACGTAATTCAGAGCCGCGAGATTAACGGCTTCTCACTTCCCGGCGGACATGTTTACGTCACTACTGCGCTGCTCAAGCTGACGAACGACAACGAACTCGCCTCGGTGCTCGCTCATGAAGTCGGCCACGTGGTTGCCCGGCACAGCTTGAGAACGTTCAAACAGTCGCAGGAATACGACGAAATTGCGAAGTCACTTGGCGAACTCACGGGAGTCGCCGGCGACGCGGCGCGAGATTTGGGAATTGCACTCGGACAGATAGTTGGCGCGGGCTTGCTCACTGTTCACACTCGCGACGAAGAACGCGAAGCGGATTTTCTTGGGGTGCGAACGATGCCGCGCGCCGGGTTCGATCCGCAGGG
>JBGPWS010000252.1:0-6822 GCA_041492345.1 Pyrinomonadaceae bacterium | reverse complement strand
TCTTGGAAATACGGCGGATGTTGCGACACTCGGGATAACCCAAACAGCCGTAGAACGGTCCGAACCGGCCGCGTTTTAATTGCATCTGCTTGCCGCACAGTTCACATGCTTCGGGCTCTTCCTCGCCATCGGCTGCGGCCTGCGATTGGGTCGCGCCGTCCTCACTAGCGACTGGTTCAGCATCACGCGTGGCTCCGCATTCAAGGCACTTGAGATACTTGCCGAAACGACCGAGCTTTTGCACCATGCCCGGCGTATTGCACTTCAAGCAAACTTCTTCAGTAGGCGTTTCCTTCGTTTTGATTTCGGTGGAATACTTCTGAAATTGGACGAGATCCAACTTGAATTTGTCATAGAACTCGGTCAATGCATCGGTCCACTTAAGCTTGCCTTCTTCGATCTCGTCGAGCTCTTCTTCCATCCTGGCGGTGTAGGTCTCGTTGAAAAGATCGGCAAAGCCGCCTTCGATCAAAACGTCGTTCACCGTTTTGCCGAGCGCCGTCGGATGGAAACGTCCTTCCTTCTTTTCGACGTACTCGCGATCCTGGATCGTCGTCATGATCGCCGCGTAAGTCGAAGGCCGACCGATGCCTTTCTCTTCCAGGGCCTTTACCAAAGTAGCTTCAGTGAAACGGGGTGGTGGCTCAGTGAAGTGCTGTTCCGGATCGATCTTGTTGAGCACCAGCGTCTCGCCCTGAGCGACCAGTGGCAGCGTGCGCTCGTCTTCCTCATCTTCACCCTTTTCGTCGCGGCCTTCCTGATAGACCTTCAGGAAGCCGTCAAACTTCTGCACCGAACCGGTGGCCCGAAACACGAGACGGCCGGCCTGGATATCGATCGTGGTTTGATCGAACAGCGCGGGCATCATCTGTGACGCGACGAACCGTTGCCAGATAAGCCGGTACAGCTTCAGCTCTTCAGGTTTGAGATATTGCGCCAGCGAATCCGGCGTGCGCGTTACGTCCGTCGGGCGAATAGCTTCGTGCGCGTCCTGCGCATCTTTCTTCGAACGATAATGAACCGCTCTCTCAGGTAGATAGTTGGCGCCGTACTGCCCGTTAATAAACTGACGCACGTCGCCGAGTGCTGCTTCACCCACACGAATCGAGTCGGTTCGCATGTAGGTAATCAGGCCGACGGAACCTTCTGCGCCAATCTCTACACCTTCGTAAAGATGCTGGGCGATCATCATCGTCCGCTTCACCGCAAAGCCGAGCTTGCGCGCAGCTTCCTGCTGCAATTTCGAGGTGATGAAAGGTGGGACCGGATTTCGTTTGCGCTCTTTCGTGGTGACTTCATTGACGACGAAAGACTGCTGCTCGGCTTCGGTGACCAGGTCTTTCGCCTGCGACTCGTTGCCGATCAGGATTTCGTTCTTCTTAAGATCGTTGTCAAAACCGCTGGTCTTGACCGTTTGCTCGCCAACCTTCAGTAAGCGCGCGTCGAACGCCGGCGGCTGTTTGCCGGCGACATTCGCCGCTATCGTCCAGTACTCAGTCTTCTTGAACGCTTCGATTTCGCGTTCGCGCTCAACCACCATGCGCAGCGCGACGGATTGGACGCGACCCGCGCTTAGCCGGCCACCAATCGTGCGACAGAGCAAAGGCGAGACTTTGTAGCCAACCAGACGATCGAGCACGCGGCGCGCCTGCTGAGCGTCAACCAGATTTCCGTCAATCTGCTTCGGATGCTCGAATGCCTGTTGCACCGCTCGTTTCGTAATCTCGTTGAACATCACGCGAAAGGTCGGCACGACCGGCTTCTTAGGAACGATCTCTTCAGCGAGATGCTGGCAGATCGCTTCGCCTTCACGATCAGGGTCAGCGGCGAGATAAATCGCCGAGGCTGTCTTTGCGGTCTTCTTCAGATCGGAAACGATCCTTTTGTTGTTGCGCTTCTTCGAATCGGGAATGATTTCGTATTCCGGCTGGAAATTATTCTGGACGTCCACCCCCAGACCCTTCGAAGGCAGATCTTTGATATGCCCGATCGAGGCCATCACGATGAAGTCCTTGCCGAGATATTTATTGATCGTTTTCGCCTTGGCGGGCGATTCAACTATGACTAAACTTTTTGCCATTCCTATTTGGCCGACAATGCCTCAGCATTAATTCTTCTATCACGCTCGTTCCGAGCGAGAAGCCCAAAAGATAAAAAGTAATCTCGCAGATCAGGTATGGACCAAGGCTGGGGATGTTCGCTGCAAAGCTGGTCGCACACAATTTCTCTCACACGACACAGTTCTTTGAGCCGATGATTCCGCCAACGCGGATCCGCGATCGTCAAATCGAATAACTCAAGCATGCGATCCAATGCCGCTTCAAAATAGGAGGCATTACCGCGCTCTTTCCAGCGCAAGGCGCGCTCGTATTCACTGCCTACGTTGGCCATTTGTTCGGCGATTGACATCGTAAACCAGCGCCCATCCGCAAGACTCGAATGTATCACGTTGCTCTCCCGTGCTATTGCACAAGCTCTGTCACGATCTCCACAATTCTTGCGCGAACCCCTGGATCCTCCACGCCACGAGATCGATTGTTCTGGACAGGACGGATATTGATTACCGAATCAAACTCCACCATGTCGGGCAACTCTAAGTCGAAGTAAAGATTGATACCCCAGAGATTCATTTGACTCGAGCCGCGCTCAAGCAAGAAAGCCTCTTCATCGGCGTGAAAATCTCCACCAACCGCCATGTTCCTTCTGCTGACGTCCACGACTGCTTTGACATAGTTGCCGAACTTCCCTTCTCCTATGTCCTTCAACCGCTGTCTCGTGGTTGGCCTGTCAACCAGATGTACTTCCATCGATTTCGCTATCCACCCACTTGTCACAAGCAGCGTGGCTCAGATCTAACAAAACTCTCACCAAGTTTCACGTCCGGTCACGCACTGATGAACATTCGATGACCGAGGGTTGCTTCCAAACCAGTTGCCGGAGGTTTTTAGGAGCGGGTTTGAAAATAACACTAAGTGTGCCTCAAACGCCAAACAGCCCCTGATCGGCCATTGGGTACTCACCCGTCAGACAGTGTATTATGGCGGTCGCCAAAATAACGTCCTTAGGGAGAAAACATCGATGTCAAAGCTCTTTCTGCTGCTCGGGATTCTGGTCATTTGCGCCGCCGCCGCTTTTGCCTTCGCCGTAGCTGAACCGCCCGCCATTGGGTCTGTTGCACCGGATTTCGCGCTGACCACCAACGAGGGAAACCAGGCCGCGCTCAAGGACTTTCGCGGCAAGTGGGTGGTGCTTTATTTCTATCCGAAAGACTTCACCAGCGGCTGTACATTGGAAGCACACAATTTCCAAACTGATCTCTCTAAGTACCAGGCGCTGAACGCAGTGATTCTCGGCGTCAGCGTTGACACGGCCGAATCGCACAAGAGCTTCTGCGCCAAGGAAGGCCTGACCTTCAAACTTCTGTCGGACACAGACACCAAGGTGTCGGATGCCTACGGCTCGTTGATGGATTACAACGGCATGAAGCTCTCTGCCCGGAACACCTTCATCGTCGACCCGCAAGGCAAAATCGCGAAAGTTTTTATGAAGGTCGGGCCCAGCGGTCACAGCGCAGAAGTGTTGAGCGCCCTGGCGAGCTTGCAGAAGCAATAGGCTCAGGCGCGCTAACACTGCCGCAGTTACATCTTCCGCACAAAACACATACCCGGGAGTGCGCGAATCAACTCGCGCATTTCCAGCGCGAGCAGCGCGCTGGTCAGTTGCGTGATCGAAAGCTTCGTGCTTTCAGCGAGGGTGTCGATCTGCTGCGGCGTATCGGTTGAGAGCAGCTTGAAGACCGCGCGCTCTGGTTCGGACAAATCCGGCGGCGACAGCTCCAATTGATCTAACAGCTCCCCTTTCTTTTTCGATTTCCTGCTTGGCGGCGGGAGCAATTGCGCGGCAATCTCAGGGGGCAATTCACCGGCGACGTCCTGCCATTGCTGCACGAGCTTGGCGCCCGCTCCTTTTATTAGATAATTGGTGCCGAACGAATTTCGCGAGGTGATGTTGCCGGGCACGGCAAACACTTCGCGGTTCTGCTCCATAGCCAGCCGCGCGGTAATCAGCGAGCCGGAATTCTCGGCCGCTTCGACCACCAGAACTCCCAGGCTCAATCCGCTGATTACACGATTGCGATAAGGGAAGTTCTCAGAGACCGGCGGCGTACCCAGTGGAAACTGCGTCACCATCGCTCCTCCGCGATTCAGAATTTCGTCCGCCAGTTTTTTGTGATCGCGCGGATAGATTTGATCGAGCCCGGTGCCCATCACCGCTACCGTTCGTCCTCCTGCTTCCAGCGCGCCCCGATGAGCCGACGCGTCGATCCCGCGAGCCAATCCCGAAACAATTGTCACCCCGCGCTGGGCCAGCTCTCGCGACATCATCAGCGCGGCATTCTGCCCATACGTGGAACAACGCCGAGAACCAACGATGGCGACACACGGCCGTTCCAGACATTCGTCCCACGCGCCTTTTACATACAACACGACCGGTGGATCATAGGTCTCGCGCAACAGCGCCGGATAAACACCGTCGTCGAGCACCAGGATGTCGCCGCCGAGTTTGCGCACGCGTTCAATTTCGGTTTCAGCGCGGGCGTGCAATTCGCGCGCGGCGATACTTTCGATCGTTTCCGGCGGCAGACGCAGCAGGGCAAGTTCGCGCCGCGGCGCGTCAAAGATCGCTTCCGCCGATCCAAAGTGTTCGAGGAGGCGAGAGGTCACACGTGGCCCTACACCGGGAGTCATGTTGAGGGCGATCCAGTCTTTCATCAGTGAGCAGTAAGCGGTGAGCAGGTTAGCAGAATGAATTCCATCTGCTGAAACTCGATCTGTCGATGCTTATGAGGGCAAGGGAATACCACTTCGGCAAAGAACCGTCAAGCAAGTTCTGATTAGCAAGTTTTGTATCAACGACTGGAGGTCGGCAGGCAATATCCTGGCAGAAACAAGTAAGCGTTTTCCTGCTCACTGCTTACTGCTCACTGCTTACTCTTTCGTTGGCGGAGGCGTGTAGGAATCGAACCTACCTGAGCCTGCTCTCGCAGTCTCACTAACGGTTTTGAAGACCGCGCCGTTCACCAGAACAGATGCGCCTCCGTGAGTGTCAGTAGCCCCGTGTCAGCAAGGGCTCTGTCCAAGGGCAAAACGCTACGCGCCACAAAAGCCTTGTGTCAAGCAGGCTATCTGGCCTTGACCCGCAACCGACCCGCAAATAGAATGTTCATCGAACGAACGTTCGAACGATAACTTTACAGACCCGGCTTATCGTATCTGCATGATTAACTTTCAAACTTCGCCCGAACAATACAAACACTGGAAGCTTTCAATTGAGGGGTCGGTCGCGACGCTCTCGATGGATGTGCAGGAAGATCAGACGCTCGCTGACGGCTACAAGCTCAAACTCAATTCCTACGACCTCGGCGTGGACATTGAACTCGCCGACGCGATTCAGCGTCTGCGCTTTGAACATCCGGAAGTCCGCGCCGTTGTGGTCACGAGTCTCAAGCCGCGCATCTTCTGCGCCGGCGCGAATATCTACATGCTCGGCACCTCGTCGCACGCGTTCAAAGTCAATTTCTGTAAGTTCACGAACGAGACGCGCTGTGCGATGGAAGATGATTCGCGGCATTCAGGCCGGCGCTACCTTGCCGCTCTCAATGGCACGGCGTCGGGTGGCGGTTATGAACTCGCGATTGCGTGCGACGAAATTTATCTGGTCGATGATGGCAACTCTGCCGTTTCCCTTCCCGAAGTACCTTTGCTCGGCGTATTGCCCGGCACCGGCGGTCTGACGCGACTTGTCGATAAACGGAAAGTGCGTCGTGATCGTGCTGACGTGTTTTCAACCCTGGCAGAAGGTTTGAAAGGCAAGCGCGCGAAAGAGTGGGGATTGATCGATGACACATTTCCGACGAGCAAGTTCCAGGACTCGGTTGATGCCCGGGTGCGCGAACTAGCCCAAGCGGACGGTTCGCGCGTCAATGAACAATCGCAAGCTAACAGCTTGCGTTACACAGGAATCAAGTTGAACCCACTCGCGTTCGAATCAAGTGCGGATACTCGAGATTACAAGTATGTCAGCCTGAAACTGCATCGCGACCAGCGTTATGCCGACCTGACGGTGCGCGGACCAGAGTCAAACTTGCCAACAACGCCGGACGTGATTCAAAAGCTCGGAGATAGTTATTGGCCACTGCGTGCCTATCGTGAACTGGACGACGTGCTTTTGCATCTGCGGGTAAACGAACCCGAGATTGGATTGGTTTGTCTGCGCACCGAAGGCAGCATCGATAACGCACTGGCAATAGACAAGACGCTGGCGACGAATCGCGAACACTGGTTAATTCGCGAGATCATCCTGAATATGGCCCGGGTGCTGCGGCGGCTCGATCTCACGGCGAAGAGTTTCTTTGCGATCATCGGACCCGGTAGTTGCTTTGCGGGTAACCTGCTCGAACTTGCGCTGGCGTCAGACCGCACTTACATGCTGAACGATCCGGATCAGAAAGTTGAGATTGCCACGAGCGTACTCAGCGCCGGCGCGCTTCTGATGAGCAATGGTCTGGCCCGAGTGCAATCACGCTTTCTGGCTGAACCGGAAAAAGTTGATGAGGTGCTCGCTAAAGAAGGCCCATTCGACACGGAAGCGGCGGAAGAGGCCGGCCTGGTCACGTTCGCGCCTGACGATCTGGATTGGGAAGATGAAATTCGTCTAGCGATTGAGGAACGTACTTCCCTTTCGCCGGATGCCTTGACTGGGATGGAGGCGTCGCTGCGCTTCGCCGGCCCGGAATCGATGGACACGAAAATTTTCGGACGC
>JBGPWS010000245.1:0-7096 GCA_041492345.1 Pyrinomonadaceae bacterium | reverse complement strand
GAATTTTGCGGCCAACGAGCCTTCGAAAAACATCTTGATTCCGATCGTGGATGACGCTTATTTTGAAGGCCCTGAAAGTTTCACCATGACGCTTAGCGCCGCGGGAGGCAGCAATGTCACGCTCGGTGGGTTCAGCACGATCACGATCACCATCAATGACAACGAGGTTGCTCCCGGCCCGAACCAGATCGACACGGCGGGTTACTTTGTGCGCGAACACTATATCGATTTTCTGAATCGCGAACCTGACGCGCCCGGCCTGAACTTCTGGACTAATCAAATTACGTCTTGCGGTGCAGACCAGGCGTGCATCGAGGTGAAGCGGATTAACGTATCGGCAGCATTTTTCCTCTCGATTGAGTTTCAGGAGACGGGCTATCTCGTTTATCGGATCTACAAAGCTGCCTATGGCGATGGATCGGGCACGTCGACGCTGGGGGGAGCACATCCGCTTTCCGTGCCGATAATCCGGCTCAACGAGTTTCTCCCTGATACGCAAAGGATTGGTCAGGGCGTAGTGGTAAACGTGGGGAACTGGCAACAGCAGATAGAGGACAACAAACAGGCCTTCACGGAAGAGTTCGTCCAGCGCTCGCGCTTTACGACGGCTTATCCGCTAACACTAACGCCCGCGCAGTTCGTAGATGGCTTGAATACAAAGGCCGGCGGGGCCCTGTCACCGGCGGAACGCGATCAACTGGTAAGCGACCTCAGTGCGGGCATTAAGACACGGGCACAGGTCTTACGGGCCGTGGCCGAGGATTCGACTCTCGCTAACGCGGAGAAAAATCGCGCCTTTGTGCTGATGCAGTTCTTTGGCTACCTGCGGCGGAACCCGAACGACCCTCAGGATTCTGACTATACCGGGTATGACTTCTGGCTGGGCAAGCTGAATCAGTTCAACGGCAACTTCATCAATGCTGAAATGGTTAAGGCGTTCCTGGTGTCGGGCGAATACCGACAGCGCTTCGGAACCCCGTGAACTCGAGTACAGAACCCACCTGGGGTTACCAGGTGGGTTGATAATTGGGGTGGGACACGCCCTGGCAGGTTGGTGAAAAACTCCCTCTCCCTTTGGGAGAGGGCTGGGGAGAGGGACTTAGACGGCTCAACTTTACGCCCTCTCCCCGACCCTCTCCCAAAAGGGAGAGGGAGAAAGATCTCTTAGCGCCCGCGGTTCGTTACTTTGCTGGATTTTCTGAGCAACCACCAGCCCGTGACTTGAAACTAAGCGGAGTGGCGCCTTGCGGTTACAGCGGCGCAACGCTTACAATATCCGGCCTGACTGCTTAACAATTGAGGTGGTCGTTGCGCCTGGTTCGGTCAAATCTAATAGGCCCCAGTGAGCACTTTGATCGTTCGTTCATATTCTTAATGATAAGACTGTTTATTGCTTTTTTATGCGCGGCGGCGGCGTGTATGCTCGTTGCAGGCGCTCTTTCTTCGGCGCAAGCGCCGGCCACCTCGACGCCGGATCCTTTTGTTTCCCAGATAACGAATTCGGCTCGCAGTTCTTTTGTGGAGGATACCTCGGCCAACGGACGGTTTCTGGTTATTGAATCAAACGGCGATATCGCGACTGAAAAGGTCCCGACGTTTAAACCTGATGGAACCACTAATCCCAATGCGCGCAACAACGAGGATGGTAATAACGAGATCTTTCTGTACGACTATGCGCAGCGGCGAATTTTTCAGCTAACTGATACCAAGAGCGTACAGAACCCCCCGGGTAGTCCTTCGCCAACGCCGAGCCCAAGTCCAAGTCCAAGCCCATCAATCAGCCCGTCGCCGACGCCCAGTCCCTCGCCGACACCGGTTGATCCGATTAATGTCGCGATTGAAATCAGCAACAACAGTCCAATGATTAGTCTGGAGCCGGCGCTGGTTGCCGGTCAGCGCACCTACACGATCGTTTTTAGCTCGAACGCACCCGTCACGCCGGCGAGCTTTGATGGGACTAATCCTGGTGCTCCGACAAACACGGACATGAATCAGGAGATCTGGACTTATAAGTTCACCGTTCCCGACATCCCCCAGTCCGCTCTTTCCAGCGGAGCGAATGTGGGACCTATAGATCTGTCGAGTGGCACATTCAGGCGAATTACAAACACGCCGGCCAGCGCCCCGCCGGTTGCCGGTTCGGCGATCAGCGTGCCCCGGGTCGCCGATGATAATCGTGAGGCGAGCATCAGCGATGATGGGCGGATTGTGGCTTTTGTTTCTACGGCAAATCTGGTGGGCACGGGAAATAATGACCGTAATCCTGAAATCTTCACTGTCGATGTCACTGCTGCGACCTTGACCTTTGCGCAGGTTACCAACACGACGACGACCTCACTGAACAATCCGATCTTCAGCTCGAATCCCTGTCTTTCCAGTGATGGATCAGTGCTCGCTTTTATTTCCAACGCGAATCTAACGGCCAACAACGATGACAGCCCGTTACCTTCCAACGCGGAAGTTTATGTCCGCGATGCCAGCGGTTTGCGGCAAGCCACCAAGACAAAGAACGACGCCACCACGTCAGCCACGGCCAACGTCTTTGGATTTGGCAGAAGATTAAGTCGCGATGGCAAGTTAATAGCTTTTGAATCGACGGCCGGCGACCCGAAAGCGAATGCCACGCCGGCTGGGGCTTCCGTCACCTTTGTTTACAACGTGCAGGCCGACACGTTCGCCCAGGTTGGACCGCGTGCTACATCGGGAACAGACGTGTTCCACTTTCCGACATTCACTGACTATGACGGCGCGCTCAACCCGAAATCTGTGGTATTCACTTCGGTTTTGAACTTCAAATCCGACGGCACCACCCCCACGACTGATCAGAACAGCACCGGTTTGAATCCGCTACACGTTGAGCAGCTTTTTCTGGTGCCGCTGCCGGTGATCTCAACGGGACCGTTCACTCGTCTCACGAATGTCCCAACGTTCGCCGGTCTGCGCGGGCTTCCGAGTAACTCCAGCAGCCGGATCGCATTCGCTTTTTTCGGCGAACTGGGTGGCGGCAACACTGATTCTCCTACTTCCAGCGAGGTGTTCTATCAGTTGCTGCCCAGCGCGACGGAATCAAGCGCAACGCTTACGATGTCTACCGGGGCGAGCCGGGTTACCGTGCCAGTCGCCAGCCCCACTGCGACTCCCAGCGGCAGTCCTAGTCCATCGCCTAGTCCATCGCCTACTCCGACCGGCAGCCCAACACCATTCATTGCTCTCGGTGTGGCGCCCGGCGAACTGGCTTTCGCCCAATCCAGCGTCAGCCTGGCGCCCGCGAGTGCGACCGTCAGCAATAGCAATGCGTCTGAATCGGGACGTGCTCCGGCGCTGCCCATCGAGCTGAACGGTGTTTCAGTGGCGATTAACAACGCAGCCTGCGGCCTGTACGCGGTTGGTTCGGCTGAGATCAAGTTCGTCGTGCCGATCGGATTAGGGCCGGGCACTTATAACATCGTCATCAACAACAACGGCACAGTCATTCGAGGTTCGATCGTAGTTGTGTCTATTCAGCCGGACATCCTTACGACTACGAACGGCCCGTTAGGTCGCGCCTCAGTTTGCAATATTACTAATCCCTTAGTGTGCTCGCCGGAACCATTCACCGTTACGACAAATGATGGTACGGGCACACAAGTCCCGACGGTCCTGCGTATCTCCCTCACCGGTGTGCGCAACAGTGCGGCCAGTTCGGTTACGGTAACCGTCGGCACGACGGCGATAGTCGCCGGGGCCTTGAGGTCGCTTGATTTGCCGGGTAACGATCAGATTGACTTTACCTTGCCCGCAACGGTCGATACGGGAGATCTTTCCATAGTCGTGGCATCGGGGGCAGCGTCGAGCCGTCAGACGGACACCGCGCCGCACATCACGATTAATCCGGGCGGTTCACCTAATCCAAATCCGATTGTTACCACCGACTTCTTCGTGCGACAGCAATACCTGGACTTTCTAAACCGCGAACCAGATGCCGACGGCTTTGCGTTTTGGACGAATCAAATTAATTCCTGTGGCGCCGATCAGCAGTGCATCGAAGTGAAACGCATCAACGTTTCGGCCGCGTTCTTCCTATCGATCGAATTCCAGCAGACCGGCTATTTGGTTTATAGAACTTACAAAGCGGCTTACGGCAATATCGCCGGCACGCCGGTTCCAGTGAGGCTGAGCGAGTTTTTGCCTGACACGCGACAGATTGGGCAGGGAGTAATAGTCAACCAAAGCGGCTGGGAGCAGGCTTTAGAAACTAATAAACAGAATTTCTTTAGTGGTTTTGTGCAGCGCTCTCGCTTCACCACGGCCTATCCGACGTTAATGACTCCGCAGCAGTTTGTTGACGGTCTTTACACGAACGCCGGCCTGGCGCCCATGTCGGCGCCAAATCGCGCCGCCGCAATTAGTGAGCTTGGTGCGAACACGCTCGACCTGGCGGCGCGGGCGCGCGCGCTGCGTCTGGTTGCAGAGGACACAGCGTTAGCGCAGCAGGAATTTAATCGGGCCTTCGTGTTGATGGAGTACTTCGGCTATTTGCAGCGCAACCCGAATGACGCGCCGGAACCGACGCTCGACTTCCAGGGTTACAACTTCTGGCTGACCAAGCTTAACCAATTCAACGGCAACTTCGTCAACGCCGAGATGGTCAAGGCGTTTCTCGTCTCAGGCGAATACAAACAGCGATTCGGACTGTGAGCCGGTGGCGCAAGAATTAACTTGCGCCCGCAAATTAACAATTTGCGCTACCTATGAATGCGCGTAGGAATCGATGGGTATCCACTGGCTGAACCCAGAACTGGCGTCGGCCACTACACCCTGGAACTCGCCCGGGCCCTGGCGCTCGTCTCGCCATCAGATCAATTCGAATTAGTTTCACCAGCTCCTTTTGACGGGGCGGCGCAGGACGAAATTGAGCGCGCCCATCTTCCCAATCTTCGCACCGTAAATCCAAGAGCATCTTCAATCCGTGGGCACTGGTGGTCCATCGGCTTGCCGCTTTATGCCCGGCGCGCTGCGTTCGATCTCTTTCATGGCACCAACTTTGACCTGCCACTCTGGAAAAGGCGGCGAAGTGTCGTCACTATTCACGATCTGTCGACGCTATTGCATCCTGAAAAGCACCGTCCTCGGCTGGTTCGCCGGGCTCGTCTCCGCCTGCCGCTGGTGGTTCGAATCGCGGACATGATCATCACACCCACGGAAAGCGTGAAGCGAGATGTCTGTCAGCACCTCGGCGTCAGAGCCGACAAAGTAACCGCAATTCCTTTGTCCGCGCGCAGTAGTTTTCAGCCGATGCCGTTGGCGCAAACTGCCCCGATCAGAAAACGGCTGGGCATCGAAGACGATTTCCTGCTTTTTGTTGGAACGCTTGAACCGCGCAAGAACCTGCTGACACTCCTGAAGGCTCTTGAACAGATCATCGGCCATAGTTCGCTCCGGCCTCAACTTGTTATTGCCGGCGGTGAAGGCTGGTTGATGGACGAGTTGCTTGCCTTGATCAAGAAAGCCACCATTAGTGATCGCTTGCGTCTGACCGGTTACCTGCGTGACGAGGACCTGCGCGCGCTGTACTCTTCGTGCAGAGTATTTATCTACCCGTCAGTCTATGAAGGATTTGGCCTGCCTCCTCTGGAAGCATTGGCGTGCGGCGCCCCGGTGATCGCCGGCCGGATACCAAGCTTGCAGGAAACACTCGGCAGCGCGGCCCGCCTGGTGGAACCGTTGGATGTGGACGCGCTGGCTAAAAGCATTCTTGCCCTGCTGCAGGATGGAAATCAGCGGCAACTGCTCAGAGCCGCGGGACCACAGCAGGCGGGAAAGTTCTCATGGGAGAAGACGGCGCGCCTGACATTGGACGTTTACCGGAAGCTGCTGAAAGTGCCGGACAAATCTCACGAGCAGGCTTCCGGTTAGTGTCTGAGTTTCGGTTCTTCTCTGCGTAGCCTTTGCGGCCTCTGCGTAGCAGAGATCTGACTTCTTGCTTTTGAGCAAGACTTGGACTGAAAGCGCAATCTCGCCAGGTCTTTTTATTTCAACGTGTTCGTTCGAGAGGAAGCGGTGTCACCCCCGTAGGAGTCTGTCGGGAAAAGCCGCGTAGCGGCGAAATGTTTATAGTAACGAGAGGCCAATATCACATTCCAAGCTCCGCTAGGAGCGAAACGGCTGTTCTGTCGCCCATAAATGGGCTACGGCTGGGAGGGCGGACTTTCATCTATAAACATTTCGTCCCTCCGGGACTTTTTCCCGACAGACTCGTTTGGGGGTGACATGTTTATAGTTCGAATAGAAAAACCCTACGGAGTGGTACTAGCGTTTTTCGCTCTGTCTATAAACATCTCACTCCTAACGGAGTGAAAACCGGAGTTGCACTCTGAACCTTTAGCCGCCTGAAGTCTGCCTGGCGCGCCAGCTCTGCAAAAACAAAAAAGGCCGACTGGGGAGTCGGCCTTTCACAGCTCAGCGGTTTCAAATCCTAAAACCGCCCTCGGTACTCGCCGGAAACAATAAACGCCTTGACCATTTCCGCGTTCGTAAAATTTCCACCGAACTGATTCAGTTTGGTGAGCCAGAAGTCATAGCCGGTATAGTCCGTATCGTTACCGGTGTCTGGATCACGTCGTAAATAACCGAAGTACTGCATCAGCACAAAGGCGCGATTGAATTCCGAGTTGGATAAGTCTTGATCCTCCGCGACAGCCCGCAGGACCTGGGCCCGCGTCATCGTCTGGGCCGTAAGACCATTCACCAGTTGATCGTGTTCCGTTTGTGATAACGGATTGCCGGCGTTTGAGTTGAGCGCGTCAACAAACTGCAACGGCGTCATCACCGCGTAAATAGCGGTAAACCTCGATCGTGATGCAAAGTCCGCGGCAAAGTTTTGCTTGTTCGTTTCCAGCGCCGCCTCCCAACCGGTCTGGCCCACAACGACACCCGCGCCAATCTCTTTGGTGTCAGGCAGAAACTCACTCAGCCTGACCACCGGCACTTGGAGCGTATGCGCGCCGCCAAAGGTCGACGTGCCATCCGGACTCCCGTAGGCAGCCTTATACATGCGTTCGACCAGATACCCGGTCGTCTGAAATTCGATCGAGAGATAGAAGGCGCCCGAAGTATT
>JBGPWS010000133.1:0-10907 GCA_041492345.1 Pyrinomonadaceae bacterium | reverse complement strand
TTTTGTTTACGGGTCGCAGTGGTCTGGTCTCGATTCGTGCGAAGTAAGTACTCACTTACCATCGGTCAAGGACTAAAGTCAAGCATTCGTTGGACGCGGACGCCTGATGCTGGGAGCGCGGACGTCTCGTCCGCAATGAGCGCGAACAAGCGTTCGACCGTATGGCCGTAGGTGTGCTGCGTGCGTAAGGGAAAGAACTTAGCGAGCTACGCTCGCTGTGCGGACGAGACGTCCGCGCTCCCGGCAGTAGGAATTTCCGCAACCTAACCCAGACTTTTTTCGTATGGAGAGTTTGTCACGGAAACTGGCAGCCAGAATTTAAGGGGTTGAGAAAATGGAAGCTACAGAGAATGGTCAGAAAGCATCGAGCACGTCAATAATTTGTGGGAGAGAATTGAACATGTCAGAACTTGTAGAAACAACGCATGAGTATGGACGAAAGATCGCCCACGCTGCGTCGCGAGCGGGCGATTTTGTGAGCGACAGGGTCGGTGTCGTGGGCGACAAGATCAAAGACTTGCAGGGCAAGGACATCAGCGAAATTGCGGATGAAGCCAAAGACTACGCGCGGAAAAATCCTGGCCACGCGATCTTGATATCTGCAGCCGCAGGTTTGTTTTTGGGATTTCTGCTGCGCGGCGGACGAAGATAATTAGCTCTGTCCCCAACCGCGCAAGTCGCGAATCAAACTGCCGAATCCATTCGGGAACAGTCGTTCCAACTCTTCAAGGCTATTTGTTAGCCGCGTTGCAGCTTCCATGGCCGCCGCGGTTTTCATGACCAAGCTGGGCTGGCCCGAACCGTATGCATCACTCTTCAATGATCGCCTGTCATAGTTGACGCTCTGGCCCAGCAGCTTCCGAGACCATGCGGCTTCGTTTACGCGTGAATCAATGCCGCAGCGATACCATGCCTCGATCGAGGGTACAGCTACTCCTAACGCCGCCTTCACTGCAACCCGTCCTGGCACGGGACTCACTCTTCTCAGCGAGAGCGCAACCGCAGTCCGGAGTAGACAGAGTCTGCAATCAGGGTTCTGCACCTCGGATGCGTTGTGAGAATCGTCATGAACAGGAGAGTCGTCTGAATCCACAACCACAACCAGCCCGTCAACATCGGAGAGATAGTATAGAGATTTTACTATGCTTGGCAGAAGACTTAGTACATGAGGCCACCCGTTTGGGCGCAAGCGTGGCGCAACCACTAATTCTGTTGCATATCCGACGATTGCATCTACCAGGAACTTGATTGCGGCTTCGTCGGCGGGGGACTCACTGACGATCGCTATTTTCATGGACTGGCAGGCACTCCGCCAAGAATCCCGCTGAACCAGATGTCTCCAAGCGGCGCGCCTTCGAGAAGCTCGGTGATGTGTGGTTTTTCAGATAGGAGTTCGAAGTGAACTCCCTGCTCGTCCTTATGCGCTATCACGACTTCCTCTGGATGCTCTTTGTAAAGATCCAAAAGGTATGGAGAGTGCGTCGTTGCGATTACCTGCACGGGCTCCCAGTTCCCGCCAAAATTCTTTGGATAAGCGAGTCGGTACATCGCATCTCGAATGTTTTGAAGCAATCTGGGGTGGATGCCATGATCGGGCTCTTCGAAGCACACGATGGCAGGAGGCTCTTTCAAATAGGCCAAGGTTAGTAATGCGACAGCAAACAAAGTGCCTTGGGACAAATCGTGGGCGCTGTACTTATGATGTCCTAACGCTGTGCGAAGCTGGAAAATCTTAGTGCTGTTCGATGGGCGTTCAAAGGTGATGTGGTCGAATTCCGGCAGCCATCGGTTCAACTCTGCGTTAAGGGCTTCCCATCGCTCTGGCTCCTGATCGCTCAAGTCGTCGAGGACGTTCGCCAGTCCAAATCCATCCTGGCTAAGTTCGGGTTTTGTATCAATCTGCACTGATTGTGCGATCCTCTTGGCATCAAACGAGTACACTTTGAAACTAGCCAAAGCGGTCTCCAACGGGGAAAGATAAGCAACTCCCTCCCCATCATGCCAGTCGGGCTCATCATCCTCGGGCGGCTGCGGATCTTCGTCCTGCCAATCGGGATGATGCAGTACTGCGCTGGTAGGACTCTTAGCAAGATAGTCAGTTAGATCGTGAGTCAACTGGACCTCGACGTCGCTTGGTTGAGGCAATCCCGCCGTGACGATCTTGCCATAGTCGTACTGACTTGGATGCTGGACAAAACTGAATGCCTGCATTGCAGTGCTCTTGCCGCTTCCATTTGGGCCGACGATCAGCGTGAACGGACCTAGCGGCAATGTTGCATCTCGCAGCGCCTTGAAATTCTGAAAGTGGATTGATTTGATCATCGCGACGGCCCTCTCGGATTACCGCGCCGATTATACCGCTTAAGCGGCAAACTGAGAATGCACCGATCCTTCGGTCTACCGATAACGCGGAAACAAATTCAGAACCTTCAGAGCCAGTCCAACATAAGACTGAATCTCCTGAGGTTGAAAACGGTAACCGCCGCGGTGGACGAAGAGCTGGTTCCCTCCTCCATCCGTGCACGTTCCCGGATACGCCTCATAAAAAGAGAGCAGCCCGTCATTGAACGTCCGGCGAATGCCTTGCTCGTCCGGCCCGCGCAAGATATATTGACGAGAGAACTCGGGACGCTGTCCAAAGTCGATGTCCTGATAACCAAAGGCAGTGAAGATCTTGTAGAGCAGGCCTTCGGGTCGCAAAGAGAAGTACGGCACGCTCAAATAAACCGGTTCGAGGTAGACGACTGATTGGTAATGCGTCTGCCGGTTCTTGCCATAGCCCGTGACGTAGACATAATCAAAGACTGCCGCCTTGACGCCGCTCGCCGCGCCGTACATAAAGTTGTTGATTTGTTTGCCGTGGCCATCATTGAAGAGGACAAAGCGCTCTAGCCCGGCAATCATGTTCAGCGGTACGCTCGCCGCAAAACTCCAGCCAAGCTGAGACGCCGTGAGTTGTAGCTGTCGAGTTCGTTCCTTCGCTTTCTGCCACGAGTAGATGCCGATGACCACGAACAGGCCGATGATCACGGTCAGGATGACGAAAGGAAAAAGAAGGACCCACATGAGCCTATTCCCTCGCTCCTGCTTTTTTCAGTATCTCTACTACGTCCGGGTGGCCTTTGGTCGTGGCCATAGTTAAAGCTGTAACTCCATTCTTTGCGCGGGTGTTCACTTTTGCTCCCCGCGCTATTAGCAAACGCACCGCCGCCACGTGTCCTTGAAAGGATGCGATGATGAGCGGCGTCACACCGTTGTTGTTTTGCGCATCGATGTTAGCCCGACCCGTTATTAACACATCCATAACGTCGGTTTTGCCCAGCGCGGATGCCAGAATCAAAGCATTATCGCCATCCTGATCACCCTGATCGGCGCGGGCGCCTTTCGCTAAGAGCAGCTTGACCATGGGCGCCAATCCGGCGGCAGCTGACCCAATCAAGGCAGTGGAACCTTTATTGTTGGCCGAGTCGATTTTGGCGCCTGCTTTCAGCAGCGCTTCGACTGCATCCGCCTTTCCATTTGCGGCCGCGTAGAAAAGAGCAGCATCGCCATCCTTATCCCGCGCATTCACATCTACGCCGGCGGCAATAATGGCGGGGATAAGATCCGCGCGACCGTTTCCCGCGGCCAGCATCAAGGTCGTGCGGCCCTGGTCGTCTACCTTCAAAATGTCCGGGTCGGCGGCAGGCCGCGAGTAGTCGCCGGATGACGAACCGCGCTGAACCAGTTTGCGAAGGTCAGGCCGCTTTAACCCCACGTATTCAGGAGCAATCTGAGCGGCCCGGGCGTCCGTTACCCGCGCGCGCGAATCATCACCCAGCGCGCGATAAACGTCGCCCAGCATCAACCAGCCATCTTCATCGTCGCCACTCTTTTGCGTGTACTCTTCCAGCTGAGTTCGGGCTTCGGTCAAACGCCCATCAAGAATCAGCAAGCCGATGCGATCCGGGGCATACGTCGAGCCAAGGCTCACCGCGGCGGTCCAGTGCTCGCGCGCATCCGCGAAGTTCTCAGTCATGTAATAGATCAAGCCAATGTTCGAGTGCGGCGCTCCATCTTTAGGATTCAACTTGATAGCTTCGAGGTACTGTTGCGCCGAAGGGATTAGTTGACCAAGCTTTTGCAGCATGACCGCATAGCTAAACCGAGCGGAAAAGTCCTTCGGATCAATGTCGATTGCCTTCTTTGCTTCCGTTGCGGCATCGCTATAGCGTCGTTGCTCACTCAGAATTCGAACTAACTCCTGTTGCAGCACAATGAGTGGCTGCGGCGCGACCGATACTGACTTGCGATATGCACTTTCTGCTTCCGTGTAGTTATGGCGCAAAGAAAGAACATAACCCACCGCGAGATAGCCGTAATAGTTATCCGGCTGCGCGGCGACAGCACGACGCGCCATCGCCAGGGCGTCATCGAGGCGCTGCAACTCGGTGTAAGTAAAGGCGAGGCGCGCATATGGTTCACTGTCAGCTTTACTCAAGCTCGCCGCGCGCGCATAAGATTCTGCGGCTTCAGAGTATTTCTTCTGGTTGTAGTACGTATGTCCAAGACCAAGGTAAGGTCGCGGATCGTTCGGGGAAAGCTTCGCCGCCAATAGATAACCGCGCTCAGCGCTTTCGTTACGGCCGGCCTGGCGCGCGTCGTCGGCGAGGCTGAGAGCGTCTTCAAGCTGCCCCGAGTTGTTGACGGGCTGTCTACGTGTTCCAGTTCGAGGCTTCGAGGGGCTCGGCGTTCGCACAACCTTTTTGGCGGGTAGCTTCATTACGGCGCCGGCATTTTCACTAGTACCACCCAGGGCGCCGGAACCGTGTTGAGCGCGTATGGTGGTGACCGTACCGCATAAACTGAACGCCAGGCCCACCATACATAACGTGCGCATGCTTGTAGTGATCTTAATCATTTGAAATTCCATTCCTCTCTGGTGCAGACAAAAGCGTAGCTGGCCGTTTATTGAAGACTTCTCAAGGGCGGCTCGGCATCGCAAGCCTGGGGTCGGTCGACCAAATCTTCACAACGTTACCGCCTCGCGATACTCACCCCAGACACTCCGCAGGCGATTACTGATTTCGCCTACGGTTGCATACGCCTCGACACAGTCGAGGATTCGGGGCAGAACGTTTTCGGTGCCCCGCGCGGCTTCTTCGAGTTTCACCAGCGACGTCTCGACAGCGATCGAATCGCGACGCTCGCGCAGAGCGCGCAATCGCTCGATCTGAGTTCTCTCGATTGACGGATCTACCCGCAGCGTCTTGACGTGTGGTCCTTCGTCGCTTTGAAAGCGATTCATGCCAACCACAACTGCCTGATCAGTCTCGACTGCGCGCTGATACTCGTAAGCTGCGTTTTGGATCTCACGCTGGATGTAGCCGGTCTCGATCGCGCGCAGGGTTCCGCCCATGGCGTCGATCTTGTCGAGGTAATCAATCACGCGTTGCTCGATCTCTCTGGTCAACTCTTCTATTGCATAAGAGCCGGCGAGCGGATCGACCGTATCAGCCACGCCCGACTCGAAGGCAATTACCTGTTGAGTCCGCAGCGCCACCCGGGCGGCGTCTTCAGTCGGCAGTGCCAGCGCTTCGTCCATCGCATTGGTGTGGAGAGATTGAGTGCCGCCCAGCACTGCCGCCAGCGCCTGAATTGTGGTGCGCACAACATTCACTTCAGGTTGTTGCGCAGTCAACGTCGAACCAGCCGTCTGCGTGTGAAAACGGAGCATCAACGAGCGCGGATCACGCGCATGAAAGCGTTCGCGCATGATGCGGGCCCACAGACGTCGCGCTGCGCGAAACTTCGCGATCTCTTCCAGCAGGTTGTTGTGCGCATTGAAGAAGAACGAGATGCGCGGCGCAAACTCGTCAATCTCCAGCCCGGCACTGCGCGCGGCTTCGACATAGGCGATCGCGTCGGCAATGGTGAACGCAACTTCCTGCACGGCGGTCGAGCCGGCTTCGCGAATGTGATAGCCGCTGATCGAAATCGTGTTCCAGTTCGGCACCTCGCGCGCGCAAAACGCAAACGTATCGGTAATCAGCCGCAGCGACGGCGACGGCGGAAAAATATAGGTGCCGCGCGCGATGTACTCCTTCAAAATATCGTTCTGAAGCGTGCCGCTGACTTTTTCAAACCCGACGCCTTGTTTCCGCGCTACCGCGAGATAGAGACTGAGGAGAATCGCGGCCGTCGCATTGATCGTCATTGAGGTCGACACTTCGCCGAGCGGAATTCCTTCGAACAACGAGTGCATGTCCTCGAGCGAATCTATCGCCACGCCGACCTTGCCGACCTCTCCGGCCGACAAAGGATCGTCAGAGTCCAGACCAATTTGCGTAGGCAGATCGAACGCGACCGATAAGCCGGTCGTACCCTGTGAGAGCAGGTACTTGTAACGCGCGTTTGATTCTGCGGCGCTGGCATAGCCCGCGTACTGGCGCATGGTCCAAAGGCGCCCGCGGTACATGTTGCGCCTGACGCCCCGGGTGTACGGAAACTTGCCCGGGTCGCCGAGGTCGCGATCGTATTCAAGCGGTTCTGAGTTTGAAGGATTGAAATCGACGGGCAACTCGATGCCTGAAGAGGTCCTGAAGTGCTCGCGGCGCTCAGTATTAGCGGCTTTGGTTTTCGTAGCCATCGAATTGTGCGGCTATGGCGGGCCCGCTTTGCGAATCGCCCGAAGGCTAGCACACGGAATATGAGCGGGGCAATTCTCTATTCCGTAACGCAAGCTGTAAGAACACCCCACCGAGGTGCAGTTGGTGGGAGCACGGACCGCTGATGCCGGCAGTGCGGACGGGACAGTCCGCGCTCCCGGCAATAGGTTGCCCATGGATTCTGATTTGACCCAGTTTCAGAGTGTGGCATAGCATCACTTTGAATTAATCCGATTCATAAATACCGAGGGCGGCGAAATATTTGGAAATGGATGAACACACGAAGAAACTGGCGGAAGAAGTCGGCACCGCAATCAACGAGTCAGTGCAACAATCGGCGAGCGTGGCAGCGGCGATTGAGCGGCTGCGTGAAGCGGGATTCGAGATGGAGCTGACCCTGAAACTCGAGATTGGGCTAAGACCTCAAAGTCACAGCGAGACCGGAAGCGAAGGCGAGGGCTCGTTGGAATTGACCGAGGAAGATCTGCGAGTCCTGCGATCGATGAAGATTAAGATTGAGCCGGAAGAGTAAAAGAGTTTTTCGAACCATTGGCGGTTCGAAGCGCCGTTAGCCGCGAAATGTTTATAGAACCGTGCTGACAAACAAGACTTCACCCGCCTAAGCGAAAGCGGCTTTCGCTTAGGCGGGTTTGGTTTTCAAGGTTACGCCCAAGGCTATAAATATTTCGTGCCTGCAGCACGAGGACATTCACTACTCCGGCGTCTCATCACCACCAGTAAGTTTCTGCTGCCGCAGCGCCGCTGCTCCGATGAACCCACCCATTCCCATTGTTTCAACCGCGCTGCTCGGGACGATCATCAGCGCGCCTTTCTCTTTCAAGCCTTCGTACAGCATGTTCATCGCGCGCAGGTGCATCGCGGTAGGATTGTTGACATACGACTCTGACGCCTTGTCAAACTGCGCGGCGATTTCTACTTCGGCCTGCGCCAGGATAACGCGCGCCGCTTTCTCACGTGCGGCCTGGGCCTCGCGCGACATCGCGTCCTGCAACGCCGCCGGGATAATCACGTCACGCATCTCGACCGATTGCACGGTCACGCCCCAGGGATTCGAGCGCTCATCAATCAGCTTCTGCAATTCTTCTTCGATACGTTCGCGACCGCGCAACAGGTCGCTGAGTGACGTCCGGCCGATGATATCGCGCAGCGCCGTCTGTGCGGCCCAGCTAACCGCCGCGGGATAGTTTTGCACCTCAAGCGCGGCTTTTTCCGGATCGTAAACGACCCAGAATAATACCGCATCGACGTTTACCGGCACGGTGTCGCTGGTCAGCGTTTCCTCCGCCGCAAAAGCGGTTGTGATTACGCGCTGGTCGATCCAGGTGGAAATATTATCGACGAACGGAATGATCCAGAAGAGGCCCGGACCGCGCAGCCCGATAAACTTTCCCAGGCGCAGCACTACCGCGCGCTCCCATTGCCGCGCGATCTTCGGCGACTGGGCCAGTAGCAACCCCAGCAACACGCCCACGATCGCGCCGCCCGGATTGAGGGTCATCAGCGTCGCCAGCGCGCCGAACGCCGCCGGTGCCAAAAACGCAACTGCCTGGACAAAGTTAAGCCGGGGCGTGTTCACCGGCAAATTGCTCCTGGTTTCAAAATTTTGAATGTTAGCCATAGCGTCTTTATCTCCTTCTTGCGCTTGTAGCGCAAGCTGTCAGCTTGCGAACGTTTCCGTCGACTGGAGCGCAAGCTGACAGCTTGCGTTACTTTTTCTGGCGTCTGCTTTCCAGATGCTCAATCACATCGTCAATCGAAAAACCGCGCGTGTGCGTTTCCGTAATGAAATGGTCCGCCAACTCGCGCAGGTGCCGGTCGCGATCGCGCCGGCTCGCAGCCTCGTTCGGGCGCGCAATAACAAAAGTCCCGACGCCTCTGCGTGTCTCCACTACGCTGGCGCGCTCCAGCTCGGCATAAACTTTTGCCACTGTATTTGCGTTGATCCGCAAATCCACCGCCAACTGCCGCACTGTCGGCAACTGTTCGCCGATGTGCAGCCGCCCGGTCGCAATCGCAAAGCGAATGGATCTTGCCAGTTGAGCGTAAAGCGGCGTTGGATGGTTGGCGTCAACTTGAAACATCGTTGCACTATTGTACTACGACAGTGGTACAAGTAAAGTTTCGGGGGATTCTTCACCCGTTCCGTTGCAAAAATCCTTACGTATTCAAAGACACAAATCGTTGTTAAATGGGACCCAAATTGCGGGCAAGTTTCTGGGTCCGCGAAGCGGACGCTTGAGAATAGCCCAGCGATTTATCGCTGGGATCAAGCGAAGAACAGACCAAATAGTCCGCGAAGCGGACGACTGAAAAAGGAGATACGACAATGCCACATTCTTACGTGAGCAACCTCGTCCACTATATCTTCAGTACAAAGGAAAGATTTCCGTTCATCGATCAAGAACTCGAATCGCGCCTCTGGCCCTACATGGGTGGAATCGCCAGGGAGAATGGAATGAAAGCGCTGGCGATTGGCGGCACGGCCGATCACGTGCACACTCTGCTATCGCTGCCGGCAACGCTTAGCGTGGCGAAGGTGATCCAGTTGATCAAGGGCGGATCGTCAAAATGGATTCATGATCAACTGCCCCAATACCGGAAATTTACGTGGCAAAACGGGTACGGCGCATTCAGCGTCAGCGCGTCACAAATGAAAAGCGTCATCAGCTACATCGACGGTCAGAAAGAACATCGCCGGAGAAAGACTTTTGAAGAAGAGTTTCTAGAGTTTCTTGATAAGTACGGAGTGGATTACGATCGGCGCTACGTGTTTCGATGATTCAGTCGTCCGTTTCACGGACTTTGGAGTCATTCTGCGCCGTGTTCCCAGCGATAAATCGCTGGGCTATTTTCACGTCGTCCGCTTCGCGGACTTGGACCGCCCGAGGCGCTGCTTTGCGAACCCTAATTCCGTATGTTATCTTCTCAATCTTTCAATCCATCCAGGTTTCTTCGCCTTATAAGGCTTCGCATTAATCCGAAGGAGTTGACTGAGCAAATATGGCTACGCCAAACGGAAATGGCACGAACGGGCACGTAGGCCGCGTCGTGCAGATTATTGGCCCGGTGGTGGACGTCGAGTTTACCGAGAGTTATCTGCCGCCGATTTATGAAGCGTTGCGGATAACTTCCGACGGTTTCGACGTGCCCGAACCGATCAACGTGATCGCCGAAGTGCAGCAGCACCTGGGCGAAGGCCGCGTGCGCGCGGTATCGATGCTGCCGACCGACGGCATGGTCCGCGGGATGAAAGCGACTGATACCGGCGGACCCATCACGGTGCCCGTAGGCGAAGGCACGCTCGGCCGCGTCATGAACGTCATCGGCGAGCCGGTCGACAATCTCGGTGCGATTCCCCACCAACAACGCTATCCGATCCATCGTCACGCTCCTTCATTTGAAGAGCAATCAACCGAACTCCAGATGTTCGAGACCGGAATCAAGGTCATCGACTTGAT
Organism: Pyrinomonadaceae bacterium; assembly: GCA_041492345.1. Lineage (GTDB taxonomy): Bacteria > Acidobacteriota > Blastocatellia > Pyrinomonadales > Pyrinomonadaceae > UBA11740. The sequence continues at coordinate 781 of JBGPWS010000133.1, read as the reverse complement.
TCAGCCATTCGTGCGCGGCGGCAAGATCGGTTTGTTCGGCGGCGCCGGTGTCGGCAAGACCGTCATCGTGATGGAACTCATTAACAACATCGCGAAAGCGCGTTCCGGCTTTTCGGTTTTCGCCGGAGTTGGCGAGCGGACGCGCGAAGGCAACGACCTTTTGCGCGAGATGGTCGAGTCAGAAGTCATTCAGTTTGGCGAGGAATTCAATAAGAACCTGCGCGACACCGGCGCTTTCGACATGACCAAGGTGGATATGAAGGCGATCGAGAAATCAAAGGTCGCACTTATCTACGGTCAGATGACTGAACCGCCGGGAGCGCGCCTGCGGGTCGCATTGTCCGGACTAACCGTCGCTGAATATTTCCGCGACCAGGGTATGGATGTGTTGCTCTTCATCGACAACATTTTCCGATTTACGCAGGCCGGCTCGGAAGTATCGGCCCTGCTGGGCCGCATGCCTTCGGCGGTAGGCTACCAGCCAAACCTCGCCACTGAAATGGGCGAGATGCAGGAGCGCATTACTTCGACCAAGACCGGATCGATCACATCGATTCAGGCGGTTTATGTTCCGGCAGACGATTACACTGATCCGGCGCCGGCAACGACGTTTGCGCACCTTGACGCCGTTACCGCGTTGTCGCGCCAGATCGTCGAGCTGGGAATCTATCCGGCGGTCGATCCGCTCGCGTCATCATCGCGCATTCTGGATCCGCGCATCGTCGGCGAAGACCACTACAACACGGCGCAAAACGTTAAGCTGATTTTGCAGCGCTATAAG
>JBGPWS010000016.1:0-24401 GCA_041492345.1 Pyrinomonadaceae bacterium | reverse complement strand
ATCGCATTCTTGACCTTCTCTCGTTGGTCGGGCTGAAGCCCATCCGAACTTATCAAAAGGGAAGCGTAACAAATCATCAAAGCAATTAAGGTAGCTCCGAGTATCCACGCTACCCGCTTGAGAAAACCTCTTTTCTTTACGGTCAAACCTGCTACTGGTTCTGCTGGCCCGGATTCCACTCGCTCCTCGCCAGCCAGCGGCGTTCCGCAGCGCCGGCACAGTTCGTCGGACCCGGTGTTGACTAATCCGCAGTGAACGCATTTGCGTCGTAATTGGTTAGGTTGTTGAGTTGGGTCCGGAGTCATCGAGATGGCACGGCCGACCTCTTGTGCACTTCGTGTGATTTCGTGGATCGAGTTTTGACCGACGGAGCGCGAGCGACGAATCAAACAGATGATGATGAGGTCAGTACCGGGAGCGGTAGCGACCGGGTTACGGTCTCGGCGATCTCGCCCGTCGCGTGGATTGAGACCCGGTCGCTACCGCTCCCGGTACTGACTCCATCATCGACATCGAAGCTATATGGCCACGCACTCGCCACGCTTCAGAAACTGACCGTTGCCGGCTTTGCCTTTGAACTCGCCTTTATCGATCACGACCTGCCCGCGCGATAGCACGGTTTCTACCACGCCTTTGATTGTCCGGCCTTCATAGGCGCTGTAGTCGACGTTCATGTGATGGGTAGCCGCCCTAATCGTCTGTTCTGTAGTAGCATCGAAGATCACGATGTCTGCGTCTGAGCCGATGGCGATCGTACCTTTCTTTGGAAACAGCCCAAACATTTTCGCGGCCGCGGTTGAGGTGAGCTCGACAAAGCGATTAAGCGAGATGCGATTCTCGACGACGCCAGTGTAAATCAGCGAGACTCGATGCTCGACGCCGGGCGCGCCATTCGGAATCTTGGTAAAGTCGTCGCGGCCCAACTCCTTCTGCTCTTTCATGCAGAAAGGACAGTGATCGGTTGAGATGACTTGCAGGTCGTCCATCTTCAAACCCTTCCACAGCTCAGCCTGGTTAGCTTTTTCGCGCAGCGGCGGCGTCATCACGTACTTGGCGCCGTCAAAGCCCTCGCCATAGTCATCGATGGAAAGGAAAAGATACTGCGGACAGGTCTCGGCAAAAGCCGGGATGCCACGATCGCGCGCCTGGCGAACCTGATTGAGCGCGTCGGCGCAGGACAGATGGACAATGTAGACGGGCGACTCGGCCATCTCAGCGATCGCGATCGCGCGATGCACGCCTTCGGCTTCGGCAATCGTCGGGCGTGTCAGCGCATGATACTTGGGCGCCGTGTGACCTTTGGCCAGAGCGTGTTTGATGATCTCGTTAATAACGATGCCGTTTTCGGCGTGCATGCAAATCAATCCGCCGCGCGCTCCGGCGGCCGACATCGCCCGAAAGATGGTGGCATCGTCGACGAGGAAGACGCCGGGATAGGCCATGAACAGTTTGAAGCTGGTCACGCCTTCGTCCATGACCGTGTACATTTCTTCGATCTGGCGATCTTCCAGCTCGGTCGTGATCAGATGAAAGCCGTAATCGATCGCGCATTTGCCTTCGGCTTTCTTGTGCCAGTTGTCGATGCCTTCGATTAGCGATTGGCCTTTGTACTGGACAGCAAAGTCGATAATGGTGGTCGTGCCACCATGCGCGGCGGCGATCGTGCCGGTGCGAAAATCGTCGGCCGCCGTTGTACCGCCGAAAGGCAACTCCATGTGCGTGTGTGGGTCGATGCCGCCGGGAATAACCAGCTTCCCGCCGGCGTCGATGGTCACGTCAGCTTCCATGTCGAGCTTTGCGCCGATGACGGAAACGACTTCATCTTCGATCAGGATGTCGGCTTTGTAATCGTCAGTGGCGGTGACGACGCGACCGTTCTTGATAAGAGTTTTCATAGAGTCTATTTTATCCCTACGCTTCTTGTCCTGACATTGCTCAACTAGGAGAAACATGCGAGCGGCTTTGCCGCCTGATGTGCGGAAAGGCTCTGCCTTTCCGATCAGCCTCAGATAGAATTAAGAGGCTACGCCTCGTCTCCAGGCGATGCGATCAATCTCAACTATCAAAGGCTCATCTTCAAGCGGGCAACGCTTCCAACAGCGAATACTCGACCAGCGATAACCTTCAGCCCGCTCAACCAAACCGGCTCTCCCTGGATTCTGATGAATGTAATTAACTTTCTCCATGAACATGCCTTCACTGAAGATCGGTAGCGCGTTGTTGTGATGCTCCCAGAGCGAGTACATGTGTCCGCGTGCGGCCCGATTCACGTTGAAGCTTCCCGAGTGAGGCATTATGGCCGTGCTCTTTCAGATGGTCAATCACTCGTCGACTGATGATTCCGTTGATGAACTGAAGCACCTTCGAAGGTTTGATTGCTGAATCGGTTATCGCATGCAAATGATCAGGCATGATGACATAAGCGTAGATGGCAAACCCGCCGGACTTTCGTGCTTCGTCCAGAGCTTTGCAGGTGACGACCTTGATTGTATCCGTGCGAAATACTGGCAGGCGGTCTTTCGCTACGGCGGTTAGATAGAGAGCGGGAGTGTCTCTAGAGATCGTATGCATGAGGCGGAGCCTCAGAACTAAGTTGAGTGCCGACCGGAAAGGCAGAGCCTTTCCGCACATCAGGCGGCAGAGCCGCGGATTCCAAATTGAGTGCCGACCGGAAAGGCTCCGCCTTTCCGCACATCAGGCGGCAGAGCCGCGGATTCAAATTGAGTGCCGACCGGAAAGGCGGGGCCTCTCCGCACATCAGGCGGCAGAGCCGCATCATACGCCGCCTGTCAATCCCACCGTCATTGCAACTCAGACGTCAGCACCGCTCCTCCCAAACTCGGCAGCGTGGCGATGATCTTTACAACCTTGTGTGAGTCTTTCGCGATCCAGATGGTTTGTTTGTCCGCTTCGTTATCGGCGTCTACCACCTCGACCTTGTACGCATCAAAGGTGCCGGCAGGAACTGTGACGCTTTCGGTACCGAGCACCTTCAGGTTCTTGATTTGTACCTTCTGCTTTTGGACGTCAAAGTTGCGGAAGGTCGTGCTGTAATTTGCTGCCAGAGGCAGTCTCGCCAGCACGTCGAATGCTCCTCCGCCGTCAGCGAAAACAATCCCCCCGAGATCTACATCAATCGGTTTGGCCTGACCACTTGTCGTCATCGTGCCCGTGACCTTGTTGCCTTTGAAATCAAGTTCGACCACGACTGGATCCTGTGTGACCGACCGATGCTTTAGAATCAGGGTGCCCTTTTCGATTGTGGCCACGTCAATAATCTTACCAAACGGAGTATCGGCGATTTCGGTGGCTATCCATGAGCCGCCGTCCTCTTTGATTTCAGTGGTGGTGGTCAGCGGGATGGTCTGTGGGCCGGCGACGATCGTGGCTTTATAGCTAAATTTGCCGGCGCTGAGATCGACGGCAGGCTTCGGCGCAGCCGACGCAGCCTCTACCTTCTTCGAAACCGTTACCGTCTTCACATCGACAGTAATTTCTTTCTGCCGGGCGGCGACTTCAGGCTTCATGTCTTCCTGATAACGACCATTGAGAAATTTGGCAAAGAACTTCTCAGCGCTCGCGAACATGGCCATATTGTTGACCGGTCGCGCGAAGCCGTGACCTTCATCGGGCGCGACGATGTACTCAACCGGAAAACCTCGATCGCGCAACGCGATCACAATCTGATCCGCTTCGCGTTTGTTCACCCGCGGATCGTTGGCGCCCTGGACGACCAAAAGCGGCGTCTTGATCTTCGTCGCCGAGTTCAGAGGTGATTGCCGATCGAGCTGCGCCCTGCCTTCGGGCGTAGTCGGATCGCCCATGCGCTGATAAAAAAGTTGGCGACCCGCTTCCCAGTACGGTGGAATCGTTTCCAACAGCGTGTTCAAATTCGAGGGTCCAACATAATCAACTGCCGCCGCGTACAGGTCGGGCGTGAACGTTACTCCGGCGAGCGTTGCATAACCTCCGTACGAACCACCCATGATGCCGACTCGTTTTGGGTCGGCGATGCCCTGGGCCACCAGATACTTGACGCCCCAGGTGATGTCGTCCTGCATCTTGTCGCCCCATTGTTTGTTGCCGGCGTCGATGAACTTCTTGCCATAGCTGGTCGAGCCGCGAAAGTTCGGTTGCAAAACCGCATAGCCGCGATTGGCCCAGAACTGCGCGAAGGGACCATAGCCCCACGAATCGCGCGCCCACGGACCGCCGTGGGGAAAGATGACAACCGGAAGGCTCTTCGGCGGGACGCCTTTCGGCAAAGTCAGGAAAGCTGGTATCTCCAATCCGTCGGACGATTTGTATTTAACAGCCTGCATTGGCGCGAGGAAGTCGCGGTTCAACTTTTCGCGGATGCGATATTGCAGCGTCAGTTTCTTAGTCTGGCGATCGAACAGATAGCGCTCGCCGGGTTCGGTATCACTCCCGGCGCTAATCAACCAGAGCCGTTCGTCTCGCGTTGAGGAGCCAAGGCCAATCTCTTTACCAGGCAGCTTCTTTTGGAGCAGTTTGTAATCAGCTTCGAAGGCTTTGTCCTTCCAATAGATCCGCTGGCGTTCATCTTCATAGGTGGTGGCGATCAACTCCTCCTGTAACTCCGAAAATGCAATATCGCTAAGGTCGACGCGATTCAGCGGATCCGATTCAACCGTTTCCTCTTTTCCGCTGGTCGGATTGAACAACGTCAGCCTGGTCAGGTCGACGCCGGCGCCTGTGTTGGTTATGAAGTAAACGCGCTGGCCATCCTTGTGATAACGGATCGGTCCGCAGCTCTCAAACACATTGCACGAGTAGACTTTGGTGAAGCCCTTCTCGTCTACGCGCAGCACTTCGGTGTCACCGTTGTCGGCGACACGTGTGGCGAGGCGTAGTTGATCTTTGAGATCGAAAGTCCAGCCCACGATGCGCTCAGTGTTTTGCCGGATCAGCGTGCGTTCGCCGGTCGAGATTTTGACTTTGTAGAGATCGTGCCAGGCCTTATCGCGATCATTTAGCCCGACATAAATCGCATCGGGCTCACTACGAGGCGTGGCGTAAATCTCAGCGCGCACGCCTTTGACATCAGTCAGATTGCGCGCCGCCGGAACTTCCTGACCGGCGGCCGGAGCATCGGCCGGATTGACTGCATAGACGAGATAATTTTCATCGCCGGCTTTGTCCTGCACGAAAAGAATGTACTTGCCATCGCGGCTCCAGAAATAAGCCGGAATGGGACGAGTCGTATCAGCCGTGAGAGGCTTCGCGGAATCAAAGGGCGCTTCGGTGCGTTTGACCCAGACGTTGCGCGTGCCTTTGAACGGCTTGATGAAGGCGATGAACTTGCCGTCGGGCGAGACTTGGGCGCCGGAGATTTCCGGGTCGCCAAAGAACAGTTCGCGATCGATTATGGGAGGCAGGCCTTTTGGTTGGGCTGTCGCGCGGATCGGAGATACGACCATCGTGAATGCGGCGCAAAAGGTGGCGACGGCAATCAACAAGAGTTTGGAACGAACCTGCGAAAGAACTGTAAATCTCATAAGCACCTCGTTAGTTGGGATTCAGGATTAGCCAAGACTGGTTTTACGTGGCTAAGAAGTCAGAAGTTTCGGTTAACTGGGGCGACTTCTGTTCGGTCGATATGTCATTTACTTTGCGGCTCTGCCGCTCGATGTGCGGAAAGGCTCTGCCTTTCCGATCAGCAAACCTACTCTGAAGAGGCTACGCCTCGTCTCCAGGCGATGCGATCAATATCAACTATCAAAGGTTCATCTTCAAGCGGGCAACGCTTCCAACGCCTGACACTCGACCAGCGATGGTCTTCAGCTCGCTCAACCAAACCCGCTCTCTCACTAAGGAGGGTCTCTAGAGATCGCATGCATGAGGCGGAGCCTCGGAATCAGGTTGAGTGCTTTACGGAAAGGCGGAGCCTTTCCGCACATCAGGCGGCGCAGCCGTGAGCCCAAAACGCTAGTTGACTGACGCGGCGGCGAAGCTCGCATCCAGCGCTTCGATCAGCTCATCCACGTGGTCCTTCGTCGAATTGAGCATCATGCCGGTGCGAATCACGTTGCCGTATAACCCACCTTTGCCGACCAGAACGCGGCGCTTCTTAGTTTCTTCAAACACTTTCAGCACCGACTGAGGATCCGGCTCTTTGGTCTCGCGATCTTTGACCAGCTCAACGGCCTGCATCAGACCCATGCCGCGCACGTCGCCGATGACCGGATACTTGTCTTTCAGGTCTTCCAGACGCTGACGGAAGTAACCACCCACAACGGCGGAATTCTTTTTCAGGTCGTCATCTTCAATGACTTTGAGTACCGCCAGCGCGGCCGCGCATGAAACCGGATTGCCGCCGAAGGTTGAGAAGGTCAGACCCGGAAACTTGTCGGCAACTTCCGGCGTGGCCACCGTGATCCCGATCGGCGCTCCGTTGCCCAGGCCCTTCGCCGAAGTGATGATGTCCGGCTCAACGTTCCAGTTTTCGATGCCAAACCACTTCTCACCAGTGCGGCCCCATGCGGTTTGCACTTCATCGGCTATGAACAGGCCCCCATGCTTGCGCGTGATTTCGACTGCACGTTCGAAGTATCCGGGCGGCGGCACGATGAAGCCGCCGACACCGAGAATGGGTTCAGCCATGAACGCGGCGATCTCGCCGGTCGTCGTGGTCATGATCAATTCTTCGATATCGTTGGCGCAGGCCAGTCCGCATTCCGGATACGTGAGCTTGAAAGGACATCGATAGCAATACGGCGCGGGCGCATGAACAAACCCGGAGATCTGCGGCGGCAGCGGTCTCCAGGTCGAGTGGCCCATGGCCGAAAGGGAAGTCGCGGATCGTCCGCTGTATGCGTGACGCAGAACCACAATCTCATGACGGCCCGTGGCAAGTTTAGCGGCATGCACGGCCGTGTCGTCGGCCTCAGTGCCGCTGTTCGTAAAGAAAGATTTCTTCAAACGGCCCGGGGTAATCTGCGCCAGCTTCTCCGCCAGGTCGGACTGCGGTTTGTTGCAGTAGAGCGTCGAAGTGTGCGAGATGCTTTTGACCTGATTGATGATCGCTTCATTGACTACCGGATTCGCGTGGCCGACGCTTACCGTCAACACGCCGCCGAAGCAATCGAGGTATTTGTCGCCGCGATCGTCCCAGACGTGAAACCCTTCGCCGCGTACCAGGGCCAGCGGCTCCTGGTAATAAGTGGTGACAGCCGGAAAGAGAAACTCTTTGTGTTTGCGAACGGTTTCGGATGGTGTGGTTTTCTGTTCAGTTGCGCTCATTGTTTCTGTCTCGTTTCTTTGCGGGACGGTTCCAACCCCCGCCTACAAATTAAGTGATTCGACGTCGGTCAGCAAGTCTTTAAGATTTTCCACCAACTCATCTTTGGAATACGCTTGCGTATGATAGTCGGGATAGTCGTTCAAATAGCCCAGAAAAAATTCGCCGTCCTGCCAAAACGTGTACTTCAGTGTTCGCATGAGTGTTTCCCAGTCCTAGTACAAATTCCCTTCGCGCTTGCGCCCCGTATAGTCCACGTAAACTACTTTCAATTCGGTATAGAAGTCCAGAGCCGTCGAGCCCTGCTCCCGATCGCCGATGCCGGTGCCTTTAATCCCGCCAAACGGAATGTGCGCTTCGCCGCCGGTCGTGGGCGAGTTGATGTGGGTCATACCGGTTTCGATCTCATCGACAAAGCGAAAGATCCGCGCCGCGTCGTTGGTGAAGATCGAAGACGACAACCCGTATTCAGTGTCGTTGGCGACCTGCATCGCCTCGTCGAAATCCTTGACCCGCAAGACAGAGAGCACCGGCCCAAATATTTCTTCGCGCGCAATGCGCATGTCCGGCGTGACGTGATCGAACACAGTGGGACGGACAAAGTAGCCTTTGTCGAGGTCATCGCCGGTCGCGCGTTCGCCGCCGCAGACCAGCTTGGCTCCATCTTCGCGACCGATGTTTAGGTAATCCAGAACGGTTTTGAACTGGCTTTCATCCACGCTCGGACCCATTTCAGTCTTCGCGTCGCTGCCATCGCCAATCCGCATTGATTCGGCCCGCTTGGCAATTCTCTTGACGAATTCGTCGGCAACTTCGTTAACCACGATGGCCCGGCTGGTGGCGGTACAGCGCTGCCCGGACGATCCGAACGCGCCCTGCGCCGTTGATTCAACCGTGAGATCCATGTCGGCGTCTTCCAGGATCACTACTGGATTCTTGCCGCCCATCTCGCACTGGCATTTGGCGCCGCGGCGAGAGACCTGTTCGTACAAACGAATGCCAACCGAATTCGATCCGGTAAACGAAACAGCTTTGACCGCCGGATGATTAATGATTTCCTCGCCGGCATCCGACCCCGACCCCAGAATCAAATTCAAAACACCCGGCGGTATCCCTGCCTGTTCAAAGATTTCAACTATGCGGACGGCGGTTGCCGGCGTGAGCGTTGCCGGTTTGAAAACCACGGTGTTGCCGGCGACCAGCGCCGGGGCGATCTTCCACACCGGAATCGCCACCGGAAAGTTCCAGGGAGTTACGCAGGCCACCACGCCCAACGGCTGCTTGATTGTGTACGCAAAGTTCGAGGGCAGTTCGGAGAGAATAGTCTCGCCGTTCATGCGACGTGATTCGCCGGCGCAGAATTCGGCTACGTTAATTGAGCGCTGCAATTCGCCCCGCGATTCGGAAACGGTCTTGCCTTCTTCGCGCGTGAGAATCTGGGCCAGCTCTTCTTTCGCTTCTTCCATCAACCGCGCGGCCTTCGCGACGATCCTGCCGCGTGAAGGCGCCGGCGTGGCGCGCCAGCTACGAAAAGCTGCGCTCGCCGCTTCAACCGCCGCGCGCGCTTCTGCGCGGGTGGCTTGTCTGATGGTTCCCAGGACGTCGTCGGTGTTTGCAGGATTGAGATTAGGTACGGTGCGTGTCGATTCTGACTCGACCCATTTCCCATTAATGAAGTTTCGATACGTGACCATCAAGGACCCCGTTGGATATTTAATAGTAGTGATGCTCAACCAGGAGTAATCGGAACCAATCGGCCGGCCTGAGCATTCTTTCTGCCCGCAAATATATCACGAACGCGCAATGTATTCAGGCGGACTCAGGCTTCAGTCGGGCGAGGAATCTTCCGTCTTGGCGCGCTTCTGCCCAAACGTAAAGCGGCGGCCAATGATCATCTTCAGGATGAGGTGGTCGGTGCTTCTGGTCAGGCCGATGCCCACGCCAAAGTTGAATTCCCACTTGGGCGAGATGTTTAGATCGATGGCCGGGAAGATCTGATGCTGCTGCTCGCGCTTCGGGTCAAAACCACTGAGCGGGCCGAGCGCGCCATAGTATTCAATTCCGCCGTCGATCTTTTTGGTAATCGAGTATGCAACTTTGAAGTTGGGCGAGAACTCGAAACCGCGCTTAGTGCCGGGTCCCTTGAGCGCGCGCTCGAGGGCGGGATTGAAGGAGAGATACCAGCGCTTGAACTCTTTGTCGATGATGGGACGAATCTCCCAGCTCCAGGTGTCCTCGGAAAATTTGCTCCGCACGTAGCCGACCTCTTGTGAGAGACTGACGCCCATGGGCCAGTGCCATTTTGGCGGGACGCGAAAGCGTGGGCGAATATGTGTGCCGACGAAATCCAAACCGCTGCCATCGCGGGCGCTGGTGAAAATATAGAACCCGGTTTCGAACCAGTCGTTGAAGCCGTGAGTGATCTCGATGGTCTCGTGCCAGGCGTGATTGGTCGGCAACGTACCGTCATCGGTCTTTTTCGCTCCCTTCGCCGTGAAGTTGTTGTGCAGCTCGATCATGGTCACGCCGCGAGGGATAGTTTCAGATCCGTAAACCTGGATTTCGTAATTGTCCTGGGCGTGAGCGAAGGTGGCGAGGAGGCAGACCACCGCACAACTGAGAACTAGTCGGATTGTGGCTCTTGTTGCCAGCTCAGTTACTCGGGAAGAGAGATATGAAAACCGGCGCATTCTACAACACCTTGGCAACTTACCGACAGTGGCAGAGACTTTCTAGTCTGTGATATCCGTTTAGAGTCGAGCTAGCCCCGACCAAGCGGGCGGTAGCCCGCTTCTAAACCTAAAGACGACAAACGAAAAAGTTTGGCGGACACTGAACCCGTCGTCGCTTCGCTTTGCCGGCGCACTCCAAATTTATATACTGCCAACGATGACCAGCAAAGCCGTCAACCTGGAAGAAACTGCGAATAATCTGCGCGGGCTACTGGAATCGCGGGCCAGGGCCACGCCCGAAAAAGCATTTCTGTTTTCTGAGCCCGACGGCCGGCAGTTCACTTATGTCGACTTTGACCTCGCGGTTAATCGAGCCGCATTAATGTTGGCCTCGCATGGCATCGGCAAAGGCGACGTGGTCAGCTTGCTGATGCCTAACAGCGCTGAGTACATCATCGCCTATTTTGCCTGTTGGAAACTGGGTGCGCTGGCAGGGCCAGTGAACTCTCTTTTGAAAGAACACGAAACGGCTTTTGTGATGAACAACTCTGAGGCAAAGGCGATTCTGGTTCATTCCGAATTCCTGGAGCGCATCGAGAGTATTCGGAACGATCTTCCTCACCTGCAGTCCGTCATCACGTTCGACGATGAGGCGGAGGCGACGCGCGAATTCAAAGGCGAAGAGCCTCCCGTCGTGGAACTCGGCAAGGACGATGATGCGATCATCATTTACACCTCGGGGACCACTGGAAAGCCAAAAGGCTGCTTGTTAACGCACGGCAACGTAATCGCTAACGCGCGACAGATAAGTGAGTGGCTAACCTTCTCTGACACCGATCGGCTGTTGACGATCATGCCGCTGTTCCACATGAACGCAGTTTCAGTGACCACCATGTCGGCGCTGTACGCCGGCGGCTCGACGGTGATCAGTCCGAAGTTTTCAGCTTCTCAGTTCTGGCAGATCATTTCCGATTACCAAGTAACGTCGTTTGGATCGGTCGCGACAATGCTGTCAATTCTCCTGAATACTTACCCTGACGGTGTGCCTGAAGGTTTGAAGACCGCACAGCTTCGCTTTGCGATGTGCGGCTCAGCGCCGGTGCCGGCCGAGGTAATGAAGAGATTTGAAGAGACTTTCAACTGCCCGGTAGTCGAAGGCTATGGTCTTTCTGAATCGACTTGTCGCTCCACGTTCAATCCGTCGGACGAGCGGCGTCGTCCCGGCTCATGCGGTTTGCCGATCGGAAATGAAATGAAAGTGTTCGACGACAACGACAGGGAGGTTGCGGACGGTGAGCTGGGCGAAATTGTTTTGCGCGGCGAGAATATTCTGAAAGGTTATTACAAGAATCCGGAAGCGACAGCGTCCGCTTTTCGCAACGGCTGGTTTCATACGGGCGACGTTGGCTATCGCGATAAGGAAGGTTACTTCTTCATCGTCGACCGCAAGAGTGACATGATCATCCGCGGCGGCGAGAACATCTATCCGCGCGAAATAGACGAAGTCCTTTATCAACATCCCGCCGTCGCGGCCGCGGCGACAATTGGCATTCCCGATCCGCTCTACGGCGAAGAAGTCGCAGCCTTTGTTGTCCTGAAAGACGAGGCAAGAGTAAGCGAAGACGAACTGATCAACTACTGCACTGAAAGATTAGCCGATTACAAATGTCCAAAGTCGATCCGGATTGTCAAAGACATTCCCAAAGGTCCGACAGGAAAGTTGCTGAAGCGGGAACTGGCAAGGCTTTACGCGACCGAGTGATTCGGTATTCTCAAGCGGTCCTGGGTGGATTTACTCAGTGAAGTTCGTAATATTTCGGAAGGTAATTCTGTCAAAACCTAAAAAGTACGGCTTGAGATGCAGGCACGGGGTCTGCTCTGTCCTCCGCCACAAACTCTGTTTGCGCTCATTACCGGAATCCGAGCCTGCATGAGAGTATTTATCATTTGCAGCATTAGTTTAAGAACAGCGAAGCGCGTCGAGAAATTGCTTTTGTCAGGCGGGGCGCGCTCGCGCGTTGACACATCTCAAAGGGCGCTATAGAGTACGCACGCTCTTGTAATTGTAATGTCCACCGCCGGTTGGGTGCGGACACTCGACGGTGCGTGTGGTGTTAGAAGCCCTAAGCCCCCAAGCCCGTTTCTCTTTCCGCTTACCGCTTCCCGAACGACACCCGCGAAATTATCAACTTATCTGGTGAGGGAATTCCTTCGCCCGAAAATGGTGGCATCGGCAACGCCACCCTCCACGCCTGATGTCGGAAACAGTTTCGTGAGGAGTTCTCCGGTTTTACTTGGCGCAGGAACAATCTCGCCATGACACACCGAGTGCGCTTCTCAACGATTTTCTTTCTCAAATTCACCAAAGGAGATAGCATTCATGAAGAACACCAAGCAGACAGTCTTAATGACGGTTGTGGTGCTGGCCGCTTTCTTAATCGTCGCGGCGAACACAGCAACTGGCCAGGTAATCTACGACAGCACGGTTACCCCGCTTCCCGGAAACGTACCTAGTGTTGGGGCCGAAGCTTATTCGTTCACGGAACTGGGCGATGAAGTGACTTTCGCGGGAACGTCACGTAAGCTCGTCAGCGTCAATGTAACAATGAGCAGTTGGGGATGCCAAAGCGGTACCTGGTTCAATGCCAATTGCGTGACGACACCCGGCGCCACGTTCAGTATTCCGATCACTTTCAACATCTACAACCCCGGTTTGGGTAATACCGCGGGCACCTTGATTGCAACGCGGACTCAAACTTTCACGATTCCATATCGGCCTTCGTCGGACAATACCAACTGCACCGGCGGACGGTGGTTTCAGACGAGCAGCGCCACGTGTTTCAACGGACTCGCGAAGAATATCACGTTTGACTTCACCCCGATGAACGTGGTCCTGCCGAATACAGTGGTTTATGGAGTTGCCTACAACACCAGCCATTTCGGTCCCGCCCCGATCGGCGAAACACCGACGTGCTATACCACTTCTGCGGGTTGCCCCTACGATTCTCTAAACATCGGACTGGGACCCGTCGTGAACGTTGGTACGAAACCGTTCTTTAACACCCTCTATCAGAACGCAGTTTATGCGGGTGACTACTGTGATAACGGCGCTGACGGAGTTGGCATCATGCGTTTGGATTCGTTGAGCAGCGCCTGCTGGGTTGGTTATATTCCAACTGCTAAGTTCAACGCATCGAACCCCCCGCTAACCAAGGATGATTGCAAGAACGGCGGTTGGCAAACGCGGACGACGGCGTCTGGCAAGCCCTTTAAGAATCAGGGAGCTTGCATCGAGTACGTCGAAGACAAGAACGATAAGGACAAGGACGACAAGAAAGACAACGACGACAAGAAGGACAAGGACGACAAAGGCGATAAGCACGACCATTAATTCGCGCTGACGTCCTGAAAACTCAAAGGGCTTGCATGATTCATGCAAGCCCTTTTTTTTGTAACGATCGAAAGAGGTCGAGCGGGTCAGTGACTCTCTTTGAGGTTTGTGAATGCCGACGCGTTTGCTGCGGCCATCTAAAAGCCCGAGGTTAAGCAGCGGGCACGATTATTGCTCATCCTCGGCTTTCTGAATCGAGTTAACTATCCGCGCCTTTTTTAGATGTTGGAATGTAGTAGAGGTTGATAGTATTTAACTTCTGCAAGCTGACATTTTAGCAATTGAGTCGTCGGCGATCGTGTGTTCGTCCGGATGGTCGAGGTGCTTCGCAGGCTCACTCTGCGCGGTTGACACTACGCTGGTGCTCGCATACAGTGGCGGCCTCGACATTAGTAGTTTTCACACCGCCGGTCTGGGTGCGGAAGCCCGACGGTAGCGTGTGGTGTTAAAGCCCTAAGCCCCCAAGCCCGTTTCTCTTGTCCGCTTACCGCTTCCCGAACGACACCCGCGACTTTCGAATTTTATAGCCCTCTGGCGTTGAAGTTTGTCTCGCCAGCAACTCGGTCGGATAGTCTTGTCGACCACGCACTTATTTGAAGAGAAAGGACAAATCTATGAATTCCAAGAAACTAGCCGTGTTATCGGCTTTGGCCCTAACATTGACACTGGGGCTGATAATGTTCGGCGGACGAAGAGCACTGGCCGCTGGTCCCTGGTACGTATCAACCACAGGGAACGATGCCAACACTTGCCTTTCGCCGGGTGCGGCATGTCTAACGATTCAAGCTGCCATCAACAAGGCTTCGGGAGGCGACACGATCAATGTGGCGGCGGGGACGTACACCGAGCAGATCGTGATCGACAGGAACCTGACGCTCATAGGCGCAGGCGCTGGTTCGACCACCATCCAAGCTCCGGCCGTGCCAGTCAATGATCCCGATGGGGCAAAGACCCTTGTCTTGTTCACCGGTCCAATCACCGCCGAGTTCAGCGGCTTCACGGTTAAGGGTCCAGTGGATGGCTTGAACTTTGGCATTTATGTACGCGATGGTGCAACTGCCAACATCCACGATAATGTCATCAAAGACATCCGCGATGTAATTATCAGTGGCGGCCAGAATGGTTATGCAATCTGTGTTGGTAAGTTTAATAATACTTTTCCAAATGTAGACCAAATCGGCCATGCCACAATCACAAACAATACAGTCTATGGTTATCAGAAGACTGGCATTGAATGTGAAGGTGCTAGCTCCAGCGCGACGATAACCGGGAATACAGTCACTGGCGCCGGGCCCATAACGTTCAATTCCCAGAACGGTATCCAGATCCGCCGTGGCGCTACCGGGAGCATCATTAATAATACTGTCACCGGCAACGCCTATGACGGACCCATTTATTCTGCGTTAGGTATTGGCGCAACGTACCCAGGGAATGGTGTTATCATTCAGGGCAACATCGTCAATCACAATACTGCGAATATTTATACATACCAAGCCTATGGTGTCCAAATCCTTAACAACCAGGTAAGGGATTCGGCTGTGGGTCTAACTAGCGCAGGAATAGTTTCTGATTCGGACGATCCAGCGACAGCGACGACTGGAATTTACGGAGTAACCATTTCAGGTAATACCATACAGAACAACTTTTCTGGTGGAACACATACGGGGAAGGGTATTCTCCTCTGGGGTATAAAGAATTCTATCATCAGCAATAACAGTATTCAGGGTAGTGGCGATGATGGAATAGCAATTGAAGCGTCTGGTAATATTGCCATTACTGGCAACCAGTTTTCTGGAAATGGCTTTTTGGTTTTAGATCCAAACGCAGCGGCTATTGATTTTGGTGGGGTTTATCCTAATCCATGTTGTCCTGGACTTGAACCAAATCCTATGGGAGGTTTCTCCGTCCATAACAATTCGTTTGTTGGTAATCGGTATGGCGTCTGGAATTACGACATAAATAGCGTAAACGCCACGTGCAACTGGTGGGGTGCGGCGGACGGGCCTGGCCCTGTTGGTCCCGGCCACGGCGACAGAGTCAGCACTAACGTCACCTATCAGCCCTGGCAGATTGCGCCTGGTGGGGCTTGCATAGGTGGCAACGTAGTCACGAACAAGGACCAATGCAAGAATAACGGCTGGAAAACGCTTGTTCGCGCCAACGGCACTCCGTTCAAAAACCAGGGAGCTTGCATCGAGTACGTCGAAGACCAGAAGGACAAGGACAAGAAGGACAACGACGACAAGAAGGACAAGGGCGACAAAGACCACAAGGATGGCCACTAATTCGCTGGTCTTCTAATACACTGAAAGGGCTTGCATGGATCATGCAAGCCCTTTTTAGTGTCGACCCGAAGAGACCGAGCCGGTCAGGTGACTTTCTTTGAGGTTGGTAAAGGCTGGGACCTTTGGCGCCGGTGCTTTTATGCGATCGAACACCCACGCACCAATCAACCACGCCGCGCATACCCCAACCATCACCACGGAAAACCACTGACCATAAAGTCCGTTGGGCGAGAATTTTTCCGTGGCCGTGTGCAGCGCTTCGCTGTTGGGTAAGAGGCCCGCTTCGGCAAACTCGTGAAAGGTGAAGATGGCGACCTGCGTCATAAACAAGAGCAGGAATATTCCGGTCACCTGAAAGAATCGTTTGACGTTAATCAGGTGTCCGAACTGCCCCCATGCCCAGGCCATCGCCATCGCGGCTCCCAGCCCGAGCACGGCGCCCGAAATCAGCCGCGGACTGCGTACCTGCAAAAGCATCAGGGCCGTTTCCATTCCTTCGCGGCTGATTGTCAGAACTGTGAAAAGAAAAACTCCCAGGTAGGCCGTCCAACCAGAGCGCCGTATAGAAACTTCGCCCAGACGCTCTTCCATCTTCTCCTTCAGTTTAGGTCCGGTACGCCACATATAAACCACCAGCGACGCCACCATCACGATTGCTATCACGCCGAGAATTGCTTCGCGCAGGGCTTCATTGCCAAGAAACCCGGCGAACGTTGGGCCCAAATGCTGTTCGATCCAATCGCTGTGGCCCGTCTGCATCTGGAAGAGCAGGTAACCGAGTCCTCCGCTCACCAACAGCGCAATACCAATGGCCCAGTAGACGGCAGGCGCCAGTTGTCGCTGCCCGGATTTGCGCAGGTAAGAAAAAATTACGGCTACGAGCAGGAAGGATTCGAATCCTTCGCGCAGAACGATGATGAAAGACTGAAGCATGATAGTAAGCTGACCTTGGAGTCCTCGGAACCCGCTTGATCGGCCATTTTGCAGTATGCCTCAAATTGAAAATGATTGTCAATTTCGGATTTGGGTAGGAAAGGTTCCGTTTCAGAACCAGGAGTCTCGATTGTGCTGGGAGCGCGGATGTCCCGTCCGCACTGAGCGCGAAGCGCGAAAAGCTATTGTCAACTTATCGCTGATGTCGCTCAAAGGACATGAGCGAACCTCGTTCGCTGTGCGGGCGGGACGTCCGCGCTCCCAGCAATTGGTTGAGTCTTGGTCTACTCAGAGGGCCGGTCAAAGACTGAGTTGATGACGTAGAAGGCGATCATGCCGCCCCCAATGACCGCACACGTGGCCACGGTCCGCCACAGGACATCGGTCCCGGCAAAATTCCAAATGGCGAGCAGGCAAGCAACGACCGCCACGAGAATGCACGCGCTCGTAATCCAGAAGGAAATCTTCGTGACTATGCGCGGATTGAGGAAGCCTCTTCTCACCTTTTCCTGCTCAGAGCCTCACCAGACCGTTCGGAGTTTTGCCCGACAATACCATAAATCGCTTGATAGGCTTCACTTCGCTGGGACGACTAACAGATCGGCGCGTACTGCACCGAGCTCAGTCACAGCTGCAATCCGCAAAGGGAGGTGTCGGGCATCGTCGCCGATCCACATTCGTACCTGCATTCGATCGCTTTGAGGATCGTCCGGCGTGGTCAACGTCACCATAATCGCAGTGATTTTTTGGCCACCCACTTCAATCGTTTCCCGTCGCTGGGATTTTACCAGTAGCGTGCGCGGTTGGCTGGTTGCCATGATCGATATTGCGTTTTGGTTTGGTGGCCAGAGATCAAAGGTGCGAATTGAGTAAAACGTTGAGATCAAATCGTGCGTGCCGACGGGAATGTCGATCCGTTCCTTATTGTCAGACGTGGCGGCGCCGCGATTTTGATCGAGATTGTAACCGAGAGTACGGTGGTACTTGCCCTCTGACAAATTCAATTCGGTGCGAAAAGGAAGCAGCGTAATCGGGTCTACGTACGAATTGATCTGATCGTTGACCGGGTACACCTGTGCCCCTGGGCCGGTGGTCTGCGCGGTGACGGAAAACTGTAATCCGTCGCGATTGAAATAGCGTCCGCGCGCCTTCAAGGTGAACGTGATTGTGCCGACCGATTGCGGTGCATTAGCCAGGTAGACCTGGTAAGTAAGTTGCTCGCCGATTTTGAAGGGTACGTCTCTCAGCGGCAGCTCCGCAGAGGGTCCTGACGGCGGCGCTTTAACGGTTCCGGGAGTCGAAGGCTTGACCTTAACCGCGGATTCCTGGGACCCGGTCTTGATTGGCTGTGTGGGGCTACTCGTCGGACCCGGCTCCGGAACAGAAAGTTCGGAACTTGTCAGCTCGGCACGAATCTCTCCGGCCGGATGCTGTGCGATGATGAGTACCGGAACATGTCTCTCGTCATCGCTGAAATAGACGCGGAGGTTGTAGTCGGTTGAGCCCTTAACATTCACGCGCGTAGCGATCGTATTGAACGAGCCGACATTGGTCTTAATCAATTGCCGACCAGTAACTTTCACTTCCGCGCGGTACTGGTCGCCTTCCTGCTGGGCCGTAATGAAATAAGAAGAGCCATCAGCCAAAGGCATGGCCCGGACGCGGTAGAGCGCGGACAGTAAATCATATGTGCCGGGAAACTCTCCGGTCCTGAGTTTTGAGGGAATCGCATCGTTCCCGGCCGGCTGGTTGTAATCGCGCGCGGCTTCAGAAGTGCGACCTGCCTCGCGGACGACCTGTTGGGCGCGATACGGCAGGCCCGTCTGAGGGTCGACGTAGGTCGTGTAGTCGTTATTAATCGAGAGCAGCGCCACGTTTACTATTCCGACGGTCTCAACGTGGGCGCGCAATTGAATGCCGTCGCGATTGAAGAAGGTTCCGCGCGCCGCGACCAACAGTTCGACGTGTGCCGCGCTGACAAAATGCGAGAAATCAACGTTGTAAATAAGGCGTTCGCCGACCCGATAAGCCGCCTCGTTGAATGGAGCTTGAGTCGCTTCGCTCTTTTGCTGGGCTGCAATTGTGCAACTAAGCGAAACCAGCAGGGCCATCAACTGCGCAAGTCTTAGTGAGAACTTCAGCTTTGGGTGCACCTTCGAATGATAATGGTAAGTCGCTGCGCGGCGCAACAACCCATTCCAACTGAACGCTTTGGCCTTCGTTTTGTTCCAGTGATCTCAGGAACGCTGATTGAGTTGTAGCAGTGCGTTGTCGATCTCTTCGGCAATTCTTCTGGCCGCGTCGACTGGATCACGAGCATTCAGGATTGGACGGCCCACGACCAGATAGTCTGCGCCGGCCCGAATTGCTTCCGCGGCGGTGAGGGTGCGTCGCTGATCGTCAGTCGCATCGTTGCCGGAGCGAATGCCGGGCGTGACGATTAGGAATTCCGGGCTCGAGATTGTCTGCCGAATAATTTCAATCTCGTGTGGTGAAGCGACTACGCCATCAAGTCCGCAATCCGCCGCCGAACGCGACAACCTGGTTACCACGGAACTGGGTTCGTCATTGATGCCAATCTGCTCCAGACTCTTTTGATCAAGGCTCGTCAAGAGTGTTACCGCGATCACTCTTGGTTTGGCGAGCTCCTCTCGAGTAGCGATCTCGGCGACGGATTCGGCGGTGCGTCTCATCATCTCAGCGCCACCGGATGCGTGCACGTTGAAGATCGAAACGCCGAGGCGCGTCGCTTCAATTCCAGCCGCGGCCACTGTGTTCGGGATGTCGTGAAATTTCAAATCAAGAAAAATCCGGCCGCCTCTTGCAATTATCTGCCTAACGATGTCAGGACCCGCCGCGGTAAAGAGTTGCGCGCCTATCTTGAACATGCCCACGGTCGCGCGTAACGCATCGAACAGATCAAGTGCGCGAGCGGCAGAGTCAACGTCGAGGGCGACAATCAGTTTGTCTCGTGCGGCGTCCATTTCAGTTCACAATACGAATTATGAAAGGTCCTTTAAAACGCAGAGGACGCTGAGGTGTTCGCAGAGGGACGCAGAGATTTCCTCGGCGTACTCTGCGTAAGACTCTGCGACCTCCGCGGTTAATCTCCCGGCTAGCTGTTCGTTACTTCACCCGACAACCGACAGCTTCGTCAAGCGAACTAAGACCCTCTCGCTTGAGAATCGCCGCGAGCCCTGCGTTGATCCGTCGCGCCACGGCAGGACCTTCATAAATGAAACCGGTGTAGAGTTGAATCAAGCTCGCTCCGGCGCAAATTTTGTCCCAGGCATCTGCGGCGGTGAACACTCCGCCTACACCGATGATTGGCAGTTGGCCGCGTGTCAGTCGATGGATCAGCGCGATAACTTCATTGGAACGGTGGCGCAAAGGCGCGCCGCTCAGTCCACCTTCGCCATAGGCTTCGACCTCAGCACGCGATGTTTGCAAGCCTGCGCGGCTGATCGTCGTATTGGTGGCAATCAGTCCGGCGATCTGCAAGCGGGTCGCGACCTCCACGATTGATTCAATTTCAGACTCAGATAAGTCCGGCGCAATTTTCAACAGCAGGGGCTTTCGCTGCTGAAGCGAACTACGGCGCGCGAGTTCATCATTGCGTTGCTGCAGACACTTGAGTAACTCAGCGAGCATTCCGGGCTGTTGCAGCTCGCGCAGTTTGGCCGTGTTCGGCGAGCTGACATTAATTGCGATGTAATCTGCGATGTCGTAAACCGCTGCGAAGCTGGCCAGGTAGTCAGGTATGGCATCCTCAATAACAACGTGGCGCGACTTGCCAAGGTTGACGCCGAGCACGCATTCGGGCCGATGCCGTCTGATATTTTCCGCCAGTTGCGCCGCGCCGTAGTTATTAAACCCGGCGCGATTAATCAAGGCGCGATCGCGCGCCAGACGAAACAGTCGCGGCTTCGGATTGCCTGGTTGTGGTTCATTGGTTACCGAACCTACTTCGATAAAACCAAAACCTAACGCGGCCAGAGCTTGGGATGCTGTTCCATTCTTGTCAAACCCCGCCGCCAGTCCGACTGGATTAGCAAACTCCAGCCCGAAGCGTTTTAGCTTCCCAAACGGCTCGCGATGAAATCGTCGCCCCACGAATCTTCGGGCGGCCCCGCTGCCGAGAGCGACCGAAAGCGAATGCAGCGCAAACTCGTGCACTGACTCTGGCGGTAGCCGGAACAGAATCGGACGTACGATTGAGCGATAAAGTGACAAGTGACGATGGCCAAGCCGGAGCAGGAGTTTATCTTGTCACTCGTGCCCTTGTCACTGACTAACGGTTCTTGTTAGTATCCCTCGCGGTGGAATTCACTGAAAAGGCTCGGATCATGGATGGCGCGCGAATCAATCGCGCGCTGGCACGGCTGGCTTCCGAGATTGTAGAAGAAAACCACGGCTTGACTGATCTGGTTCTGGTTGGCATTCGCCGTCGCGGCGTCCCTTTGGCCAACCGCATCGCTGACAAAATCGCTGATCTTGAAGGCAAGCGCCCGCCGGTAGGCATTCTCGACATAACTTTGTATCGTGACGATCTTTCGACGGTCGGCGCCAAGCCGATTGTCAGCGGCACGGAATTGCCCGGCGATGTCGAGGGGCGCTGTATCGTGCTGATTGACGACGTGCTTTACACTGGTCGCACGGTGCGCGCGGCGCTCGACCAACTGATTGATTTCGGCCGGCCCCGGCGCGTGCAGCTCGCGGTACTGATCGATCGCGGGAACGAACATCGCGAGCTGCCCATCCAGGCGGATTACATTGGCAAGCTGGTGCCGACGAAAAAGAGCGAGATCATAAAGGTCATGCTTACTGAGTTTGACGAAGACGAAGGGGTCGTGATCGTAGAGCGACCGGCAGCAGAAGCTGCAGCGTGAAGCGGCCCCGATGGCCGCTTTTTTTTTGCAAGGAAGACGATCTTTGAACTTTGATCTTAGAACTTGGTTCGAGTGACCGTCAGTTGGAAGAGTATGGTCGAGCTGGACCTGCGGGCAAAGTCCAAAGATCAAAGATCAAAGTTCAAAATAATGGGTCGCTAAAGGAATTGAGTACTAACTTCAAACTAAAACATTTATTGGGCATCCGAGAATTGTCAGCCGATCAGATCACTCATTTGCTCGACACGGCTGAGACTTTCCTCGACATCTCCAAGCGCGAAATAAAGAAGGTACCCGCCCTGCGTGGCCGCACCGTCATCAATCTATTCTTTGAAGCTTCGACCCGTACGCGCACGTCGTTTGAAATTGCGGCCAAGCGTCTGTCCGCCGACGCGGTAAATATTAGTGTCTCGACATCGAGTGTCTCGAAGGGCGAAACCCTGCTCGACACCGCGCGCAACCTGGAAGCCATGGCGCCGGACTGCATTGTGGTTCGCCACTCAGCGGCCGGCGCGCCCGCGCATCTGGCGCGCGTGTGTAATGCCGCGATTGTGAATGCTGGTGATGGCGCGCACGAACATCCCACCCAGGCCCTGCTCGACGCGCTTACGATTCGTGAACACAAGGGTCGTCTGGACGGACTGAAAGTAGCAATCATCGGCGACATTCTGCATTCGCGCGTGGCCCGGTCGAATGTGTATTTACTGTCGAAGCTCGGCGCGACCGTCAGCGTCGCGGGTCCGGGAACGCTCGTGCCACCCGAATTTGCCGGCTTGATTGAACAAGGTGTACGGGTGGAACGAAAGATTGAAGACGCGCTCGTCGACGCCGACGTAGTAATGATCCTGCGCGTTCAGAGAGAGCGGCAGAGCGAAGCGTTCTTCCCGTCGATGCGCGAATACGCCGTGCATTATGGATTGCATCTGAGCCACCTGAGCCTGGCCGCGCCCGATGCCATCGTGATGCATCCTGGCCCGATAAATCGCGGGATCGAGATCTCTTCAGAGATTGCTGACGGCGGACGTTCGTTAATTCTCGACCAAGTCACCAACGGCGTGGCGGTGCGGATGGCCGTTCTTTACCTGTTGGCAGGCGCCGGCAAAGAGAACGGAGTAAAGCGAACCCCGACTGTGAAAAACGGTGCGAAGAAAGAACGAACTGGAAAGTTATTCGCTCAATGAAGGTACGTGGTTTCTTCCCCTCCCTTTGGGAGGGGTTAGGGGAGGGTGCGAAGCTTGAGGAACACAAGCCCTCTCCCCAACCCTCTCCCAAAAGGAGAGGGAGTGCTGAATAAGAATCATTACCACAGAGACACGGAGGACCACAGAGGTTCACAGAGAAAAGAGTGATGCGCTTACTTATCGCCAACGGTTACGTGATCGATCCCGCGCAGGGAACTAACACCGGGAAGAATTTGCTTATCGAGGACGGCCGAGTGGTCGGCCTCTCAAGCCACGGCGATGGGGTGCCCGAAGGCGCCGAAGTCTTTGATGCCACCGGGTTGGTGGTGGCGCCCGGCTTCATAGACATGCACGTGCATCTGCGCGAACCGGGACACGAATACAAGGAAACGATCGCCAGCGGAGCTGCCGCCGCGGTCGCCGGCGGGTTCACGACCGTTTGCGCGATGCCGAACACTGATCCGATAAACGACAATGCCGCGGTAACCAGGTTTGTGATCGAACAGGCTGAGCGCGCCGGCCTGGCGAGCGTTTTCCCGATTGGCGCGATCACAAAGAATTCCGACGGGACGGAGTTGGCGGAAATGGGCGAGATGAAAGACGCCGGCATCATTGCTGTTTCCGACGACGGCCGCCCGGTGCCCACGGCAGGAATGATGCGCCGCGCGATGGAATACGCGCGCGGGTTCGACTTGCCCGTCATCGATCATTGCGAAGACCAATCGCTCGCGCGCGGCGGAGTGATGCACGAAGGTCACTGGTCGCTCGTGATGGGGTTGCGAGGCATGCCGGCCGCCGCCGAAGAAGTTGATGCGGAACGTAATTGTCTGCTCGCAGAGTTGACCGGAGCGCGGGTGCATCTCGCTCACGTCTCCACTCGCGGGGCGATCGAGGCGGTGCGGCGCGCCAAGGAAAAAGGATTGCCGGTGACTTGCGAAGTTGCGCCGCATCACTGGACGCTGACTGACGAAGCGGCCCAGGACTATGACACGAACACAAAGGTGAGTCCGCCTTTGCGCAGTCAGGATCATGTCGATGCGATTCTCGAAGGTTTGCGTGATGGTACCGTCGACGCGATCGCCACCGACCATGCTCCGCATCATGCGGACGAGAAGGATCTCGAGTACGATCAGGCGCCATTCGGCATTGTTGGTTTGGAGACGGCGGTGGGCCTGGCGATGGAGCGCCTGGTTAACCAGGGTGTGATTTCGCTCGAGCGGCTGGTCGAACTATGCTCGACGAATCCGGCGCGTATTCTCAGTCTGGAAGCGCGCGGCACGTTGCGCGCAGGCGCGCGAGCCGACTTAACAATCCTGGATCCGGAACTTGCCTGGACGTTCGATGCGTCGCGGTCGAAATCAAAGAGCCGCAACACACCCTTTAATGGCTTTACCTTCCGTGGCGCTACAGTCGCGACCCTCGTCGGCGGGCACATCGCTTATCTTCACCCTGACTACACACGGGTCATTGAATCCCACCGCGCGGGAACGCTCGTGAGTTAAGGCTTGCCAGGTGATTTCTCTCAGACGGATCGCGCCCAAAAACACCTTGATATGTGATCGGGATGGGCTTGATGGACAAACTGCTATTTGCCTTGCGTTATCTCGCTTTTATTCCTTAATTGATCAAAGTACGCAGAGTTTCGGAATACATGAATCGGTGGGCTATTATCATTCGTCGGCTGCGCGGACTGTTCTCCTGATCCGCCAAGCTGAGGAACCTGATATTCATCGCGGGCGATGCCGGGGGCTCACGTCTTCATAAGAGACTGTGGGAATGCGACCAGCTT
>JBGPWS010000255.1:0-6742 GCA_041492345.1 Pyrinomonadaceae bacterium | reverse complement strand
GTTTGTTTCGCCATAGCAATTGAATAGTAAATCGGAAACGGCAGAACGTGAAGGTCAATAGACCGACTTACGTCCAGTTTTCGCGGTTTTGCCGCCGCACATGGCGGTCAGGCTTCGCCTGACCGTGGGTGTGATTTTGAGATTCACGGCGAGGCTGCGCCGCAGAGGCGTAGCCTCTGTTAGAAAAAGGGAAGGCGCCGGAAAGCCGGAGGCTTTCCGCAATGTGCTGCGGCAGAGCCGCGTAAAAGATACGGCCCGGGGTTTTGCGCGCGTTCCGGAACCGCGAGTTGCAGCGAGCGGGACAGTCCGCGCAGCGGACGAATGATAATAGCCCAGCAGTTCACTGCTGGGATCAAAGTCGTATCAATACAATCAGTCCGTGAAGCGGACGGCTGAGTTGACTAACGATGAGTTCAGTCGTCCGCTGCACGGACTCAGTTCTCCAACCCCATCCGATTCCCAGCGATAAATCGCTGGGCTATTTTCGGACGTCCGCTGCGCGGACTCAGGCTTCGCGCCCTCTCCCCCAGCCCCTCTCCCAATGGGAGAGGGGAGACACGCTTCGCGCCCTGTCCCCCGGCCCTCTCCCAAGCGGGAGCGGGGGGAAAGAGCGCCTCGAAGGGGGTACGTCAACGACCGCAATTGACGCGCCTCTGCTCCAATAGAATTATCGTTAGACCCGTACCAATTTCGCTAAGCCCGTACCAATTTCACTAAGCCTGAAGCAATTTGGTCGCGATAGCCTGACTAATCGATGGAACGCTTTCCTGCTCATACAAAGATTGACTCAATCCCCCGGCGTCTTAGAACCGTGGATCGCTCATAAGACCGCGAGGTCTTTGGCAATGAACGACGATTAGAATGATCGCCGGCAGTCCCGGGCATAGGTATTGCCACAATCTCTCCTGTTGAGAACCGTGATTGGAAGTGATTGAGGAGGTAGGGGTCTCATGAAGAACATAAAAGTTTGGCCACATCTGATTATCGTCGTGGCTCTGGCCGTAGTCATCGCCGGTATCGGCACAGCGCTCTATTTTAGACACGAACAGAATGTGGAGGCTGAGGCGCTGCCGAATGCTGCGCGCATACAACGCGTGGATGGCGAGGTGGCCCTAAGCAATAATATTGATAGCCAGGGGAATGACGGAGCGGATGCGAAATGGGTAGCCGCATCGCCCAACGAGCCGTTCTCAGTCGGTGACCGCATCTACACGCGCGATAAATCGCATTGCTCTCTCGCGTTCAGCGGACGCAATTTTGCCAGGCTCGATCCAAACACTTCGCTTGACGCGGTGACGCTCGCCGATGGCCGTACCCAGCTCGCACTCCGCGATGGCTCGGCCCTCTTCGATGTCGGGTATCTGGCTCCCGGCGAGATGTTTGAAGTAGGGACGCCATATGGCGCAGTCGATTTCAATCAGCCGGGTCTCTACAACGTCGGCATCAACAACGACCGCTCGATCGTTTCGGTTCTCAGTGGGCTGGCGCAGGTAGTTGGCCTGGGCGGCAGCGGCCAGATTAACAAAGGTGAAATGCTGGCGATGCTCGGTCAGACCGCAGCCGAGGTTACCTTGTCGCATTTAGATCGGCGTAATGCGGGTTATCAGGTCGATGATTATTATCGCTCCCAGTATCCCAATACCTACGACGGTCGCTATAGCAACTACGACGCTTATCAGAATGATCCTTCTTACTATGATCCTTACCGGCGCAACGTTAGTTACAAGTATGTGACTAACACGATACCGGGGATAAACGATCTTGATTATTACGGCGACTGGCAGAACGTGAACGGTTATGGCAACGCCTGGCGACCGCGCGTGGATGCGGGGTGGACGCCGTACCAGCAAGGCTCATGGACCAACGATTATCCATACGGACCGACCTGGGTTTCTTCGGAGCCGTGGGGATACGCTCCATATCACTATGGACGTTGGGCCAACGTGGGAAACCAGTGGTACTGGATTCCTGAAGCAGTCAACACGACGCCGCAATATTCGCCGGCACTCGTGGCGTTTGTTTCGCCTCAGCAAAATCAGATTGGCTGGGTGCCGCTGGGCCCTGGTGATCCGTATGTCGCGCGCTATTACGATGAAACCTGGCAGCCCCATTATATGACGCGAGTCGACGTAGTTCCGGCTAATCTGGTTAACTTCAGCGTGCCGGGCGCAGTCACGGTGGTGCCGATCGATTATTTTGGCCGCACTATCGACCCGCGCTACGTTACCAGAGTCGATCCGCAGATGCTCGCGCGGGTAAGGCCCACGCTCGATCCACTTACGCTGACGCCGCTACGGAACGCGGTGCTACATTCCGCCTGGGGCCGCGGCAAGATTGATCTGCCGCCGGGCATTGCTAAGAAGCTTCACGACACGCCGGTAATGGTCAGCGCCGCGCCAATTGCGCCGCCGTTTAGAAGGGACCTGGCCAGGGCGTTGCGCGTGGAACCTGTTCCGGAAAAAGTCAGGGATCAAAAACTCAAGTTTAAAGATGAGCGGAACGGCCAAGTAGCTCAGCAGCCAGATGCAGCGCGCAAGCAACAAATCGACGCGCAGGCTGCCGAAGCAGCGCGAGGCAATAAGGATGCAGCGCGGCAAGCGCGCGAGCTCGAGCAGCAGCAAAGAAGTGATCTGAGCAATCAACAAAAGGCCCAGGTGCAGCAACAAAAGGCACAGGAGAAGGCCCAGCGAAAGGCTGTGCCACAAGCGCAGGGAGAACGGGTAGGACACCCGGCGAAGGCGGCAGAAGTGGATCGGCCACTAAAGCCAAGCGCAAAGCCGGAGTCACCACGTAAGGCAGCGGCTCCGCAGCCGTTAAAGCACGAGACGAAGCCGCAATCCGCCCAGCCGGCAGCACCACGAAGTGCGGCGGCTCCGCAGCCGGTAAAGCACGAGACGAAACCGCAATCCCAGGGCGCGAAAAAACAAGAACCCAAGCCGGCGCAGTCTCAGGGAGGCAAAGGCAAGGGCAAACATCCGTAACGTGGTAGTCCGCGCAGCGGACGAATGATAAGAGCCCAGCAGTTCACTGCTGGGATCAAAGTC
Organism: Pyrinomonadaceae bacterium; assembly: GCA_041492345.1. Classification (GTDB taxonomy): domain Bacteria; phylum Acidobacteriota; class Blastocatellia; order Pyrinomonadales; family Pyrinomonadaceae; genus UBA11740. Next base: position 3,698 of record JBGPWS010000255.1, on the reverse strand, counting down.
GTATCAATGCAATCACGCTTTTAGCGTGAAGATCCAAAGCGCCGACAAGTCGGCGCACTCCAAAGATCCAGCTTATACTCTCACTTTCAAACTAACCTTCGAACTTCGCGACGCCGGAGCGATCAGATTGCGCCATGCCCCATTTGAAAATTGGTGATACGCAGCTTGAGTACGCGTGGCATGGGCCGAGGCCTGATGAAGCGCCGACGCTCGTGTTCCTGCATGAAGGGCTGGGCTGTGTCGCCATGTGGCGCGATTTTCCCGCACGACTTGCGGCTCAGACGGGACGTGGCGCGCTGGTCTATAGCCGCGCGGGCTATGGGAATTCCGATCCTTTTGAGTTGCCGCGCGCCGTGCGGTTCATGCATGACGAAGCTTTGGTGACGCTGCCTCAGGTGCTGGATGCGCTTCAGATACGCGAAGCGATTCTGGTTGGCCACAGCGACGGCGGATCAATTGCGCTGATTCATGCGGGCGCGGACGGCAAACGGAATTTTCACCACGAAGACACGAAGAACACAAAGACGGACGACAATAACAGGAACGACAGCAAGAGGAACGACAGTAGCAGTAACAAGCCGAGCTCGCTTTCGGCGAAGACCTTAACTCGCGGGTTGATCCTGGAAGCTCCGCATGTCTTCGTTGAAGAAATTGGTCTCGATAGCATCAGGGCGATTGCCGAAGAATATTGCAGCGAAGATCAAGGGGGGCGTTTGAAGCAGCGCTTGGCGCGTTATCACGGAGAGAATGCCGACGCGACTTTTTGTGGATGGAACGATGTGTGGCTGAACCCCGAGTTTCGGTCCTGGAACATTGAAGAGTATCTGCCACAGATTAGCGTGCCGATCCTCTTGATTCAGGGCGAAGATGATCAGTACGGCACGTTGGATCAGGTGAAGGCTATCGAAGCCGGATGTCAGGCGCCGGTGCGCACTGTGCTGCTCGCAGACTGTGGACACAGCCCGCATTTGGATCAGCCGGCACGGACGCTCGAGGCGATGAAGAAGTTTGTGGAAGAGTTGAAGTGACTGTCCACAGATTACACAGATTTTGGAGTGCGGTGGCAAGCGCAGCGCGACACCGCTTTGGATAGCCGGTAAACGTGTCTCAACAGACATCCAAAGCGCCGTCGCCGCTTCGCTCTGCCGGCGCACTCCAAAAAAACCGCGCTCTGCCTCCTGCTTCCCGCCGACTGTTACTTTCGCCCCTGATTCTGTAGCTCGATCATCCATTGCGGATACATGGAAGGCGGGGCGGTGGTGCGAGAGAGTTGTTCGACTTCTTCTTCAGTTAATTCGATATCCGCGGCTTTCAAATTGTCTTCCAACTGCGACATTTTGTTCGCGCCGATGATGATCGAAGTGACGCCAGGCTGAGCTAATAACCACGCCAGCGCCACCTGCGGCACGGTCGCGCCTTTCTTCTTGGCTATCTCATCGAGAGTTTCCACAGCGTCAAAGCCGCGCGCTTCGTCAATCGCCGGAAACTGAAAGTTAGTGCGCCGCGCGCCTTCAGGATTGGGATTGTCGCGCCGGTACTTGCCCGAAAGAAATCCGCCGGACAAAGGCGACCACGGCAACACACCGACACCTTCTTCGCGACAGAGCGGTAGCAGTTCGTGTTCGAGATCGCGTCCTACCAGAGAGTAATAGGCCTGAAGCGAAACAAAGCTGGCCCAATCCTTCTCTGCTGACAGGACCAGCGCCTTCATCAAGTGCCGGGCCGACCAGTTGGAGCAGCCGATGTAACGCACCTTCCCTTGCCGCACCAGGTCGTCGAGCGCGCGCAAAGTTTCTTCGACCGGCGTGAGCAGGTCCCAGCCGTGGACTTGATAGAGATCGATGTAGTCGATATCGAGTCGACGCAAACTGTTTTCTATCGACGCGAAGATGTGCTGGCGCGAGAGCCCAACGTTGTTCACATCACCGGTTCCTTTGGCCGCATCTTCGCTCATCGAGCCGCGCACCTTGGTGGCGACGATCACCTGGTCGCGGGCGACGCCCGCATCCTTCAAAGCCTGACCCAGAATCGTTTCCGACTGGCCGTAAGAATAAACGTCGGCCGTGTCGAAAAAATTTATTCCTGCTTCCAAACAACGCGCCACCATCTGGTTTGCGCCCGCCTGATCGACGGCGGCGATACTCAGGAAATTGTCGCCGAAGGTCATCGTGCCCAGACAGAGTTCGGAAACTTTCAATCCCGTGCGTCCCAATGTTCGATATTTCATGAGAGCATCGTAAACCGTGAACGGTGAACCGTAAACTGAGAATGGCGCAAAAGGGGGGAATCGTGATTGGAAAGTTAAGAAATGCGCATCAATAAGCACCGAAGGTGCGCAATGCGAAAGCCTGGGGCAACGCCCCAGGTTACGAGGATGTCGATTCGATGGAGCCTGTAGGCGCGAAATCGTTTTTCCCAAGTCTGGATTTGTTTCGCCCCTTCAGGGCTTGAACAATAGTTTGGTTCACGGTCCAGGGGTACTCTCCTCACATTGCGGAAATGGCGCGCAACGGCTATCCTCTGTCAGTCGAACGGGTCTCCCCGACCTCTGTTCGACACAATCAATCGGTCAAATTCAAGAACATGGAGAAAGAAGAATCAATGCGCGTTTACAGAAATTACGGCAAAGTCGCCATCCTTGCCACAGCCCTGGTGCTGATGAGCTTTACCCTTGGCATTGCCAAGACCAACGTCGACTACAAATTCAAAGTCCACAACAACACCAAGGTGGCCATCAAAAAGATCCAGGTGTCGGATGATGGAAAGAAATGGGGCTACTTCGACATCGGTAACGGCATCGCCGCCGGTGCGACTGTAGAGCTGGTTTGGGACAAATCAACCGACAACGGAGCTTGCGAATGGTATTTCAAGGCCATCTGGAGTGACGGCGATGAGTCCGATGCGGCGAAGTTTGATTTTTGCGAAAAGGATCTCACGATAGAGTTCACTAAATAGCAGGAAGCAACCAATCTAATAGAGAGAGAGCCTCTGCCTTCCTGGCGGGGGCTTTTTTATTTTGGAGTGCGCCGGCAGAGCGAAGCGGCGACGGCGCTTTGGTTTGGAGTGAGCTACCATTCGGGCGCAACCTCATATTCGTCGAGGATCTTCAATTTGTCCGTTTTGAAACCGTAGATTGTTTTTACTTGAGCTGGCCGAGCCGTGCGTTCAAACCAACTTGCCGAGCACCATGGACACTGATTGGCCACTCCTACCAACCCGTGTCTGTACCAGCAGTAAGAAAATAAGTACCGCGCGCGGAAAGCTCGTGCAACGGAGCGTGGGGCCATGAAATTCTGTCTGGTATTTTGGCGGTCATCTAGAACTCAGCTTGTTTGTTTGTGACTGGTGATCCAAAGCGGTGTCGCGCTGCGCTTGCCACCGCACTCCAAATTCAGAAATCCAGGCGCACGCCCACGCGAATCTGGCGCGGACGCATCGTGCGCGTGGCGACGAGGAAGGAATCCAGGAAGGCTTGCCGAGTGGCGGCCGAAGAGGTTGGGCCAAAGGCGCTGAAGTCGATGAACTCGCTGCCAAAACTGAATACGGTTTTGTTCAGTACGTTATCGAACTCAACCACCGGACGCAATTTGATCTTGTCGGTAATTTTGAACTCGCGCGCCACGTTCAAGTCGAAAATGAAAATGCCCGGCCCGGTGCCGGCGTTGCGCGGCAAGTTTCCCGACTGGCCAATGGTCGGC
>JBGPWS010000184.1:0-9108 GCA_041492345.1 Pyrinomonadaceae bacterium | reverse complement strand
GGGTAGGCCTGCCACGGCACCGCCGTCACGGCCGGTGGAAAATGCCACAACCATTTGATGTAGAACCTGTGTTTCAAACACCAGTCGAGTGGCATGGCCATGACAGATGTCAAAAACCCGGCATCGAAGAACGGCAACTGAAATTCCAGCCGGTGCAAATCGATGCTCTCAAAATGGCGCATAAAGTTGCGCCGCTGGTCGGTATGCATCAGGAAGAGATAGAAGTTCCAGCCTGCGTCTTCTGCCTGCGACTCGTTTAGTTCTTCGCGTATCCCCTGCTTGATAACATCGCGGAGGCTTTCCAGAATCTCTGGCCTGAAGAGTTTGATCGGGATGTTTTTCTGACCGATCTGCAAATACTCTTCGATCGCGCTATCAACTTTACCGGCGCGCATCAGGGCGACGACGGATTCGCTGAGGCCAACACCGCCGAGCAAACCACTTCCGCCTTCGCCCGACCAAACCAATTGCGGGCGTTCCGCGGGCCCTTGACCGTGATTGGATCCTCCCAAAGCTTTAGCCATCAGCGACGAATAATCGGGAATGTTGTCGCCTCTTTCTTTGGGAATACTCTTGTGGGCGGATCCGATCTTCTCGCCAAAATCATTTCCGAAGTGGTAGTCCTGCGTTCCCGGTCTGGCGAAGTTCACGGTGCGCACTCGCACGCTGTTGTGACAAAGGGCCGCGACGATACAACGCGAATCAAGACCGCCGCTGAGATACGCGGCCGTCGCTTCATCATTTCTGTTTCTGCGTTTTATCGCCGATTGAAAACGATCGTAGACAGTCGCGAGACGCCCTGGCTCAGAATCGCTCTCAGTTTTGATTTCGTCCCAGCGCCAATAGCAGCTTCGGGACGTTCCTTCATTTGTTATCTGTACGATCTGGGCCGGCTTAAGAAAGAAGATGCCGGTGTAGGGTGTGCGATCGGCCAGCGGTGTTCCCAGCGCCACGACCTCGGTCACCGCACGAAGGTCCATCTTCTTCGGCACGAACGAAAGCTCTTCAAGGATGCGTAGCGCGCTCGCAAAAACAATCAGCTCGTCGTCAAGCCAAAAATAAAGAGGCCTGACGCCCACCTTGTCAGCGACGAGAGAGAGCGTCCCCGTTTGTGGTTGGTAGTGCACCAGGCAAAAGGTTCCGTCAGCTTCGCGCAGAATGTTCGAATCATTCTTCAGGCATTGCTCGTGAATGGCAGTCAGGTCCTGTAGCCGGTTCGCGCGCGCCGGGGTTTCGCGATCACGGAGCAGAGGCTCGCCTGCCAACAGAGACAACGCGCCATTCGCGTCCCTGAAAAAGCCGGGCTCGCGAAATGCTCCGATGTCTACCTTGGCGAAGCAGCTTCGGTGATCCCTGAAAATCTCAACCTCGTCAGTCGGATTCCGAGAGATCGTTTGCTGCAGGCCCGCGCAAGCTGAGTCTGTCAGCGGTCGATCGTTGCGAGAGAAGATGCCGGCGATCAGCGTCATGATGTTCCTCCCCCGTACGCTCGCGCGCCCACTCGGCGGCGAGGCAGGGCAGCCGATATCCCCGTCAACCAACTTTCAAACTCAATTGGCGACAGCGTGGCGTTGTCCAGAAATCGCGGCAGTAACAACCCGTTCGAACTTCGCGAGGCAAAGCCTGATTCACAGGTGGTGGCGGAAACAACTCCCGCCGCTCGCAACCAGGGCAGAAACTTCAGGTCATAAGCTCCGCTCGGATAGCAGAAATGCGTGGGGTCCTTCCCCGTCATCTCTTGAATACTCTTCCGGTTGTCTTCGATCTCACGCAGGAAGAGCTGGCGATCCATGGGAGTCCGATGACGATGAGTATGCAACTGAACATCAATCCCGCCGAGGGCCAGTTGACTGACTTCGTCCGGTGTCAGGTTGTGCATCATTCGTTGCTCGAGCAGAGCGTCGTAGTCGACATCCAGGTGCGCCGCCAGCGAAGCAGCAAATGCGTCTTTCTCGTCAGCAGATGGTTTCTGGTCCCGAACGAAGGCATGGATTTGACTGAGCGCTGCCGCGCGCGACTCGTTTCTGCTTAAATCTGTTTTCAGATCTTGTCCGGTAAGCCTTTTCAAATCCAGAACATTGCTCCGCCCTTTCCAGAGCAGGTAAGAGCACATCAGATCGAACACCGGCCGCTGGTAATAAGAGTAGAACGTCGTCAGATACAGCGTTACCGGGACCCCGAACTCCTGAATAAGAGGAAACGCTCGTCGATAGAAATCGGAAGTGCCGTCATCGAACGTTATCGCCACTGCCCGGTCAGGGAGATCGTTCGCGTAAAGCCGTTCCACGGCTTCACCGAGAGGCAAAACTGCACAGCTTGATTTCCTGAGCAGCTCCAGGCGCGTGCGAAACAAGTCCGCGGAAATGAATTGCGAGCCGTTATGAAGGTGTTCGTCGGACAGAGAAATTCCATGATAGGCGAGAATCAACAGTCTCTGCCGGCGCCAACGACTGTTGTGAACCAGCGTCGAGACTCCGGCTGACTTAAGAGATTGAAGTGTGGCTTGCTTGAACTTCTTTAGCATGGTCATTTGGCCGGCTCGGCGACAGAGTCGCGATTGCGCCTTAAGAGCAGCAGGAGAGTTTCTTTAAGGCTTCGCATCGCCAACCTTCCCGCCGGCAATGCGGACAAAACGAGCAGCGAAACCGCTACGGTAATTCCGAAGGCAATGCTCAGGCGCGCGAGTAGATTCGGCACGGCATTCAACCACGAGCGACAAAGGAACAAGGTCGCGAGCGAACACACCGACGCGGCCGAAACCGGAGCGATGGTGCGATAGAAGTCGATGGTTCGGACCGGCCCTCGCCGGCCCACGTACCAGAATAGAAGCGGTGTCGCAATGCACAGATCAGCCACGGCATAAGACGCGGCGACGCCCGTCGCTCCCCACGGCAAACCGGCGACGATCGAAACGATTGCGATCGCTCCGCCTAACAATCCCCAGTGAAACAACTCTCGCGTGCGACCCTGCGTCGAAAACAACCACCACGAAGTTTTAGTCACCGGCTGAATCATCGCTGCTATGCCAAGCAGCATGAAGATGCGCCCGGTCTCGCGCCACTGCGGACCTAACAGGAGCAGTACCATCCAGTCAGACGTAGCGATCATGAGCGCGCCCAATGGCATCGTGATCATCACGATCTTTTCCAGAATTTTTAGATAGGCGGCGCGATAGCGTTCGGGAGAATCAGCCAAGCGACTCAATGCCGGGACGGCGACGGCCGAGAGCGGCGCGTTGATTTGCTGCATCGGCATCAGCAGCATTTGATAAGCTCGCGAGTACACGCCCAGTTGAGAAGGGCCCCAGAACTTTCCGATCAGCGCGTTATCCAGGTTCCGCGAGAAGAAAGTCATCACGTTAAAGCCGGTAAGATTTCCGCCGTATGACAACATCGATCGAATCCCAATCCCATGCGCGGGCAATCCCGGCCGCCAGCGGCAAGCAACCCAAACGCCGACGACGGTTATTGACGTCATCACCAGTTGATTCAGCACCAGCGCCCAATAACCCGCGCCATGCCAGGCGGCGACAACGGCTGAGACAAAACCAATCAGCAGCGCGACGACTTCGACGATCACAATCGCGGTGAATCGCATCTGTCTTGTTAGAATTGCTTCGTGCTGAATTGCGAGACCGGCAAATAGAATCGTGATTCCATAGCCGGTGGTGATTCCGATCAGGCGAGGCTCTTTATAGAACCAGGCGAGCAGAGGACCGCTGCCGATAGTGACCAGCATGATCGCGACGCTCAGGGCCATGTTTACCCAGAACAAAGTGCTGACCTGCTGATGATTCAGCTCAGACCATTTGACGGTCGCGGTTGACAGGCCCAGATACTGAAACATGCCGACGAAATTGATGAGGATGGCGACCATCCCGATCAAGCCGTAGTCTTCCGGTGTCAGCAATCGCGCGAGTACGATCGTCGCCACGGTGCTGAAGACAAACTTGAAGACCTGCGCAGCCAAAGTCACCGCGCCGCCGCGAGCTGAGCGGCCGCCCAAATCATCTTGCAAGTGATCGGTACGAAAATGACTATTCTCGTCGTCGAGCACAGGCTGCTGCTGTTTTGAAGTCCCGGAAATCATCTCGGAAAAGCGTGTCTCAGAGTGGGCTCGTGTGGTGGGCCGCAGTCAGGAGGGCGGCAGAATTGCCACGATTATTATACAGGATGAAGGGCGCCCGGAATCCAGCTAATTTTGGCTGATTACGGGAAATTTTCCTCGGAATGCATCGATTTAACCGTTAGAATCAAGAGTCGGGCGTAGCCACCGCTCGTCAATTGGAGATTCATCCTGAAACCATCTGATTCGAACATGCGCGTGTTGCAGTTCGCGCCGAGAGTTTGTTGGCCGCTCGACACTGGGGCGAAGTTGCGAAACTATCACCTCGCCCACGTGCTGGCGCAACGCACTCGCGTCACGCTCCTGGCCTTCAATGACCACGGGGAACCGTCAACTAAGATCGAAAATCGTTATGAAAAAATAATCATCGTCAAACGAGATGCTGCCTACACGTTCGCGAAGGTGCTCCGAGGATTGTGGGGGCGAACTCCTCTGCCGGTGCTGAATTACACGACCAACTCGATGAAGAAGGCACTGGAAAGCATCCTTAACGAGAAGGATTTCGACATCGTGCAGGTCGAAAGCATTCATTTGATGGACTATCTGCCGATCATTCGCGCGGCGCGCAACCGCCCGCTCGTAACTTGCGATTGGCACAACATCGAGTCTGAACTGATGCTGCGGTACAGCGAGCGTGAACCGAATCTTCTGCGTAAGGCTTATGCGGGAAAAACCGCACGACTAATGAGTGAGTTCGAGCGCCGGGCCACGCGCGAATTTGATGCACACGTTGTAGTCAGCGAGAGAGATGCCGAACGGCTGCGCGCGCTCAACCCGGACGCGCGCATTTTCGTGATTGAAAATGGCGTCGACACGGCTTACTACTCTGACGCTCAGATCGAAAATGCGGCTGCGGCGCGAAATGATGCGCTGGGGAGAAACAGAATTGTCTTTGTCGGTTCGATGGACTATCACGCCAACATAGATGGGGTGGTTAATTTCGCGCGCGAAGTTTGGCCGCGCGTGCGCGACCGTCAACCGGGTCTGGTCTTTACCATAGTCGGCCGAGATCCCGCTCCGGAGGTTCGCGAGCTGGCTCGAATTCCCGGCATCGAGGTCACCGGCACGGTTCCTGATGTACGGCTATTTTATCGCGAGGCAATCGCGGCCATCGTTCCGCTCAACGTTGGTGGTGGAAGTCGTCTCAAGATCCTCGAAGCGATGGCGGCAGGAGTTCCTGTCGTATCGACTACACTGGGCGCGGAAGGTCTGGCGGTGCAACCCGGCGAAAATATTCTGATCGCCGATACGAGCGGGCAACTGGCTGCAGAGATTATCAGCGTCGTCGAAAATGAATCGCAGCGTCAGCATCTCAGGGCCGCCGGGCGCGCGCTCATTTCGGATCGCTATGACTGGTCAAGGCTCGGGGCGTCGCTCTTTGCTGCTTATGAAGAGTTACTGGCGACGCGATTACATCAACCGACTCAACCATGACACCGACCATCAAACTTCTGACTATCGTTGAAGCGACGAGCATCAATGCCGTAGCTAAGACCGTGCTGGAGTTTCACCGGTCCGCGCGCGAACTCAATCAGACCCTGCCTGACTTTCCAGCGATTGAAGGTGGCGTGGTGACCTTCGACCGGCGACGTGGTGATCAGAGTTCCCTGAGCGACTTTGTGACCGCCGCACGCGAACAGGGATTGGAGGTCGAGGTTATTCCTGAGCGCCGCCGTTTCGATCTCAGCGTTATTCCTGCTCTTCGCAGTATCGTCGCAGGTCGCGGGCCTGACTTGGTGGTGACTAACTCAGTTAAGTCGCATTTCCTGGTGTGGCGATCTCGTCTTTGGCGGAAATACCCATGGGTCGCTTTTCATCACGGCTACACCGCCACCGATCGAAAGATGCGTCTCTACAATCGCCTTGATAGCTGGTCACTGCCGCACGCCGATCGACTCGTCACAGTTTGTGGCGCTTTTGCACATGACTTGATGGGCTCGACCGGCGTATCGCTCGAAAAGATTTCGGTGCAGCACAATTCGATCAGACGCCAGCCATCAGTGAGCCCCGCGGACATTGAGACTTTGAGAAACCGTCTTGGTATTACCGACGACGAACGAGTCATGCTCTCTGTCGGCCGTTTGTCGCGCGAGAAAGCTCACCTCGATCTCCTTGAGGGATTTAATCGCCTGCGCGAAACAAAACCTGAAATGTCGTGCAAGCTGATCATTGTTGGCGATGGACCCGAGCGCGCCAGATTGGAAGCTGCTGCCGAATCACTCGGCTGCAAAGAGCGCGTTATCTTCACCGGCCAGGTTAGCGACGTCCACACCTTCTATGCGTTGGCGGATGTGTTCGTTCTGCCATCACACAGCGAAGGCTCTCCCAACGTTCTGCTGGAAGCGATGGCTGCGAATGTTCCGCTGGTGGCAACCGCGGTGGGCGGCGTTCCTGAGATGGTTGAAAATAACGAGAGCGCTCTATTGGTTCTGCCAAACGATCCGCCTTCACTCGCCGCGTCGATTGCACGTGTCTTAAAGGACGCAGAACTAGCACAACGTTTGACGACGAACGCAGCGACGCTTGTCGACACCCTATATACGCCGGACAACTACGCGCGATCCTTGGTTGAGATTTATCGTGAAGTCCTGAATGCTCGAAAGGCAAATTAGTGGGCACAGACTTCAGTCTGTGATCAGTCCACTTAAGGATTCACAGACTGAAAGTCTGTGCCACTTCATCAATACCGCATCCTGTAATAAATCAATTTTGCGTACTCGCCCGCGACGACTTTCCATCCCCAACGATGCCACCACCACCTTGACGTCGAAGGCGTCTGCCAGCCCGGGGGTGGACTATCGATTCCTATTTCAATTCCGCTGCCTTCGCAGGCGTGACGCATCGACCACAGCGTGCGCCGCGAATGATAGGCGGAAGTGACGACCAGGAGCCGCCTTAATTTGTGCGCGGTGGCGTAATCTCGCAGGCCCAGGCTCTCTTCATAGGTCCCCAAAGCGATATCAGAAACAACTTGTATCTTTGATTCCGGAACACCACGCTTCTGCAACTCTCTCGCGGCCAACTCATAGAAGTACGGGTTGCGCTCTCCAAACTTATCCCACCCGCTTATCAGGCTGTCGTTAGTCAGGATGATGACCGGCGCGCGCCCTTCCTGATAAAGCCTGGCAGCCCAGTCCGCTCGTTCAAGGTAAGTCGAAGAGCCGCTCATCACCACGATGGCGTCAGCCGCAGCCAAATCAGATTTGACGATCAGCAGGCGCGCTCCGAGCCACGCGAGTAAAGGCCACAACACTACCAGCCAGAGTGCAACGATGAGGAAAACGCGCCGTCGACGACTCGCTCTCTCTTTGGCTCGCGCCTTGGCAGGCTTGTTGGCAGACCAAGTACTCGGCTGCGCTGCTAACGCTCCTATTCGTTCAGTCGCCATTCGTGGCCAATCCGTGAAGGAGCAGGCTTTGGTGCTGACAGCAACTCGTCATACAACTCAAGCGTGTTCTGTAGATGCCGGTCACAGGAAAATTTTTCCGCGGCAATCAACTTGCCGCGCTCGCCCATTGCGCGCGCGCGTTTGGGTTCATTAAGAAGCTCGATGATGCGTTCAGCCATCCTTTCATCATCACCCGACGCCACGACATAGCCGGTCTCGCCTTCCGCGATCGCTTCACGCGCGCCGCCCACATCAGTCGCAACGACGGGAAGACCTGCGGCCATATATTCCAGAATCGCATTCGCGAAGCCTTCAGCTTTTGAACTCAACACGCCGATATCGGAAGCGGACAACAGATCGGCCACCCGGTCACACCTCCCAATAAAGAGCACGTCGTCCTTGATTCCAAGTTGGACGGCGAGTTCACGCAGGTTCTCCATTAACTCGCCTTCGCCGGCGATCACAAATCCCGCATCCGGAACTGCCGCGCGCACGCGTGCGGCCGCACGCAAGAACGTCGGGTGATCTTTCACCGGGTTGCGCAGGTTCGCGACGATGCTTATGTAGCGGCGCTCTGCCGGCAGACTAAACGCAGCCAATGCTTCCTCACGTCGAAGCCCGTCGCGAACTTTCAAGCGCTCCAGGTCAAGACCGTTGTAGTGCTGAATGATCTTTGCCGGACTAACGCCTTCTCTGATCAATTGATTCTGCACTACCAGGCAATTGGCGATCACCCGGTGGGACAGACGAAAGGCGGCCCGCTCCGCGCGCTTCTGCATCGGAGTTCGAAAACCGTCAGTCTCGCCTTTCGAGGTAACGCGGGCGCGCACACCCGCGAGAAACGCGCCGGTCATGCCGAAGATGTTCGTGTAGAAGCAGTGCGTATGAACGACGTCGATTTCTTTCTCCTTGATGAAATGACCGAGCCGCCGAAGCTGCTTTGTGAAGTTGAGATCGTAGAAGCTGTTGAGCGCGTATTCGTGGATCTCCCCGATGCCCAGTTGATCCGCCTCTGCGCGGAGTGAGCCACGATTCTGCAGACAAGCGAGATGAACGCGACACTGTCCGCTGTGATGCAGTTGACGCAAGAGCTGCATCGCCTGGCGCTCGCTGCCGCCCTGCTCGAAACTATCTATGATGAATAAGACGTTTGGCTTCATTTCACCCGGTCGTTATCAACGAATCGGCTCCCAACGCGCATAGTGCTCGCCGCGCAAAAATTGGTAGCAGGCAATCAGCGACGCCAGATTAGCGAGAATGAAATATTGAGGGAGCGCCAGCAGCCGGCTCCGAATTCCCACGCGATCCAGTACCCACGCGAGTGCCGGGCACGCATAACAGGCCACCTGCGCCGCAAAACTCAATCGATAAGCCAGGGAGCCAGGCGCCAGAACGGCTGATGCGACGAAGAGGCCCATCAGAAAGAATGGCACCAGATAGCGCATGACCTTGTGCGAAACGAGTTGGACGCCGTAAAAGCCGCTACGAACTGGATTGAGCATCGCACGGTGTCGCCACAGGTCGGTGAAAGTCTGCGCGATGATCCGCACCCGCATCTTCAATTCTTTGTCGCTCTGCCGGTTAGTCTGCTCAGT